>JAADHO010000009.1 GCA_013151775.1 Deltaproteobacteria bacterium | reverse complement strand
CTGAGGCGATCTGCAAAGCGAGCTCTCGCGTTGGAGCGAGCACGAGCACGCGCAGCGCGTGAGCCTGCGACGCATCGAGGGCGAGCCGCTGGACAGTGGGCAGCGCAAACGCCGCCGTCTTGCCCGAGCCCGTCTGGGCCTCCGCAACCACGTCATGACCCGCCGCGACCAGCGGAATGGCGCGCTCTTGGATGGGCGTGGGCGCAGTGAAGCCGAGCTCGGCCACGGCGCGGAGCAAGGGCTCCGAGAGCCCCAAGGACTCGAAGGTCGTCACGAGATCACGTCGTCGATGTGGCGTCGCATCCATCGCTCCTACGCTACGAGATTCGGCGAGTCGAGGTCGGAGGTGCAAAGTGTCGGTGCAGCTTCGAGCCCGCACGCTGGGCGGCGTGATGATTCACCGGTCCGCGACACGGAAGGCGCGACGCATGCGATCCTGCGCGGAGCGGGCGAGGCCGTGACTCGACGCCACAGCGCGCCACTCGCGGACGGCCTCCATGACCTCGGCGGTGATCTCCCCCGCGCGCGCTCGGGAGAGCCGAAACACAGACGCCACGGACAAGGCGAGCTCCAGATCCTGAGCGTTGTCCGTCTCGGAGATGTTCAGCCTCAGGCCGGCCCCCTGAGCGTTCGGGTTCATGTCGTAGGCTGGCGCGAGAGCCCAACCCGTCGGCTCGAGCATGAAGCCGTGGTTGCGAAGGTGGTCGTCCGTATTCGACACGCAGACGAAGAAGACGATGCGCCGCCAGAGCTGCTCGAGATCCGCCCTCGTGCGCGAACCGAGACGCATCAGCAGCTCCGCGAGTTCGAGGTAGCTGACACCTTCTTCCGCGCCCTGCCCGTCGAGCCGGTCGAGCAAGGTCATGGCCGAGGCGAAATGCAGGCGCTCGCCCTGATCCGTGCGGTCGAAGCGGCGGGTCAGGAACGTGTGATGACCACGACCCGCGTGCCGCCCCGAGCCGAAGCGACGCGACTGCGCCTTGGGCACGACGACGCCGGCACGCTCGGCGAGCTCGTTCACGACGCGCTCCCACGCACCGACATCGTGCTCGTCATCGCGACTCGGAAACTTCGCGATCCAGAGCCGGCCGCGCTCGTCTCGAACACTCGCCTTGGGTCGCGCGCCGCCGAGAGAGCCGCCGGGCGCGATCAGCATCCGAAGCCAGCGACCATAGTCGGGGTCGTCTTCGACTCCAGCGCGCTCCAGCTCGAGGCTCGCGTGCTCCAGCTCGCGCAGCGAGGTCCACGGGGGAGCGGCCAGGTCGTCGTTGTCGTCGAGGAATCGGCCGCCCACGCGAAAGCGCAAGGCCCCCATGCGATGCCCGTCATGAACACCAAGCAGATAGTCCGACTCGAGCAGGCGGCGCTCGGCTCGTGCTTCGACGCGGGCGAGCTGAGCTTCGCGCCTGCGCATCAGCACGCGACCCCAGCGGTCGGGACAGGAGTCGAGGAAGAGGCCAAAGTTCTCACGCTGCTTCGCGGGGTATTGAGGTCCGCGATAGAGAGAGAGGGTGGGATCCAGCGCGAGCCGCGAAGCCGAGGAGAGCCACGCCTCGTCGTACTCGAAGGCGAAGACCTCCTTCCCGCGAGCCGGCGTGGCCGTCAGGCGCCCCATCAGGCTGGAACCGCCGAGCGAGGCCCAATCCGCGACGACCTCGATCACGCGCCGCTCGCTCATCCGCCATCCTTCTTCGCCGAGCCGTCAGGTGGCGTCGACCTGCGAGGGCGCTTGGGCGCTCGGCGGCGCGTGGGGAGCTTGGCGTCTTGCAGCTTGCGGCCAAGCTCGTCATCGCGCGCGATCAGCGCCAAGTCCTCGTGCAGTCCCAAGCTGTGCAGCACGTTCGCGTAGGATCCGAGCGTGACCCCAGGCTCACCGCGCTCGACCGCACGCAGCGTGGTGCGCGACATGCCGGCGCGCTCGGCCACGAGCTGCATCGAGAAATGGCGCCGCAGCCGCGCGAGGCGGATGTTCTCGCCAAGCGCACGCAGGAGTCGCTGAACGGAGGGATGAGGAGCCGTCGTCTTTCTCGGCATAAGGAGTAGTATTCTGTTCTCTCGAGACGTATTCGTCAAGGATAGCGATCATTATAGTCCAACTCCCAGGTCGTCCATGAGCGCGGCGTGCCGGTCAGAAGCGGGCAGGGTCTCGCTCGAGAGCGCGCGACTCTCGAGACACGACAACTTCGCGGCGCTCGCGACGTAGGCCTCGCCGGCGCGGTCTGCATCTTCCGATGCTGCGGGGCCCACGTTGGAAAAGCCGTGGCGCTCATGCGACCATGAGTCATGAGGCGGAACCGAAGCTGGCTGAGTTTCTGGGTAGCCTGGGTCACCACGACCTGCGCCTGCGCCGGTGTTGACTCCGCTACTGAAGTCGACGCCGGACACGACTCGGGCCTGCCGCCCGCGGACGCGGGGCCGAGCGTCCCCGACGCGCCAATGCAGGATAGCGGCTGGCCCGGCGCTCCGGACGCCGCGTCGCCTGGCCCCTGGGAGGGCCCGCACTTCGTGCAGGTGGTGACGGGCTCGTATCACAGCTGTGCACGCACGGATGCTGGCCAAGTCTACTGCTGGGGCGACGACTCGCAGCTGCAGCTCGGGGAGGGCCTCGTGCATCGCCACACGTGCGGAGCCCCGCTCCGGCGCGGCCCATGCCGCCCCTTCGCCGCGCCCGTCCCGGCCCTGGAGGGAGCCGTCGAGATCGCGGCAGGTGGAGGCACCACCTGCGGCCTGCGTGAGGACGGGAGTGTCGTGTGCACCGGACAGTACCCGCGACCGCTGCCTGGCCTCCCTCCCCTGGTCGAGTTGACCATGGGCGACGGCCTCGTCTGCGGCATCACCGCTGACGCCGACCTCGTCTGCGTGGACCCCGTGTGGAATGAACGCATACTCACGGCTGATCGGGTGACCGACTTCACCGCCACGACCGGCCACTTCTGCTACGTCAGGGAGGGTCGCGTGTTCTGCGGAGGCGAGAGCTACTTCAGCTACGGCGCGCTCGGCGGCGTGCTCGACCCACCATGTCAGGCCTGGTGGCCCTATGACCACTGCACGCGGGGGGTGTGGGTCGACCTGCCCGCCGAAGCCGTCGAAGTCGAAACCGCACGTTCGCTCACCTGTGCCCGAACCGTCGACGAGGAGGTCTACTGTTGGGGCTGGCTCGACGAGCCGGAAACGCCTCCGACACACGTCCCCGAGCTCGACGGCCCTGCGCGCGAGCTGGTCTTGGGGTTGGGCCAAGCCTGCGTCCTGCGGCCCAGCGGAGGCCTCGAATGCCGCGCCTCGGAACGACCACTACCTGCCCTCGAGCAGGTCGTCTCGGTCGACCTCGAAGGGGGCTATCGTCGCTGGGGCCCACCCCACGGCTGCGCGGTGACCGAGGACGGCGCGGTGAGCTGCTGGGGCAGCAACGGAGCCGGGGAGCTGGGACATGGGCGTTGGTCCGACAGGATCCACGATGGAATCGAGCGCGTCCGCCTCTCCCCTGCGCCGGACTGGACCCCGCGCCCGCTGCCGATGGCCACGGAGCCGGGCTGGGTCCCCTACCCGACGCTCAGCGACGAGTGCGTCATCGAACGCGCGCTGCGGCCTGAGGAGCTCGGACCCTTCACGGTGAGCACCTGCGGCGTCTCGCGTTGCATGCGCTTCGAGACGCCGGCGGGCGCCAACGTCTGGCCGCTTGGCAACACTCGCGGCGCCTCAGGCCTCGGCGGCGTGACTCCGTTCATCCTGTTCACGGACACCCATCGCGTCTACGGCCTCGTATCGATTCAAACCGGAGAGGTGCTCGCCGCCATGCGCAGCCCGGCAGATTACATCCGCGAACGCCCCGACGGAGACTTCGACTCCTGCATCGTGGACAACCTCGAGGTAACCGGGACCGATGCCGTGCTCACGCTGCGCTCGGGTCCCTTCCCGCTCCGCGTAGTGCACGCGCCCATCGACTCCCTGCGCGACGTGAGCGCGCCGACGGAGATCGGGCGCAAGGGCTACTTCGGAGAGGAAGTGACCGCTGGCGCGAACGCCTTCACCATCTTCGCGAGCAGTGGACTCGAGATCCATGCGCATGGCGTCATTCGAACATTTCCGAACGTCAGTCCGGAGGTCGACATCGTGGGGTCGACCGTCTTCTGGCACGACTACCGGGGGCCTCGGCTCTGGGCAGCTCTGGGTGTTGGCGATCCCGTGCCTCTGCTCGAACTCAGCGACACGATCGTCGCCGACATCGGTGTGGAGCCCGGACGCCTGGCCTGGACCGAGACCTTCGACGTCGCCACGGCCGACCCTCCCCCGCCCGTGGAGCTCTGGACGGCCGCGCTCTCGAGCGACCTGATGCTCAGCGATCGAACCTCCCTCGGGGTGATCGACGCTTCACCATGGGGTGCCATCGTCCTGGGAGACGGCCAAGTCGCCTACGTCGCGATGAACGGTGACCTCGTGCTCCGCAACCTCACCTCCCGCAGCGAGCGACGTCTTCCCTCACAGGACTTTCGTTGGGGACGCGTGTGGTACGTCGCAGATGGTCAGGTCGTCACCGGTGGCCGAGGCTCCCCGGTGGCGCGGACGCCCATCGACGCCATGCCCCTCATATCGCTCGCCACCGACGCTCCCCCATGACCTGCGGACGTCGAGCTCCGGCGGGGGTACGCCGGGGCGAGTCAATCTCAGGCTCTCCGAGATCAGACAGTGGCGCCGCGCGTGCGCCGGCGTGGCTCACAGCATGGATCGACTTCTCGAACGCCGAGTCCGGCGGGCTGGCCGTAACGGGCAAGGTGGTGGAAGACCGAGGGCGAATCGGAGCCGGAGGAGATCGGCTGCTCCGGGTCCAAATCGACGTGGAACCCGACGGTACGCCGATGTTCATCGAGCTTGCGGAAGATGCCGTGACGATGGTGAAGCACGTCGCGTAGTCGGCACTCCATCGCTGGCCTGGAGAGGGACGGCATCACCCTGCCGAGCACCCGTTGACGACCACATCAGCGAACTCAGGCACCGCGCCTTGCGCGGGAGAGCGCGTGGGATGCTTGCGAAAGATCACCGGCGCTCGCACCATCGACTCGACACGGGTCTGGGCAGCACGGACTCGGAGGAGTTGGGATGGGTGAGTTGACTTTGAGCACGATGCGCTCGGCCACGTGGGCGCGATGCGCGCCGCTTCTTCTGAGTATCTTGCTCGGCTGCGGCGGCGGCTCTGGACCGCATGCGATCGATGGCGCGGCGGGAGATGCGAGCGAGCCGGACGCTAGCCTGGACGCCGCCGGGGACGCGAACACCATTTGCAGCTCGAATCGCGACTGCTTCGACGCGGTCTTCTGCAACGGCGCAGAGCGCTGCCAGCCGGAGGATCCGGGCGCAGATGATTTCGGTTGTGTCGCCGCAGTGCGCGCCGCCTGCATCGCAGGCCAGACGTGCGACGAGGCACGCGGCCTCTGCCTGACGATGTGCGAGGTGAATGCCGACGCGGATGGAGACGGTCACGACTCTGTCGACTGCGGCGGCAACGACTGCGACGACGCAAACGCCGCGATCAACCCCGGGGCTATCGAGGTCTGCGACAGCGACGTCGACAACGACTGCAACGGCCTCGCCGATGCGGCTGATGGAGTCTGTGTACCTTGTGGCGTCGGGTATTCGGGCGTTGACGGGGCGTGCACGAATATCGACGAATGCACGGACAGCACACCCTGCGGCGCTATCGGAGCCACCTGCTCAGACACGGATGGCTCGTACGCATGTACGTGTCCCGCCGGCTACTCCGCGCCGGCCACCGGCGGCACCTGCACCGACGAGGATGAGTGTAGCCTGGGAATCGAAGACTGCGATACGGATCCTGCTGCGATCTGCATAAACACCGTAGGCGGATTCGACTGCCGGTGCGACGGCTTCGCTGGTGATGGACATGGCCCAAGTGGATGCGGGGAATTGGTGGACGCGCGGCTGTCCTCTCTCACACCATCGGTAGGCTCGCTGAGTCCGGTCTTCGCACCGGACGTGCCGACTTACCAAGTCGCGTTGCCGCCAGGCGTGACAAGTGTCTTCCTGACGCCGACCGTGGCGTATCCGGGCCGTGCGACAATTCGGATCGATGGTGTCGTAGCTGCATCCGGTGCGTCCTCGTCGCCTATCACCTTGAGCGGATTCACTCCGGTGCTCGTGAGCATCTCGGTAGTGACCGAGTCTGGCGCCAGCCGTACTTACACCGTCATCGTCGGCCGCGGAAACCACTATCTCAAGGCGTCGAACACCAACACGGGCGACCGATTCGGCTGGCCGTTGGCGCTCTCGTCAGACGGATCAACGCTCGCCGTGGGAGCATGGCTCGAGGATTCGAATTCCAGAGTCATCAGCGGTGACGCGACGGATAACAGCGCGCGTGATGCAGGCGCCGTATACATATTCGTGAGAACTGGTTCCGCCTGGTCACAACAAGCATACATCAAGGCTTCCAATTCTGATACTTTCGACGCATTCGGGTTCGCAGTAGCTCTATCAGCGAACGGTTCTACATTGGCCGTAGGTGCGATCGGAGAAAGCTCTAACGCCACGGGTGTAGATGGAGCTCCGACAAACAACTCATTGACAGATGCTGGCGCAGCATACGTGTTCACGCGCACTGGAATCACCTGGTCCCAACAAGCATACATCAAATCATCGAATACAAATGTGCTTGATGAGTTTGGCATGTACGTCGCACTTTCAGGAGATGGTGCGACCCTAGCAGTAGGCACAACTAATGAGGACTCGTCTGCCATAGGAATCGATGGAGATCAGTTCAACAATAGCGCGTCAGGGTCCGGCGCCGTCTATGTGTTCAGACGCATCGGCAGCACATGGTCACAGGAAGCCTACATCAAGGCGTCCAACTCCGAGCGAAACGATTGGTTTGGCACCGGAGTGACGCTTTCCGCGGACGGCTCGACGCTCGCCGTCGGTGCAAGTCATGAGTCGTCCTCTGCTGCCGGCGTAAATGGCGACCAAGCTGACAATGGGGCGCCGACAGCAGGTGCCGTGTATGTGTTCGCCCGAACAGGCACTACATGGGCGCAGCAGGCCTATGTGAAGGCATCCAATAGCGAGGCGGGCGACGCATTCGGTGACGCGCTCACGCTCTCGGCAGACGGCTCGACTTTAGCGGTAGGGGCAGTCGCGGAGGCTTCGAACGCGAACGGGATCAACGGAGACCAAGCCGATGATAGTATGCCGTGGGCCGGAGCTGTCTATGTCTTTACGCGTACGGGAGCAACATGGACCCAACAGGCCTATGTCAAGGCATCCAACACAGGCATCGGAGACACCTTCGGGCTTGCTCTCGCATTGACTAGCGATGGATCGACGTTGGCTGTCGGCGCCGACTACGAGCGATCCGCAGCCACTGGAATCGGCGGCGACCAAGACGACAACAGTAGGCCCGTCGCTGGCGCGGCGTACATGTTCAGCCGCGTCGGCGGCACATGGTCGCAGCAAGCGTACATCAAGGCCTCCAACACTGATGCCGACGACGAATTCGCCGGCTTTCTCGCTTTGTCGGCCGATGGATCGACGCTCGCCATAGGCGCTTTCGCCGAGGCTTCAGGCGCCACGGGCGTGGATGGAGACCAAACTGACAATGGTGAAGCCGAAGCAGGCGCAGTCTACGTCTTCTGACGCACGCTACGCCACGACATCTCCGGCTTCGCTGCGCCACGGCGCTGAGCATCGGCTTGCCGGGTCCTTCGCCTATGAAGCCGATTCGATACTTGCGGATCTTACGCGTCGAGCCCACCATCTGGCTAGACGCGCACTCGTGAGGGAAGCGCTGAGGAGGTTGGAGTGGACTCGAGGGAACTGCGCCCCGGCAAGCGTGCGAAATGCGCAGCGCTGCTACTTGGTTTCTTGCTCGGCTGCGGCGGCGGCGGAAGGTCCGAGCCGCTCGATGCCGGTCCGATGGATGGCGGCGGCGGCTCCGACGGCGGTACCGTGTGCAGCGCCGATAGCAATTGCGACGATGGCCTCTTCTGCAATGGCGCGGAGCGCTGCCTACCGGATGATCCCGGCGCCGGCGCCCTCGGCTGCGTAGCGCCGGACGACGCCTGCCTCGCGGGTCAGAGCTGCGACGAGGGGGGACGCAGCTGCCAGACGGATTGCGCGCTGAACGGCGACGCCGATGGGGACGGATTCGACTCCGTCGACTGCGGCGGTCACGACTGCGACGACGCACAATCCGCCATCAACCCCGACGCCGCTGAAGTGTGCGACGGCAACGTGGACAACGACTGCAACGGGCTCGCGGACAGCGCGGACGGTGTCTGCGTACCGTGTGGTGCCGGCTACACCGGCTTCGACGACTCCTGCAGCAACATCGACGAGTGCGCAGCGGGCAGTCCCTGCGGTGATGCACCGGGCACGACGTGCGTGGACACAGACGGCTCGTATTCCTGCTCCTGCGGGGAGGGCTACGAGGAAGCGGCCACGGGAGGCGCGTGCACCGACGTCGACGAGTGCGCAGCAGGTGACCCATGTGGCGCCGGCGGGTCGGAGTGCACGAACTCCATCGGCAGCTACACTTGCACCTGCATCACAGGTTTCGCCCCGCCGGCCAGCGGCGGAGGCACCTGCGAGTATCTCGACCCGAGCCTGATCTCTCTCGAGCCCTCCGAAGGTGCACTGAGCCCCGCCTTCACGGGTGACGTCCTGAGCTACGAACTCCGCTTGCCAGCCGGTCTCACCAGTCTGACCTTCACCCCCAGCGTCAGCTATCCAGATCATGCGACGATCCAGATCGAGGGCGTCGATGTCGCTTCCGGCGCCACGTCGCTGCCTGTCTCGGTCGACTTCGCACCGACGCCGGTGGCGATATCCGTCACGACCGACAGTGGCGCGACGCAAACCTACACGGTCGTCGTGAGCCGCGCAGCCAACAACTATTTGAAGGCATCAAACACACGCGCGCAGAGCTACTTCGGCTCGGCCATCGCGCTCTCGGCGGATGGCTCCACGCTAGCAGTCGGCGCCTTCAACGAGGCATCGAGCACGACGGGCATCGATGGCGACCAAGCCAACAATGCCGCACCCGGATCAGGCGCCGTCTACGTGTTCACGCGTGCGGGCGGCGTCTGGTCGCAGGAGGCGTACATCAAGGCGTCCAACACCGAGCAAGACGATTGGTTCGGCTGGTCCATCGCGCTCTCCGCTGACGGCTCGACGCTCGCCGTGGGCGCGCAGCAGGAGGACTCGAACGCCACCGGCATCGATGGAAACCAAGCCGACAACAGCATGCAGAAGGCGGGCGCGGTCTACGTCTTCTCACGCGCAGCCGGCACGTGGTCGCAAGACGCTTACCTCAAGGCATCCAACACCGACGCGGGAGATAGCTTCGGCGTCTCCGTCGCGCTCTCGGGCGATGGCGCGACGCTCGCGGTGAGCGCCTACGACGAGGACTCGAACGCCACCGGCGTGGACGGTGATGAGCTGGACAACAGCGCGAGGAACGCGGGTGCCGTGTACCTGTTCAGACTCGCAGGTTCGACCTGGTCCCAGGAAGCCTACCTCAAGGCATCCAACACCGATGCGGGAGACAGCTTCGGCTCCTCTCTGGCGCTGAGCCAAGACGGCTCGACGCTCGCGGTCGGCGCGGACTTCGAAGCTTCGGGTGCGACCGGCGTGGGCGCGGCTCAAACGGATAACAGCGCCATGTTCGCGGGGGCGGTCTACATGTTCGTGCGCAGCGGCACAACGTGGTCGCAACAGGTCTACATCAAGGCCTCGAACGCGGAGGCCCCGGACGAATTCGGATGGGTCGTGGCCCTCTCCGCTGACGGCTCCACGCTCGCCGTCGGAGCACCGTCGGAAGATTCGAGTGCCACAGGCGTCGGAGGATCCCAAGCCGACAACAGCGCCATCGCAGCCGGCGCAGCCTACGTCTTCAGCCGCAGTGGAACGACCTGGTCTCAGCGCGCCTACGTCAAGGCCTCGAACACGGAAGAGTTCGACTCCTTCGGCATCGCCATCGCGCTGTCCGCTGATGGTTCGATGCTCGTGGTTGGCTCCCGGGACGAAGGCTCCAACGCCACGGGCATCAACGGCGACCAGACGAACAACAGCGCGGTTCAGGCTGGGGCCGCCTACGTCTTCAGGCGCACCTCCACATCATGGTCGCAAGAAGCCTACGTCAAGGCCTCCAACACAGATCGATTGGACCAATTCGGGTCAGCGGTTGGCTTGTCGGCTGACGGATCAACGCTCGTGTGCGGCGCCTACGATGATGACTCCAACGCGACTGGCGTCGGTGGTGTGCAAACGGACAACAGCGCGGGCACCTCAGGCGCCGTGTATGTGTATTGATGTGCGACCACAAGAAGTCACGGCTGGTAGCGGTGCGAAACATGATGAAGATCCCTCATATGTCATCCTTTGAGTGCGCCTGCACCGCTTCGCTTCTGCTGAGTGTCTTGCTCGGCTGCGGAGGTGGACCGGGGCCCGCGGACAGCGCGGTGAGCGACGCGAGCGACACAGGCGTCAGCGACACAGGCGTCAGCGACACAGGCGTCAGCGACACAGGCGTCAGTGACGCGAGCGATGCGGACGGCGGACACAGCGACACAGTTTGCAGCACGGACAGCGACTGCCGCGACGTGCTCTTCTGCGACGGCGTGGAGCGTTGCCGGCCCGCAGATCCGCTGGCAGACGCAGCGGGCTGCGTGGCCATGGGCGACGGATGCACCGCGTACATCAAAGCCTCGAATACCGACTCGGGCGACAGCTTTGACACGGTCGCGCTCTCGGCAGACGGGTCCACGCTCGCCGTGGGTGCATGGCACGAGAGTTCGAACGCCACCGGTATCAACGGGGATGAAGCCGATAACAGCGCGGAGAGCGCTGGAGCCGTCTACATCTTCACTCGCTCCGGCACGACATGGTCCCAGCAAGCCTACATCAAGGCCTCCAACACCGACGCAGGTGATCGCTTCGGCAACTCGCTCGCGCTGTCGGCAGATGGCTCGACGCTGGCCGTAGGTGCGCACAGGGAGGCGTCGAACGCCACCGGCGCCCATGGGGACGAAGCCGACAACAGCGCACTGAACGCAGGCGCCGTCTACATCTTCACTCGCTCCGACTCCACGTGGTCCCAGCAGGCCTACATCAAAGCATCCAACACGGATGCGGAGGACCACTTCGGGAACTCAGTGGCCTTGTCGGGAGACGGCTCGACGCTGGCTGTCGGCGCTGGCGGGGAAGATTCGAGTGCGACGGACGTCGCTGGCGAGGAGGCCGACGACAGCGCGGACGGGGCCGGGGCCGTCTACGTCTTCACGCGCACGGCCGCCAGTTGGTCCCAGCAGGCCTACGTCAAAGCATCCAACACCGATGCGGAGGATCGCTTCGGAGTGGCAGTCCGATTGTCGGCAGACGCCTCGACACTGGCGGTCGGCGCGTATGGAGAGGGCTCGCGCGCCAGGGGCGTCGATGGGGCTCAGGCCGACAACGGCGCGCCCTTTTCAGGCGCAGTCTATATCTTCACGCGTACGGCCGCCTCTTGGTCGCAACAGGCCTACATCAAGGCCTCCAACACCGACCGCCCCGACGACTTCGGCGCGTTCCTTGCGCTCTCGGGCGACGGCTCGACCCTCGCTGTCACTGCCTTCCATGAAGCTTCGAGCGCCACGGGCATCGACGGAGATCAAGCCGACAACAGCTGGTGGACCGCAGGCGCCGTTTACGTCTTTGCGCGTATGGCCGAGACGTGGTCGCAACAGGCCTACGTCAAGGCCTCCAACACGAACATTGGCGACTCGTTCGGCTGGTCCGTGGCCCTGAGCGCGGACGGATCGAGCCTCGCCGTCGGCGCGGACAACGAGTGTTCGAGCGCTACCGGCGTCGGCGGAGATCAAGCTGACGACAGCAGTCGCCAAGCGGGGGCCGTCTACGTCTTCACCCGGGTCGATGGCACATGGTCGCAGCACGCGTACGTCAAGGCCTCGAACTCCGGGGAGGAAGACTCCTTCGGCACCGATCTCGCGATGTCTGCTGACGGCTCCGTGCTCGCGATCAGCGCGGGTGGCGAAGACTCGAGCGCGACGGGAGTCGGCGGGGACCAAGGCGACAACAGCGCACGCGACTCTGGCGCCGTTTACGTGTTTTGATGGGACGCCATCGTCCCTACTGCGAGCTCAGTCATCCTTGCACGTGCCGCGTCGTCTAGCCTGATGCTGTGAGCTCGGCTACGCCACCACGCTCAGCGTGCGCTCCGGCTGCGCGCTCGGTGCGGGCGCGTTCTGCATCGCGGCCTCGGCGCGGGCTACGTCGGCGCGCTCTGCTTCCGTCTGACCCACGAAGCGCTCGATGAAGCTGTTCCAGGAGGGGACGGCGTCCTTCGCCTGCGTCGCGCCGAAGCGGACGAGGGCGGGCAAGTAGGGCGCGACGTCGGCGAAGGCGCGGGCGCGCTTGGGCGTGGCGACGAAGAGCTCGTGCTTGACGGCGGCGAGGGCGCGCTGCGTGTGGATCTTCGTGCGACCGATCAGCCCCGCCTTGGCCAGGGGGCCGGCGTCGTGCACGAAGTCGGCGGCGGTGCCGGCCTTGCGATGGGGAGGCACGTAGCGGAAGTCTTCGTAGCGCGTGCCCCGCGCGAAGTTTCGCAGCTGCTCCGGCGTGACGCCCTCCTCCTCGCACACGGCTTCGAACTCCGCCTGCGCGCGCTGCTTGGCTTTGAAGAGGAACATCTGCACGCGCGAGTAGAAGTTCACGGCGCCGTCGCCGCTCGTCTCCACCGGACAGAAGATCGCGTCGGGGTACATCTCTGTAATCATCGACTGCACGCCGTCGCTGACGCCCGAGCTCGGCATGCAGCCGAAGGGCTTCACGCTGAGGGTCATGTGCGCCTTCTGATGCACCACGTTGAGGATCAACTTGCCCACCTCGAGGTGACCCTCGCCGCCGCGCAGTTCGACGTTGTAGTGGCTGTTGCTGATGGCGGCGACCTCATCCATGTCGGGCAGCACGTGATGCGTGAGGCCGAGGATCTTGGCGAAGGTCTGCCAGGTTCCGCGTAGCGCCAGCTCGCCGAGCCAGAGGCCGGCCATGGTCAGGCCGAGGTCCGAGTCCGCGAGACCGAACTTGCTCTTGTCGGCGCCGCGCAGACCCACGCGCGCGAGGGTGTCGTGGCGGAACTCCCAGAGGTTGTAGAGCAGAGTGTTGGCGAGCACCTGAATCTGCACCTCGGCGCCCTCGGA
>JAADHO010000382.1 GCA_013151775.1 Deltaproteobacteria bacterium | reverse complement strand
TCACGCTCTTCGACGGACGAGGCGGGCTGGCCACCGGAGTGCTGCTCGAGAGCGGGCGCTGTCGCGTGGACGCGCCCACGCTCGCGCCGCGACTCGTGCCCGCGCTGACGCTCTTGCTCGCCATGCCCAAGGGCAAGAAGCTCGACGCCTGCGTGCGCAGCGCGACGGAGCTCGGCGTGGGCTCGATTCAGCTCGCCACGTCGGAGCGCACACAGCAGGCAGCGCCCAAGCTCGAGCGCCTCGTCCGCGTCCTGCGTGAGGCCGCGCGTCAGTCGGAGCAGCTCCACATGCCAACGCTGCTGTCGCCTGCGCCCTTGTTGGAGGTGGCGCCTCATGCCTCGGAGGCCGTGCGCTGTTGGGGCTGCTTCGCGCGGGTGCGCTCGGACGATTCGCGGCGCGCGCCGTCGAAGACGCCCGACGAGGTCGTGGTGGCCGTGGGACCCGAGGGCGGGTTCACGCCCGACGAGGTCGACGCCCTGGTGGCGCGAGGCTACCGTCCGCTCTCCCTCGGGCCTGGCGTGCTGCGCGTGGAGACGGCCGTGCCCGCGGCCTTGGCCTTGGCCCGCGCCCGCCTGCGCTGACTCAGCTCGGGTCGTCGCCTCGGAGTCTGCGGCGCTGCGTGAGGCGGGGCAGAGGATCGATGGTCAGCACGGCGGAGAAGCTCTGCCCGAGGTCGCCTCCGTCACGCACCACGACGCGGCGCCGCGGCAGGTCGAAGAGCAGCGCGGGGTCGCCGTCCATGCCCGTGACGTTGGCGTCGCGTGCGTGGTTCGGGAAGCCGTACTCCGACAGCTCGCAGGCCACGTAGCCCGCGCGTTGTGATGGATCGGGGTAGAGCAGGGCCTCGCCGCATTGGACGCGTGCGAGGCAGTTGTAGTCCATCGTCTGCACGGGCAGCACGCGGATCTCGCAGCGATCACCGACCGCCACCACGCTGTCGCCTTGGACCTCGGTCACGTGGGCGATGCGCATCATGGGCGCGAAGGAGGCTGGAGCTCCGCCGTCGAGCTCGGGGAAGCTGCGTCGGGACGCGGCCATCTGCGGATCGCGCAGGGCCAAGGGCAGCTCCGCGGACACGCCCGCGTCCATGAATCGCTCGCGCGAGTAGTGTCGTGCGTCGCCGCCCGAGCGGATCCCGGAGCGTGTGCGCTGGGCCTGCTGGCCGGGCGTGTCGACAGCGGGCGTGGGATCTTCCGGGGCGGACGAGAGCACGAAGTAGGTGAGCGTCGCGGCGGTCGCAAGCGTGCCGAGGACGACGCCCCACACCCCACCTCGAATTCGCGCTTCTCCCAACATCGTCCTCGGACTCCCAGACTTCAAACACTACAGCACTTCGCGTGATTCCCGATCCGCTGCATTCAAATGACAACGCACGGGCCCACAAGTTCCTTACGCGCCAGCCGAAGAAAAGTTCCTCGCTCGAGACTGGTGTAGGCTGGGGTGTGCGCAGCTTGATCTTGGTGGACCACGGCAGCCGCCGTCCTGAGGCGGGGCGCGTGTTGCGGCAGATGCTGGAGCTGTTGCTCCGCCGCCTGCCCCCAGACACGGAGGTGCGCGGCGCCCACATGGAGCTTTCGGCGCCCTCCCTCGCCGAGGCCATCGACGCTAGCGTCGCGGCGGGCGCCGCCGAGGTGATCGTGGTGCCCTTCATGCTCGCTCCGGGTCGCCACGTGCTCGAGGACGTGCCTCGGCTCGCTGCGGAGGCCGCGCGACGGCATCCGGGGTTGAGCCTGCGCGTCACGCCTTGCCTCGGCGCGCACCCCGCCTTGGCTCAGGTCGTGCTCGAGCGCGCGGGCCTCGACGAGGACTCATGATCGAAGTCCACCACCACGGGGCTCCACCAATCCCAGCGCGCCGGCTTGGATGGCGCTCTTGGCCTTCGCCCCATGCTCCTGGCCGCCTTCTCGGCGGCGACGCTCGGCGGCAGGTCGAAGGCCGTGCGCAGGGCCCTGACCTCGTGTGACCTCGCATCGTCGACGAATCGCAGGCCGACGATGTCCCCCCGTCGGGTGATGGCGATTGTGCAGCGCAGGCGCCCCTCCATGCTCCGCGCGGCGGCAGCGTCCTCTTCGGCCACGACAGCCAGCGTCCTTCGCGCGATCCCGAGTGCGTCCGGGCAGGCGTAGCCGCAGGGCTCGAAGCTGACGAGCGAGACGCCTTCGCCCGCGAGGTGCGGGTTGAGCTCCCAGCGGCTGCGCTCGCTCCAGGCTTCGCGCGCCGCGAGGTAGCGGTAGTGGGGCGCTAGGCCGAGCCTTCGCCGTTGGGCCGAGTGGGCGACGCGATCGCGCTGAATGAAGGCCTCGACGCAGCAGCTCGGGTAGCCCAACGCCAGGCCGAGCGTGCGATTGTTGGTCTCGGTGGTCGCCACGGGCACCATCGCTTGCAGCAGATCGAGGTGACGCAATCCCTCGGCCTCGACCGTGGAATCCGCTGCGTAGACGATCGACCAGAGCTGCCCACCGAGGCGCTGTTCTTGCTGGGAGATGCACACGCCGAAGCCTGCGTCCTCGAGCTCTCTCGCGAGGGCGCGGGCTGCGTCGCGGGTCGGCATGGTTCGACGCAGCGCGGGCTTCAGCCCTGCACGGAAGGCCAACAGCTCCGCGTCGCGCGCGTCCGAGCCCGGCTCGTCCCCGGCGTCGCCCTGCACATCCGGCATGAGCTTCCAGCGGATCGCTCGCTCTCCGGCGCGCACGGCGGACTCGACGGCCTGCATGAGTTCCGCTGGAAGATCACCCTCGAGGGTGAAGCGCTCGGTCCGCCGCGGGCACCCGGGGGCGTCTTCTGGGTGCCGCGCGACCAGCGTGATCTCGTCGCCCCCTGGTCCGCGGTAGATCGCTCGAACTCGACTCTCTTCGATGCGAATGCGCTCCACGCGGTAGCCGCCCGAGCTGCTGGGTGCGACCTCGAAGGCCGCCTCCACGGCTCGCTCCTGACCTGCCGGCAGGGCGTGCCGCGCGCGGCCCTTCACCGCAGACGCATCCTCACTCACCCGCGGGCTCCCGCCTGCCCACGCCTTCTCCCAGCCAGCTCCGGAGTCGCTGTTGGGCCCGTCCCGTGGCGGCGGGATCCGCCTCGAGGTCGAAGCTCACGCGGGGCGCGGTCCCGAAGGTCACGGGCAGGCGCAGCAGGCGGCCGCGTCGAGCGACGAGCAAGGTGCTCTCCGCGTCGGGTCGAAAATGTTCCAGCAGCTCGTCCAAGCCCTGCGTCGGCACGCGCTCCTCACCCACCGCGAGCAGCTCGTCGTTGGCGTCGAGCCCGGCCTCGTGGGCGGGCGTGCCGAGCAGCACACGCTTGACCACGAGTCGCCCTGCGCGCGTCTCGAGGTCCGCGCCGAGCCACGCGGGCGGCTGATCGCCGGGAGCCTCGGCTGCCTTCAGCCGCAGGCCGAGGTAGTTCAGGGCGGGCGCGAGGGGAAGCTCTCCGACGCGGTCCACGTTCTGTGTGAAGAAGGAGCTGAGGTCTTGGCCGGCGATCTGCGTCGCGAGATCTCGGAATTCCTGCTCGGTGTATCCGCGTGGCCCCGAGGCGCGGGCGTAGAGGGCGCGCATCAGGTCGTCGAGGCTCTTGCTGTTCTGGGTGGCTTCGCGGATCGTGGCGTCGAGCAGGAAGGCCACGACGGCGCCCTTGGCGTAGTAGCTGACGCGGCTGTTGGCGCTGTTCTCGTCGGGCCGGTAGTACTTGATCCAGGCGTCGTAGCTGGCCATGGCCAGAGGCTGGACCAGGCGCCCAGGCGTCTGACCGAGGCGCCGGATCTGGGTCGAGAGGGCGGCGAGGTATTGGTCGCGATTGAGCAAGCCCGCGCGGGCGAGCAGCAGATCGTCGTAGTAGGCGGTGATGCCCTCGACGATCCACAGGCTGCGTGTGGGGTTTTCCGTCTCGTAGTCGAAGGGTCCGAGGGCCAGCGGTCGTGCGCGCTTGCCGTTCCAGGCGTGGAAGAGCTCGTGGCTCGCGAGGCCCAGCCAGCGGCGGTAGTCGTCGTCGCGACGCGTGGCGAAGCGATCGGCGAGCAGCAAGGTCGAGTCGAGGTGCTCGAGACCTCCGCCGCCGCCGAGCAGCACGTTCAAGAAGCTGTAGCGTGCGAAGGGCGTCTCTCCCCAGAACGCGACTTGGGTCGCGACCACGCGCTCGAGATCGCCCGCCGCGCGCTCTCCGTCGAAGAGCTCGTGCTCCCCGAGATCGACCAGGCGAATCGGGGTGTCGTCGACTCGAAACTCGTGCACGGCGAGATCTCCGCAGACGATGGGTGAGTCGACCAAGGCGTCCCATGTGGGCGCTGTGAAGTGCATCCCCGACTCGTCGCTCGCCATGGCCGTGGCGCAGCGGCCATAGCCCTCAGGCAGGCTGAGCTCCACGCGCTGCGCTGCGGGATCGCCGCCGACCACGGAGAGGTAGGTCGCGGCGCCCTGGAGGATCACCACCTCGGGGTCGATGAAGTTCGTGCGCACACTCAGCTCGCGGGCGTAGAGCCGGTAGCGCACGGCCACGTAGGCGGCGCCGCCCGTGGACACACGCCAGCGGTTCTTGCGCACCTTCTCGACGCTCAGCGCCGCGCCCTCGAGGTCGCTCGCGCTCACGCTCTCGATGTTGCGCGCGTACTCGCGCACCAGATACGAGCCCGGTGTCCACACCGCCATGTAGAGGGTCAGCTCGCTCGCCCCGTGCGTGGGGAAGACGCTCGACACCTCCACCACGTGGCTCGCGGGATCCGTGATGCGCAGCCGGTGGATCACGCCTTCGCCATCCGGTGTGGGCAGGGGCGCGGTGTGAGGGGCAGCGCCCGAGTCCACGGGAGCGGGCGCCGTGGATCCGCAGCCGAGCAGGCTCAGGGAGAGCATCGTGGTCGCGAGCAAGCGCATGGGCTCGCAGCCTACCCGAATCGTGGCCACACGCGCAGCTGCGCAGGATTTCTGTATGACAATGAATTGACAAATGGTCGAAAAGTGGTCATAAAACTTTCGTGCCCCACCATCTCCCTCTCGACGCCTCGCGGATGCGGAGCGCTTTGACTCTTCTGGATGGTCTGCTCGGGGCTTCCGCTACGCTCGTCGTCGGAGGTGGAGCGGCGATGGTGCTCGCGTATGATCACCCCCTCGCCACCCAGGATGTCGACGCCTTCGCGGCTCGCGGTGGGCTGCGCATGGCCGAGCTCGACGTCTTCGCCAAGCGTGTCGCCAAGCAGCTCGACATCGAGCCCGACTGGCTGAACTCTCATTTCGAGACCTTCACGGGCGTTCTGCCTTCCGACTACGCGTCACGGCTACGAAACGTCTTTCGGGGCACGCAGCTCCGCGTCGACGCGCTCGGCCCCGAGGACCTGCTAGTGATGAAATGCTTCGCTGGACGCGACAAGGACCTGCCGCACGCGCGGCGTCTGATCCGCTTGGACGCCGACCTCAGCATCGTCGATCGACAGCTCAGCGAGTTGGCGGAGCGGCGCTACCCAGGGGCCGAGAAGGCCGCCGACTACTTCGACGACCTGCGAGACGACGAGGGCGTGTGAGTGGTTCCCCCGGGCTGCTCGAGCATCCGCCCAGCGGCCTCGAACTCTCGCGCCTCTATCATGAGCTGTCCCTGCGCGGCGCCCCCGCTGTCGGTCGGCACGAGCATTGGCCATACATCGCCGACGAACTCGAAGACCTGATCGCGCTGGCCGCGGAGATGCTCCGCTACGACGCGCGCCTGTTGTCGATCCTGCTGCAGTTCGTGCTCGAGCATTGGAGCGAGTTCAACCCTCTGCGCTTGCGTCGCTGCATGCAGCGCATGCGTTGGCCTCAGGCGCTCTTGGTCGTGTTCGAGTTCGCCAGGGAGGCTTCGCGAGAGCCGGAGCTGCGATACCTCGGCGACTACCTCGGAGCCGGCTTCGAGCGCGTGAACCCCAGCGAGCGTTTCTTTCTGGACATGGAGCGCCCTGGCAGCCGCGTCGCCCGGCGTCGCGCCGGCCGCAACCTGAAGCCCTACAAACGCTGGGGCTTCATCGGCAGCGAGCGGCCCACCGCGGACTCGGTCCGCAAGCGTCTGGTCGGAGGTCTGGACACGGCCAGTCGCGCGCACGTCCGGGCGCGTCTGCTGGAGCGCCGCGACTCCTTCGCGCTGTCCGAGTACCTCGAGGCGCTCGACCACTCGATCTCGCGCCAGCAGGCGTACGCGGATCTGCGCGCGGATCCAGAGCTTTTGCTCGTCGGTCGAGGACGCGGCGCGCGTTGGACGAAGAGTTCGTGATCCCGGACCGGAGGTCGGAGCTTGCGCGCCGGATCGTGCTCTGCCAGATGATGCACATGCGCCTCCTGTGCCGCTTCGCGCTCCATCTCGCCTGCGTTGGCTCGCTGCTGTGTTGCGTCTCGTCGGTCTCCGCGCAGGGCTCGGCCCAGACTCCGGCGCACAACCGCGCCTCGCTGCAAGACCCTCCGCCGCGTCCCGCCGCGAGCGAGGCGTCCGAGCGCGCCCGGGCGTTCTTGCTGGCCGTGCGTGACGACGACGCGGAGGCGGCGCTCGCGTTCTTCCTACCCCGCGACGCCTTCCGCCTGATCAAGGGCGTGACCGATCCAGATCGCTTCTACGACAGGCTCGTGCGGCGTTTTCGCGCGGATCTGCACGCGCTGCATCAGGCCCACCCGGAGCTCGCCGAGGCGCGCTTCCTGCGCGTGGAGCTCTCGCGTCGACGTGGCTGGGTGCGCCCGCGGCAGGAGGCGAACCGGCTGCCTTATTGGAGCGTGCGTCACAGCCGCCTGGTGTACGAGGTCGCGGGCCAGGAGCGCTCCTTCGAGCTGCGCACGCTGATCACCTGGGACGATCACTGGTACCTGACCCATCTCGGTGAGTTTCACTGAGGACGGACCGGGCGCCTCACGGGCTGGGCAGGCTCAGGGCGGGCCAGGGTCCGGCGGCCCCCGCGGCGAGCTCCCGCTCGAGCAGTGGCTCCGGCGTGCCCACGCGGTAGAGCTTGGCGTCGAGCTCCTGCTCGCCCTCGGAGAGCACGACGGAGAGCAGGCTCGGCTCATCCACTGCGCCCGGCACGACGTCGACCTGCTCGACCACGTGGCCGAAGCTGAGCGCGAAGCCCTCCGCGAGCTGGCAGCGCGCGTCGGTGGGGTAGAGCCCCACGGCGCCTCCGTGTTTCCCTTCCGCCTCCTCGTCCTCTTCGTCCTCCTCCTCTTCGTCTTCGTGTCGATCCTGCGACGCGAAGAGGAAGGCGTCCTGCAGCTCGTCGCCGAAGGACGCGCGCACGCGTGAGACCGTGGCGCGCACCTCGTGGGAGTGACCGTCCGAGATCGGCAGGTCCGCGAGGAAGCGTTCCGCCGTGGGCACGCAGCCCTCGTACGCCGTGAGCGCGTCGGCGCGGACGTAGCCGCCGTCCGTGCGCGTGACGGCCACCCAGGCGAATTCCGCGGGCGTCTCTCCGGCGCCGGGCAGCGGGCCGTCGAGGCGGATCACGATGGCGTGGGCGGGCAGGATGCGCATGGCGTGCGCGTCTCCGGGAGCGGCGAAGACACGCGTCGCCGCGCCCGCCTGTTGCAGACTCGGCCGCAGGAGCTGCGAAGGTTGCACGTCCAGCGGCTCGGCCTCGGCGCCGAAGCGTGTGGCCAGCTCCTGCACGTGGGCCGCGGGCGTCGCGCCCGGCACCACCAGCGTCACGTCACCCGCGAGGTAGGGCGCGAGCAGCACGCCCTGCGCGTCGCCCGCCTGCTCGAGCAAGAGCCAACGGTTCAGCGTGTGGACCGGATCGAGTCCGCTCGCGAGCCGCAGATACGCAGGCGTGCGCGGCGCCTGCTCGTGCGTGATGCTGGGTGTCGCTGGCTCGGCCTCGGGGGCCGGATCGCAGGAGTGGCAGCCGCACAGAACCGAGAGGGAGACGAGGAGCAGCGTTCGCATGCCGGGAGGATACTCCAGCCCCACGAGAAACAGCCCCCCTCTTCCACGTTGCGCGCTGCCACCTTCATGCTCTTACAGGTGGTGCGCGATGATACGCACACTTACATGATACGATATGTCCTCAAGTGTGGTAAACGCAGTGCGTGAGTCAACGCCGCAGCCTGGACGAGGGGCTCCCCGACACCGTGGGTGAGGACGCGCCCGTGCGCCAGTCCATGATCCGCGAGCGCTTGCCCGAGGCGCGGCGTTCGCCGATCCCGCCTCCGCCCCCCGAGGGCTCGCTGCCTCTGCGGCCCAGCCGCCTGCCGCTCTCGCCCCACTCCCCGAGAGACGAGGCGCAGGCCCTCGTGCACCGCCTCGTGGGCTGTGGGCCCGAGGGCGTCGCCAGGCCCATGGAGCGTCTCTTGGAGTTGGGCGAGCTGGCCCTCGATGTGCTGGCGCGCGCCTTCCCCGGGCCCCTCTGGCCCACGGCCCAGCGGATCCCGGGCACGGAGTTCCGCACCCGCTCCGCCGTCGCCGCGGTGCTCGTGGCCTTCGGCGAGGCCGCCTGGCCTCATGTGGAGTGGTTGATGCAAGCGCCCACGCTGCGCGTGAGGGTTCAGGCGTGCGAGCTGGTCGCCGCTCTTCCGCGCCCGGAATTGATGGAGGCCTTGACCACCGCCGCGCTCGACACCGAGCGTGATGTGCGTGCCGCCGCCCAACGTATCCTGGCGAGCCTCACGGACACCCGCTCGCGGGAGCTCGCCCGGCTCGGGCTGCGCAGCCACCTCGCGCCACACTTCGAGAGCAAGCTCCGTCGCCGCGCTCTGGACGCTCTGGTGGAGCTCCGAGACGCCGCCTCCGCGAGCTGCCTGATCGAGCTGCTGGCAGATGGCGATCGGGTGCTCGCGCGTCGGGCCCACCTCGGGCTTCGTCTGATCACCGGTCACGACTTCGGCAACCTACGCGACGGCTGGACCCGTTGGCACACGACGCACGGTGCCCGCTCCCGCGCCGACTGGCTCAGGAGCGGGCTCGAAGATCGCCGCCCGGAGCTCGCCGAGCTGGCCTGCAGCGAGCTCGCCGCCCTCGAAGCCGAGTAGCGGACCGCTCAGCGGCCGCGGCCCGGCCCGAAGCCGCCTGGCTCGTGCATGCCGCGGCCATGCAGATCCGACACGAGCATGCGCGTGAGCAGGTCGCTGAGATACTCGACGGCGACTCGGTCCGTGTCCGCCTCTTGGTGGTGCCCACCGATGCCCGAGTCGTCCGTGAGGTAGACGTAGGGCGTGGAGGTGACGGCGCCCATGGCGCGGAAGAGGTACTCCACCTCGCGGTCTGCGCCGCTGGCTGCGACGGGCACGATGCGGATGCCCCGGGCCGAGGCGAGGCGCATGGCGTCGAGGTAGCTGAAGCCCGTGCGGTAACGCTGGGGCGGCGCGTCGGCGATGATCACGAGCACGCGGTCGACCTGTCCACCTTGGGCGCCGTCGCCGAGCTGCGCCATGGCGGCGCGCAGACCGGCGTTCATGTCCTCCGGGTAGTCGCCGCCGCCCGAGGCGCGCACGCGGCTCATGGCCGAGGCGAAGCCCGCGACGTTGTTGGTGAAGGGGATCTGGCTGAGGGGCACGGAGTCCGTGCGATCGCGGTAGAAGGTCGCGCCGACGCGGATGGCGACCTCCGGGGCCGAGGCCTGCACGCGCGCCACGATGCTGCCTACCTCCTGGTTCACGTAGCGCAGCTCGTCCTCCATGCTGCCCGTGACGTCGATCAGGAAGGCGAGCTCGAGGGCGCGCACGGGCCGCGCGGAGACGCCGGGCAGACGCACGAGGATCTCCTGTCCGTCGCCTTGGTAGGGGATCTGCGCGACCAGCTCCACGCTGCGTCCACCGGCGCTGACGCGGAAGCGCGCGGGCCCGCCGCTGCCTCGTGCGACCACGCCGGGGTAGAAGTCCCAGACACCGTCGGTGTGGGTGCGGCCCTCGACCCCGACCTCGGGAGCCTGGATGCGCGCGCCGAGCACGCCATTGCCCTGGCCGTCGACCACGCGGAAGCGCACGCGGCGGGTGGTGTCGATGCCCAGGCGTCGCGCCTCGAAGGCGTGGCGCGAGAGGAAGTCGAGGTAGTTGCCGCGGCGGTCCACGTCGCCGACGGAGGCCGCCGTGAGCAGGCGGGCCACGGCGCGCGCCTGAATCGGCACGACGGGCGGAGCCTGCGCCGTCACGGTGACGGTGGTCGTGGTGGTCGTCGTCACGGCGATGTCCGCCTCCCCCGGGTAGTCCGGCGCCATGGCTTCGCCGCCATAGCTGTCCATGGACGCCTCGTCGGCCATCGCTCGTGCGGGCATGCGCTCCGCGTCCATGGGCGGAGGCGCCGGCTGGACGGGCGCGGGGATGCTCGGAGCGACCGACGCTGGTTCCGCCGTGACGGACACGGGGCCGGTCTCCGCCATCACGCGGGGCGGAGGCGGCGTGTAGCCCGTGTCCGTCAGCTCGCGGTCGGCGCTCTCGGCCTCGGCGTAGCTCGGAGCGTAGCCCATGTCTCCACCGCTAGAGGCGCGCTCCACCGGGGCTTGGGATCCGGAGCTATCCGCCGAGATGATGCGGACCTCCGGGCTCTCTGGCGATGAACCGAAGCCTCCACAGCCGGTCATCAGAGCGAGCACGAGGGGAATCAGCGAGCGAATCGAACGGGTCATGGGCGTCTCCTTCGTGGGGACAACGCCGCTGGCGCTGGGGGCTTACAGTCTCACTCGGGCGCTGCAGGATATCTGACGCATGGCGGCTGGCCCACCTAGCGTGACCGAGCGGTCGAATCGGAGTAGCTTTGGGCTCGTGGCCGACCCGTGCCGCGACCCCTCATGACGACTTTCCCCGCAGATTGGCCCGAACACTGTCCGCCACCAGATGCCGTGGCCACGGACGGCGATGTATATCGTATCGTGAGCGCGTCGCCGCCGCTGGAGACCGATCTGCAGTCCTACGCAGAGCTTGGGATCAGCGCGCGAGGCTCGGACTGCCGTCGCCGAGCGATTTCCGTATTCCGTTCGTTTGCCGAGGCATGCCATCGCCTGCGTCTGTCGCCACGTCTCGGCACGGCGGTCGCCAGGGCTCGGTTCCAGTCCCAGCACGGAAAGCAGAAGCTGACGAGCGAGCGATCCGGGCACATCGCGTGGTGGTGCGCAGAGGGCGTCGACAGGGTATCTCTCTTCCGCGAGGTCCAGCCGTGTCCCTGAACGAGCCCACTGGCGCGGCGCTATGCCAAGGGATACTCGATTCGGCTGAGCCGGTGGAGATTCTGTATGAGGCCGAGGAGCCCATCGTCTTCACGCTGCGCACCGCGATGGGCGATAGACTCTTGGCGTACTTGGCCGACGCGACTGCCACGGCACGCTGGCTGATCATGGCGCCTTGCAGCGAACAGCTCCTGACGGATCTGAAGCAGGGTCGGCTGCCACTGCGCGACGCGCTGGATGCTTCCTGGACGTGGTTGGGAAAGCTCGACAACGACGACCACTGGGAGGGCGCTTGGGCGGTCAGGTTGGAGGATGTCTCGCAGGATCATCTGCCCGCTGCTGGTGCCATGCTGCTGCCCGAACATCAGCCCGTGCTTTCGACCAGAGCCGTGGGCGCCATGCTCGCACCGGCCAAGACCCCGGCCAGCGTGGTTGCGTACATGGCCGATGCTCCAAGGAAGGCCCTGAAGGTGCTGCTCGAGGCGGACCTGGATTTGACAGGTCAGGGCAGGCCCTCGGACCTCCTCCGTTCGCTCTACGATCTGCCGATCCAGCGCATGGCCTATGGCAGCTTCGAGATCTCCTTCGGCATGCCAGCGGGCTTGCTCGATGAACCCTCTTTGAAGCGCAGCGTCGAGCTTCTTCAGCGCGGTCTCCGGTGGGCGGCCACCGAAGCTTCGGACGACTCCGCACCTCTGGATGCAGGCTCGGATCAACAGCGCGACGCGCTCTTACGCGCCGTCAAGCTGCTTACGCCACCCAGCACAGGCTACATCGAGCGCATCGATGTCGGGGGCCGCTGGCTCCAGCAACCGGTCGTACTTACGCGCCGCTCCCGCAAGCGGGTCCTTGCGGAGCTTCGACAGACGACCACCGAGCGTGTCGGACGCGTCGAGGGTCGGCTCAGGGAGTTCGACAAGGACAACTTTACCTTCATCTTGCGCGAGACGGGCGACGGCGCGGATGTGCCTGGCGTGTTCGACGACAGCCTCTACGACGAATTGCTCGACTACTTTACGAATGACGACCGCGTGATCATCGCTGGCGTGCAGCGCGGTGCGAAGCTCTACGTCGCGGCCGTCAGCGCCGCCGACACAGACGCCAATGAAGCAACGGATCTCCCTCAGATCTGACTCGTGCGCTCAGAGATGTCGCTCGATCCAACCTGTGATCTCCGCCAGCTCGCAGCGCGCGGAGATCTAGCGTGACGCGGCCTCGCCTGCCGCCGCACGTGTAAGTCTCGGGCCCCTCGGGCGTTGTCTAGATGAAGCCCGCCATGATGATCGCCACGACCACTCTCCGTCCCGCTCTGCCGCTGCCCCTCGGGGCGCTGTCGACAACTGCTCGCCTTCTGCATGCGTTTCGGGCGATGGTGCGCAAGGTGGCGATGACGCCGGAAAGCCGTGAACGATTGGACTGGGAAGGGCGCATCATCGCGCGCGTCCTCGCTGGCGAGGTGCGCGCCTTCGGCGAGCTCTACGCGGCCTACGCGCCAAGCCTCTTCTCGCGCGTGCTGATGCCGCGTCTGGGAAACCGCGCCGCGGCCGAGGACGCGCTGAGCGAGACCTTCCGCGTGGCCCTCGAGCGGCTCGGTCAGTACCGGCCCGACGGCAAGAGCGTCTACCGCTGGCTCTCGCGCATCGCCGCCAACAAGGCGATGGACATGCACCGCGTGAAGGCGCGCACCTCGCGGGCCTTGGTGAACTTCGAGGGCCTGCTCGGCCCGCTGCGCGAAGATCAGGGGCCGACGACGGAGCTCGAAGAGAGCCAGGAGCGGGCCAGGCTCACGGCGCAGGTCGGCGAGGCCCTCGGGGCGCTGAATCCACGCTACCGGCGAGCCATCGAGCTGCGCTTCTTCGAGGCACGCGAGCGCGCCGACTGCGCTCAGCAGCTCGAGGTGAAGCTCGGCACCTTCGACGTGCTGCTCTTGCGCGCGCTGCGCTCGTTTCGCAAAGCATGGGAGCAGGCGCGTGCTACCGAGGAGTCCACATGAGCGACTACGACATGGATGATCTGCTCGACGAGGAGCCGACGCAGGAGGAGCTGCGTGAGGCGGCGGAGCTCGCGCGCGCCCTCGGTCGCGGCACGGCCGACGACGCCCCGGAAGACGCGCTCGGTGTGGCCG
>JAADHO010000298.1 GCA_013151775.1 Deltaproteobacteria bacterium | reverse complement strand
GTCGCGTGGACGCGGGCGGGCGACGGCGGGTCGGGCGCTCGCGCCGTGGGCCTGCGCCTCGGCGTGGGGCTCCTCGGCGGCGCCGACACGCGCGAAGAACGCGAAGGCCGCAGCCAGGGCGAGCACGGACACGGCCCCGAGGGCCAGAGTGCGAGAACGCTTGCGCATGCTTCGAACCTAGGGCGCCTCTCGCGCGAGGGGCAACAAAATGGCGCGGACTGCGATGCCGGACTTCACGGCGAGCCCCGAGAGCGTTAGGACTCATGGCATGAACACCTCTCCCCTGAGCATCGACTATAGCCTCTGCATGTCCGACGGCGTCGGCGACCGCGGCGGACTCACGGACGCCGAGCTCGACGCCGAGGCGCCGGCCTTCGAGCGCGGCCTCGCGCGCCTGCTCGGCGAGGTCGACGCGGGCAGGCTGGGGTTCTTCACACTGCCCAAGGAGCGCGCCGCGCTGCAGGCCATCGACGCCTACGTCGGGAGCTTGCCCGAGGGCATCACGGACGTCTTGATGCTGGGCATCGGCGGCTCCTCCCTGGGCGCCAAGGCTTTGGTGGAGGGGCTCGGTGCCTCCACGGAGCTCGCCTTCACTCAGCCCGAGCGCCGGCGCCTGCACCTGCCCGACAACTCCGATCCGGGGCGACTCGCCGCGCTCCTGGGCTGCCTCGAGCCGCGCGCGACCCTGGTCGTGGCCGTGAGCAAGTCGGGCGGCACCGTGGAGACCGCGGCGGCGCTCTTGGTCGCCCGACAGTGGCTGGCCCAAGGGCTGGCGGAGAAGGCGAGCGAACACCTGGTGGTGATCACCGATCCCGAGGGAGGAAGCCTGCACGATCTGGCCGAGGCGGAGGGGCTCGAGGCCTTCTCGATTCCGTCCAACGTCGGTGGGCGCTTCAGCGTGTTCACGCCCGTGGGGCTGTTGCCTGCGCGGCTCCTGGGGCTGGACGCCTCGGGGCTACTCGATGGCGCTGCGGCCATGGCCGAGGCCTGCCGCGTGCCGACTCTGCGCGACAACCCCGCGGGGCTGCTGGCCACGCTCCACGTGCTGCACCAGCGACTGCGCGGCCACGGGATCCACGTGCTGATGCCCTACGCCGACGCGCTGCGGCCCTTCGCCGCCTGGTATGTGCAGCTCTGGGCCGAGAGCCTGGGCAAGCGCCTCGACCGGCGCGGACGCATCGTGGAGAGCGGGCCCACGCCCCTGCCCGCCGTGGGCGCGACCGATCAGCACGCCCAGGGGCAGCTCTTCGTGGAGGGACCGCGGGACAAGCTCGTGACCTTCGTGCGCGTGGCGGAGCTGGCCCACGATCTGACCATCCCGCACGAAGACGGCGACTACGCCTACCTCGGCGGCCACAGCCTGGCGCAGCTGCTCGACTTCGAGCGCCGTGGTACGGCCTTGGCGCTGGCCGAGGGCGGGCGCCCGAACCTCACCATCGGCCTGCCACGCCTCGACGCCCACGGGCTCGGCGCGCTCTTCTTCCTCTACCAAGCGGCCACGGCCATCGCCGGCGAGCTCTACGGGGTGAACGCCTTCGATCAACCTGGCGTGGAGGGCGGCAAAGAGCTCGCCTATGGTCTCTTGGGTCGCGCAGGCTACGCCGAGGCGGCGGCGCGCGTGCGCGATCTCGAGGCCGCCCGATCCAAGCGTCACAGCCTCGGCTGAACACATCAGCAGGAGATCTGCTTGGCAGCGGCGCCCCAGTCGGTACCATGGGGAGATGGACGACGAGGATCGGACGACGAATCCGAACCGCACGGTCGTGACGGTCATCGGGCCGCCACCGGAGCGCGGGGGTGCGGATGGAAGCGACGCTTGCCTCATCGTGATCTACGGAGACGACATCGGTCGGCGCGTCCCTCTAGGCACGTCGCGCGCCATCATCGGGCGCTCTTCCCAAGCGGATATGCAGGTGGACCAGGAGAGCGTCTCGCGCAATCACTGTCAGATCACCTTCAGGGGCAAGCGTCATCGCGTGCGCGATCTCGGCTCCACCAACGGCACCTACGTCAACGACGAGCCCTGCGAAGAGATCGAGCTCCGAGATGGCGACCAGATCAAGGTCGGCCGCACCATCCTCAAGTACATCACGGGCGGCAACGTCGAGGCCCAGTACCACGAGGAGATCTACCGGCTGATGACGGTGGACGGCCTCACGCAGATCCACAACAAGCGCTACTTCGACGAGATGCTCGAGCGCGAGGTCTCGCGTTGCGCGCGCTACGGTCGCTCCTTCTCGCTGATCCTCTTCGACATCGACCACTTCAAGCGCGTGAACGACACCCACGGCCACCTCGCGGGCGACGCCGTGCTGAGGCGCTTGGGCACGCTGGTGCGCACGCGCGTGCGCCGCGACGACGTGGTCGCACGCACGGGAGGCGAGGAGTTCGCCATCATCCTGCCGGAGGTCGGGCTCGAGGGCGCGGTGGGCCTGGCGCGCAAGATGAACGCCTTGATCGACGACTCGCGCTTCGAGTTCGAGAACACGGTCATGGACATCACCATCAGCCTGGGAGTGGCGACCTGGCAAGAGGGCATGACCACCGGCGAGGAGCTGATCAAGCTCGCCGACGACAAGCTCTACGAAGCCAAAGACAGCGGCCGCAACCGCGTCTGCTACTGAGCCTCTGCCGGAGTCTCGGTGACCGCAGTGGTCAGCAGCGGGTGCGTGGGCGAGAGCCGCCGAAGACATAGACGTGAGAGCTCGAGCGCGGCCCGCGCCACCACCTTGGGGCTCGCGCCCGTCTGCCTGCCCGCGCGTCGTGGGCGATGGGGCACACCCACCTGCGCCACACGCAGCCCCAGCCCACGCGCCGCCGCCAACACCTCGGCGTCGACCAGCGCGCCCTGGCTCTGGATCTCGAAGGCGTCGAAGAGCGCGCGTGGGTAGATCTTGAAGGCGCAGTTCACGTCCACCAGATCGAGCCCGAGCAGCGCGTCGCAGGCGAAGGTGAAGGCGCGCCCTAGGACGAAGCGCAGCGGCCCGTCGCGCCGCGCCACGCGATAGCAGGAGACGATGTCGTGGCTCTCGAGCAAGGGCAAGATGCCGGGTAGATCGTCGAGATCGAACTGGGCGTCGCCGTCCGTGTAGAAGACCCAGGGCATGCGCGCGGCCAGGAAACCACTGCGCAGGGCGGCGCCATAGCCTTGGTTGAGCGGGTGGCGAAGTAGGCGCAGCTCGGGCTCCCGGCGCGCGAGCTGCTCGACGATGCCGGCGGTCTCGTCGCGACTGCCATCGTCCACCACGATCACCTCGAGCGCCTCGGTCACGGCGCGGCCCACGCGCAGCGCGTCCTCGACCACGGCGCGCACGTTGGCGGCCTCGTCATAACAAGGCAGCACGATGGAGAGCCGGAGCGGAGATGTCGGCGGCCTCAGCACCGGGGCGTTCTAGTGGCGGCGCGAGACCGCAGCAAGCGAAGCTGCGCGTCCCTGCACTTCAGCGTCGGCGAAAGGTCCACGCCAGGCCAATGGAGGAGCTGTCCGAAGACGCCAGGCGCTGATCCAGCGCGATCAGCAGATCCGTCAGCCGCACCAGAGCGGGCTCGCCGCTGGGGCTGGGACGCGCACGCACGGGCCCGCGCGCCGGAAACTCGTCGGCGCCCGTGTTGGCCGAGTTCCGCTTCAAGAGCCGCTGTGCCAGGCCCGGCAGATAGCACTCGGCGAGGCCCACGAGGTGATGCGAGAGGGGCGTGAAGGCGACCACCTCGAACCCGGCCTCGCGCGCCCAGCCGGACACCTCCGCCTCGCTGGCCAACCAATGGTGGCCGTAGCCATAGGCGCCCAAGGGCAGGCGCAGGCCCCAACGCCGGAGCACGCGGTTCAACGGATCGTAGGTGAAGGGGAAGTCGGCGTGGGGGCAGGTGAGCAGCAGATGCCCACCCGGGCGCAGCACTCGACCGATGTCTCGCAGCAGCGCGCCGGGGTGCGCCGCGTGCTCGATCACCTCGAGGCAGACGGCGAGATCGAAGCTCGCGTCCGCGAAGGCCATGCGCTCGCCATCCTGCACGGAGTAACGCACGTTGCTCAGGGCGGCGGCGGAGGCGTGGGCCACCGCCACGTCGCCGTGGTTGATGTCGATGGAGTCGATCTGATCCGCCACCGGGGCGAGCCAGTGATCGACCTCGCCCTCGCCGGAGCCCACGTGCAGCATGCGGCCCACGCGTCCGCCGGGCGAGAGCTGGTCGAGGGCGCGCCGGATGTAGCGCTCACGCGCTCGGTAGGTTGGGAGCAGAAGCTTGATGCTCACGCGGACCCGCCCCTCGAGCGTGTCGTCACTCCCGATGCGGGTTGAGGATGCGGCACGTCCGCCTTGTATCCCGACGCTCCACGGGCCGCAACGACGTGTGCCCCAAAGGCTGGGCATGCTAGAGCCTCGTCGCATGAACGGCGCGCGGCCCAGCATTCGACGAAGCCTGTTCGCGGTCGCGCTCTGCGCCTTCGCCTACCTCTACGTCTTCCCCTACTACGCGGCCCTCAACAACCCCAACGAGAACGTCCGCTTCTACATGACGGCGGCTCTGGTGGACGACGGCACCTACGCCATCGACGGCCCCCGAGCGCGCTGGGGCTGGACCAACGACGCGGCCTGCGTCGACCGGGGCGAGGATGGCGCGCTCACCCCTTGTGAGACGCGACGGCCCGCCCCGGGCGTGGAGCGCCACTACTACTCGGTGAAGGGTCCCGGCACGAGCCTCATGGGCGTGCCCGGCTACGCCCTCTACCGCTGGCTGCACCCGGGCGACGACTTCGACCGCACGGAGGCCCTGTGGACCGTGCGCGTCACGGGCTCGATCCTGCCGCTGCTGCTCTTCCTCTTCTTCTTCTACCGCTGGCTCGGAGAATTCACCCCGAGCCCACTGCTGCGCGACAGCGTGTTCTTGGTCGTCGGCCTCGGCTCCGTGGTCTGGGGCTACGCCTATCTCTTCGCCAGCCACAGCACCAGCGCGGCCGCCGCCATGGGCAGCTTCATGATCCTCGACCGAGCGCGACGCGGGGGCAGCTTGGGCTGGTGGAGCGCCGGGTTAGCGGGAGCCTTGGCCACTGCGACCAGCGCGCTGGAGTACCCCTGCTTCTTCATCACGGCCGGCCTCTGCCTCTTCTCGCTCTTCGCCCTGCGGCCCCGCCTGCGGATCCTGGGCTTCGTGCTCGGCGCCCTGGTGCCGGTGCTGGCGGTCATGCACTTCCAGTCCCACGCCTTCGGCAACCCGCTGACGCCTGGTCATCACTTCGTGGAGAACGCCGCCTTCCGCGCCGGCCACGCCGTGGGCTTCTATGGCGCCCAGACCTTCCACTTCATGGGCGCCCTGCGGCTGCTCTTCGACGAGCGCCTCGGCCTCTTCGCCACCAGCCCGCTGCTGATCCTGGGCCTCCCGGGCGTCTGGCTCCTGCTGCGCCGCCGGGACACGCGCGCGGGTGCCCTCTGCCTCTTCGGGGCGAGCTTGCTGCTCTACATCTTCATCTGCTTCATGAACATCTGGCACGCCGGCTGGTCCATCGGGCCGCGCTACCTGGTGGCGCTGATCCCCTTCCTGGCCTGGGCGAGCCTGGTGACTCTGACGGCGCTTCACAGACGCCGCCCGCTCTTGGCCTCCGCGCTCGCCCTCGGCGGGCTGGCCGCCTGCATGCTGAGCGCGGGCATCCCGTCGGCCTACTATCCACATCTGCCGGATGAATTCGACTGGCCTCTGACTCAGCTCTTCAGCGTCTTGATCGCCCACGACTACGCGCCCACCAACGCCGGTGGCCTGCTCGGGGTCTTCGGCAGCCTGTCCATGCTGCCCGTGGCGCTGCTGCTGCTCGGGGCGCTGCTGTGGGCGGGCCTGCAGAAGACGGGATCGGCTCGGCCTCTGCCGCGACTACTGGCTCCCGCGCTGGTGGCGGCGCTCTTGCTGGCGCCCCACGTGATCATCCCGCGTATGCTCTCGGCCGAGTCGGATCCCGGAGCGCGGCGGATGGTGGCCTTCGTGTGCGAACACTGGTCGCCAGAAGGTCACGATCGGGCCACGCGCCTTCGGGACCACATCCTGGCCTTGGGTCCGGCGTCGCCTGCGTCCGACAGGCTGCGCCTCTCCGAGCTCTACCGTGAGGAAGGTCGAGACCGACTCGCAGACGCCGCCGCCCGGGGCGTCGGCACGACGAGGCGCTGACGGCCTCCCGAGGGCGTGGTAAGCAGCCCGACGATGGACCTCGCAGAGCGCCCCGAGACCACACTGAGACGTCACCCCTGGGAGGTGGCGCGCGCTCGCTTCTTCTTGGACCGGCTGCCGGCGTCGCCCGGACGCGTGCTCGACGTGGGCGCGGGGGACGCCTACCTGGCCAATCGCCTGGTGCAGGAGCATGCCTCGGCCGAGGTGGTGTGCCAGGACCTGCTCTACACCGATCAGGATCTCGCGAGCCTGGCGGCCCAGACCTCCGCGTCCATCCAGTTCTGCCGGGATCTCCCCGAGGGGCCGTTCGACACCATCTTGCTGCTCGACGTGCTCGAGCACGTGCCTGACGACTTGGACTTCATGCGCGAGCTCATGCCTCGGCTGGCGCCCGAGGGCCGGCTGGTGTTCAGCATCCCCGCCTGGCCCATGCTCTTCTCCTCGCACGATCGCTCCCTCGCCCACCATCGCCGCTACACGCCCGCGGACGCCAAGCGGGTCCTGACGCAGTCGGGTCTGGTGCCGCTGGCCTCGGGGGGCTTGTTCCACTCGCTGCTGGCGCCCCGGGCGCTGCAGGTCGGCGTGGAGCGGCTGACGGGTCGCAAGGGACGGGCGCACGATCTTGGCTGGCGCGCGGGTCCACTGATCTCACGCCTGGTCGACACGGCCCTGACCCTCGACACCCGGCTCAGCGGGCTGCTCTCACGCAGCCCCCTGGAGGCGCCTGGGCTCAGCTGGTGGGCCGTGTGCGGCCGGAGCTCAGCCGACGGATGAGGGCATGCTGAGTCGATCCTCGAGCGCACACAGGGACACCCCCGGGGCGAGGCCCTCGCGCAGCTGGACGGCCAGCGCCTGGTCCCTGTCCACGGCGGCCATCTGGACCCTGGTCGCCTATGGCGTCGCGGATCTGATCCACGGTCAGGTCAAGGCGCACGCGGGCGTCACGGGCATGGGGGACGCGCCCATGGCGCTGCTCTATCTAGTCGCCCTGCTGCTGCCCTTCGCGCTGCTCTTGGGGCTGGGCCTAGCAAGCATCGGCGTCGTCATCCGGCGCACACCCTGGCTCGCGCCCCTGGCGGCCCTGGGCTCGCGACGCGCCCTCTTCCGCACCAGCCGGCGGGGCTTCGCCACCACCCTGGCGACCGGCGCGGGGCTCGCGCTGGCCTTCGTCTGCCTGTGGCGCTTGGCCAAGCACTTCGCCACCCACTACCACGACGCCTCCCTGGCCGCCGCCGCCATGGCCGCGTCCGCCCTGGGCGTGGTGGCGATCAGCGCGCTCGTGATCGCCGCGCTCTCCCTGGCACTGCGCCCGCTCGCGCGCCTGCTGGGCCCCTTCGCCTGCGTGGGCGCCGCCCTGGTGTTGATGGCGGGCACGCTGAGCGCGGTGGTCGCCAAGGTGATTCATCGCCTACCCGCGCTGGTGAGCATCGTCGGTCCGTTTCACTTCGGCCTGGGCCTCGGCGCCGCGCTCTTCTTCTTCCTGCTCAGCCTGTGGACCCGCCACGGGCGCGTGGCGTGGGGGCGTCCGCGCCTGGCCCTCGGGCTGCTGGGAGTCTTCGGGCTGCTGATGCTGCTCTTCGCCGGCGCGACCTACGGCTCGAGCCACGGCGTGCGCACGCTGCTGGAGCGACGCTCGGGGCTCGGCCTGAGGCTGGTGCGGGGCTACCGGACGCTGACGGATCGCGACGGCGACGGCTTCTCCTTCGCCTTCGGAGGCGACGACTGCGACGACTCGAACGCCGACATCCATCCGGGCGCCGCGGACGAACCGGGCGACGGCGTGGACGCGGACTGCTTCGATGGAGATGGCTCGCCCGAGGTGGAGGACCTCAACGACGGCGCCTACGGGGAGCGACCCGAGGGGCTGCCCGCCCAGCCCAACATCGTCCTGATCAGCGTGGACGCCCTGCGCCCGGATCACCTGAGCCACAACGGCTACGCGCGCCCCACCTCACCCCACCTCGACGACTTCCTCGACGGCGCCGTGGTCTTCGATCAGGCCCTGGCCCAGTCGACGCGCTCCATGCTCTCGATCCCCTCCGTCTTCACGGGCCGCTACCCCTCCCAGATCGCCTTCGGCCCCGAGTACCTCTGGCCCACCCTCGAGGCCTCCAACCAGACGCTCGCGGAGAGCCTCATGCGGGCCGGCTACCGCACCTCCGTGGTCATGGGCACGAGCTACTTCGAGCGCGTGCAGGGCTTCTTCCAGGGCTTCGCCCGCAAGCAACTCGCCCCTGCCTATCACCCGCCACGCCCCTGGGTCTCGGACCACGCCATCTCCGAGCTGACCACGCTGAAGGCCGCCCACCACCCCTTCTTCCTGTGGGTCCACTACTTCACCGTGCATCAGCCCTATCTGCGTGACCATCGCCCCTCGCGCTTCGGACCCGGCTCCATGGCCGCCTACGACACGGAGATAAGCTACGTCGACACGGAGGTGCAGCGCCTCTTGGCCGCCCTCGAAGATCAAGGGCTCGACGACAACACCATCGTCGTCCTGGCCTCGGATCACGGAGAGGCCTTCGGCGAGCACGGCGAGCAGTTCCACGCCAACGCGCTCTACGACGAAGAGCTGCGCGCGACCTTGGCCATCCGCGTCCCGGGGGTCGAGCCACGCCACGTCAGCGAACCCGTGGGCCTCTTCGATCTCATGCCCACGCTGCTCAACCTCGCCAACGAGCGCATGCCCCACCAGACGCCCTCCCGGAGCCTGCTGCCCTTGCTCGACGGAGAGGGGCACCTGCCCTCCGATCGCATGCTCTTCGCGGAGCTGATGCCCGACGGACTCTACACCTATGATCAGAAGACCATTCGACGCGAGGGCATGAAACTCATCTGGTGGGTCAACGACAACAGCTCACAGCTCTTCAATCTGCGCGATGATCCAGGGGAGCGTCACGATCTATCGGGCGATGACCTAGATGATTCGCGGGAGCTGCTCGGGCTCTTGCGCGCATGGGTCGGTCAATCGAGCCGCCCGGAGAACCGCACGGATCGCGTCATCAGCGAGGCGCGACTCGCGGCTCCGCCGGAGCATATGGGGCATCGGCTCGACCTGCGCCTGCCGGGGCATTTCACTCTGCTGGGCTTCGATCAGCCGCGCACGCGCTACCGCATGGGGCAGCGCATCGCCCTGACCTTCTACTATCGAGTCGACGAGGAGACCACGGACGATCTGGTCTTCCACGTGAAGATCCTCGGGCCGCCTGGCTACGCCGTGCCACGACATTTCGAGGCCTTCCACGCGCCCATGAACGGGCGCTACCGCACGAACCAATGGAAGGCGGGGGAGATCCTGCGGGACACGGTCGAGCTGGTGATGCCGCCCAACCTGCGACACCCCGTGCACCTGCGCCTTCACCTGCGCGTGCTCAACGGACGCCGGCCTCTGGCCTTCGCGGACGGGCGCACGGAGATCCCCCTCGACGAAGTGGACATCCGCTGAATCCGCCGGGCAAGAGCCGGACGCGTCCGTACTGGGTCCTGGGGGCGCTGGTGGCCGCCTTCGCCTATTGGAGCCCGGCGCTGTGGCATCTTCACGAGACTGGATATGGGGATTGGCGCGTCTTCCATCACCAGTGGGAAGCCGCGCGTGTCGCGCTCCTGCGCTACGGCGAGTTTCCCCTATGGGATCCGTGGCATTGTGGCGGAGTCTTTCTCTTTGGTGATCCCCAGGCGCAGATCTACTCGCCGCTGTATGTCGCGCTCTTGCCCTTCGGCACGACCGTCGGCCTGAAGCTCTTCGTGATCTTGCACGCCGCCGCAGGTTTCGGGGGCGCCTACCTGCTCGCGCGGCGCGAGTTTCGGCTCGAGCGCATCCCGGCGAGCCTGAGCGCCCTGGTGTGGGCGGGCTCGGGCTTCTTCGCCTGGCACCTGTCGGGAGGACACGCCGCCTTCGCGCCCTTCTACCTCGCCCCGCTGATCGTGCTCGCCTTCCGCGCCTCGCTGCTGAGCTGGCGAGCCAGCGCGCTGCTCGCGGGCTTGATGCTGCTCACCCTGCTCGAGGGCGGCGTCTACCCCTTCCCGCTCTTCGTCTTGCTGCTGGTCTTCGAGGCCTGCGTCGCCCTGCTCTCCTCGGTCGACGGCGCGCGGCTGCGCACACGCATCTGGCGGGTGCTGCGCGCGGGCGCTCTGTCGGGCGGCCTGACGCTGCTCGCCGGAGGCTTTCGGCTGCTGCCCATCCTGCACACCATGCAGCAATACCCCAGGCCCACGCCGGGAGACGACGCCCTCTCCTTACGCGAACTCTTGGCCATGTTCGTGGACGCGAGCCACGAGTATCGCTTCGGGCACACCTTCGTCTGGGGAGAGTACGGCACCTACATCGGCGCCCTGGCCTTTGGCCTGGCGGCGCTGGGCCTGCTGATCTGCTTCGTGCCTCGAGGCCGGGACGCGGCGAATCGCGGACGCATCTTGGCGGGCTGCGCGCTCTTCCTCGGGTTCACCCTCGGGGCCGGCGGCGCGCTCTATCCCTGGACGCTGCTGCATCACCTGCCGGTCTGGGATTCGCTGCGCGTGCCCTCGCGCTTCGTCGTGCTCGGCTCGCTCTATCTCGCGCTGGCAGCGGGCCTGGCGCTCGATCGCGTCATGCGCGGGCTGGCGCGGCGACCCGGCTGGCTGAGGCGCACGGCGACGCCCCTCGGGCTGCTGACCCTCGGGCTGGTGGCCGCCCAGCTCTACGTGGGCAACGCCGCGCAGATCGATCGCTGGCGCGGCGCGCCCCTACCGGAGATCGACGAGAGCGCGAGCTATCGGGTCGTGCCGGCCTCCCGCTACGGCGAGTGGCAGAGCTTCCCTGCGAAGAACCTCGGCAACGCCGGCTGCTACACGGGCATGGAGGGCTACCACACAGCGCGAGGCCTGTGGGTAGGCCCCAACCTGGCGCGCGCACGGCACGGACGCGTGCGCTCGAGCGAGCTCACGAGCTCCACGCTGACGGCCCAGGTCGAGCTCCGGCGACCGGGCGAGGTCACCTTCGATCAGACTTGGGCGCCGGGCTGGCAGACGAACATCGGAGAGGTCGCGCCCGGACCGCGCGGGTTGCTCAGCGTGCGCCGCGTGCCCGAGGGCTCGCACGAGCTTCGCCTGCGCTACCGCCCCATGGAGCTGGTGCCCGCGTCGTGGCTGCTCGGCTGCGGCCTGTTGGCCATGTTGGTGGTGGGGCTCTGGCCCAGGCGAAAGCGCAGCGCGCGGACGGGCGAGTCGAGCGCTGGCGCCGGCACGGCCTGACCCTGATGGCCAGCGTCGGCCGGACGACGAACAGCGCTGGGCGGCTCGGGGTGCAGCACCTCGTAGAGCCACCACGGTCCGCTATGCCAACGCTCGCGGACGAAGCCCCGCAGGCTGTTGTGCGGCGGCGGGACGCGGCCACTGTAGACGATGAAGTCGTAGCGTCGGAACTGCGTCTTGCGTGTCCAGAAGCGACCAAAGGGCCGAGGCGGCGCGCGCCCCGAGCGGTACTGCACGGGAGACGTGGAGCGCCAGGCGAAGCTGTCGTCCGTGACGCCGCCGTTGAGCACGGTGTGGATCTCCTTCACCAGGTGGCGCGTCTGGGGCTGGGCGAGTCGCGTGGGCAGGTCGTTGGCCAAGGCGTAACCGATGGAGCTGCCCTCGGGCAGCTTGCCCAGCTCCCGCGCCAAGGGCTGCGCCGTGTAGGCGTCGAAGTGGATGAGGGCGTGGTCCACTACGCCCACCCAGGCCATGGAGAGGACGACGCCCGCCGCCAAGAGCCCGCGCGTCCAGTAGCCGTCGAGGCGCACCCGGGGAGTGAGTAACGCGAGCAGCAGCGCCAAGGAGCCGAAGCGTTCGGAGACCAGGGAGATGCCCATCACGTGGGAGGGCAGCGTGAAGAAGGCGACCCAGACCAGGAACGCCATCCACGGCAGGGCGTCGCGCCCGAGACGCAGGCGAAAGCCCAAGGGCGCCGGCTCGGCGTCCTCGGGGCGTGGAGGAGAGGCGCGCAGGAGCAGCGCCCAGACAGCGACCAGCCCCAAGAAGAGCGCGTCGTCCGTGGGTCCGCGTACGAAATCCACCAGCCTGCCCGGGAGCTTCGTCAGCAGGTGTTCGGGGTTGGGCCAGGTCGTGCCCGGTGTGGCGTGGTGCATCAGCCCGGCCTCGGAGCCGAGCCAGCCGATCTTCATCACCAGCCACACGACGCAGAAGGTCGTGCCCAGGGAGAGCAGACCCACGCCCTGCAGCAGCCGGCGACGCGGGCGCGCAGACACCAGGAGCACGAAGGCGCACATGCCGAGCGCGACCATGAACATCAAGGCGTGGGTGAAGAAGGTCAGCCACAGCAGCGCGACCACGCCAGCGCCCCGCCGCCAGCCCCCACGCTCGGCGAAGCGGCGGGTCAGCGCCACCACGAAGAACAGCAGCGGAGCCGCCACCACGTAGTTGAAGAAGCCCATGGCCAGGGTGAAGTTGAAGACCAGCGGGAAGCTGAGCAGCACCAGCCAGCGGCTGCGGTCGAAGGCGCGGACCATGGCCAGACAGCCGAGGGGTACGCCCACGACGTAGAAGCTCAGCATCAGCCTCGCCAAGGTCATGCTGGAGACCCAGGGATGCAGCGCCTGGGAGAGGCGCACGCCCAGGGTGTTGGGCGCCATCCAGCTGCTGAGGTAGTAGGTCTCGCCGTAGGCCGTGTGAGCGTCGTGCAGGCGCCCGGCGATGTCCATCAGCTCGATGTGACCGCCCGTGTCCGTGCCCGCGAGCCAGTGCATGACCCAAAAGGGCCAGAGGTTCAGCAGCGACAAACAGGCGAAGAGCGCCCAGAAGAGCAGATCGGGCCCACGCTTGCGCCAGCTAGTCTGCGCCGAAGTCTCGTCCTTGCCGATCACGCGCGGAGTATGGGGGCGCGCGCTCAGGGGGACAACGTCTCGAAGCGCATTCGCGCTTCGATTCATCCGTGCCCCGACGCCCCTCGAGTCCGTCTTGGCGCGCCCGAGGGACGCTTGATTCCGTAGCTCTCCTCACGTACAGACTCGGCACTCATGACTCATTTTTCCTGGGACCACTGCGTCGTCGTACCGCCCTCCGGGGGTGCTCTCTCCTTCTCGCCGGAGCTCGGCACGATGCTCCTGGCCACACGCACAGACATCGAGTCCTGCTCGCTCGTGCAAACCTGGCGCTGGGACGCGGATGCGTGGCGTCCCGAAGGCGCGCTGACGCTGCGAGGGGCGGTGCCGCTCTTGGCTCACGGGATGGGTCGCACGCTGTTGTTCGTCTCCGCGGCCAAGATGTTGCTCGTGTTCGATGCCAGCACGTTGCAAGAGTTGGAGCGCCGAGAGTGCGACCACTTCGCGATGCGCTTCGCGTCCTTCGACGAAGCGCAGAAGAAGTTCGTGATCGGCCTGAGCCGCGGGCGAAACAAGCCCTACCTGACGCTGACATACGACACGGAGGGCGGCTGGACGAGCTTCGACAGCCCCACGGTGTCCGGGGCTTTCTGGGACGCCGACACGCGACGGCTGATCGCGACGGGGTCCACGCCCCATGTCCTGGAGGGGGAGACGTGGGTCCCCTTGGAGGGCTCTCTTCCGCCGCTGGCGGGCCGATTTCAGAGCCAACTGGGCAGGCCGACGTTGGCCGCGGATCCGGATGGCCGTTGGTTCTCCCGCGAGAATCAAGTCACCTTCGTGCGAGAGCCTGGCGAAGACTTCGTTCCCATCCAAGATCCGCTCTTCATCGACATCGACTCCATCACCCCTGGCATCCTCGACGGACGCGCGGCGGTGCTTTTCAACCGCACGGGCGAGGTGCGCACGCTGGCCGAAGGTTGGACGGAGCGGCTCGGGGCAGGCCACCTTCCCGGATCCAGCCAAGCCCTCGCCCTCGACGGTCAGAGCCTCTTCGCCCTCTCCCAAGACGGGGCGCTCTGGCGCACCGAACCCGACTCCGAGTGGTCGAAGGTCGCCGACGGCGGCCCGCCGGACGCGAAACGGTACGGCAACATGGGCGGGCCCCGCGGTGAGTTCGGCTGGCCCATGCAGGTCCACGAGGGGCGCGTCTTCGTCTGCACCAAGAAGGAAACGTGGGTGTGGGACGGTGCCTGGAGCAAGCTCGCGGGCAAGGGGCCCTCGGGCCGCTTCGGCTCCATGGTGTCGACCCCCTCCGGCCTGTACGCCAGCTCCGACACGGCGCTGTGGAGGCTGACGGACGAGGCGTGGGTTCGCGTGGTGTACGACTCCGCCTTCAAGGCCTTCTTTCTCGCCTGGGAGCCCACGCGAAATCTACTCCTCGCGGTCGGCTCCGCGAACGTAGAGGGGGTCGAGTCCGACTGGATCTGCGCCGTCGTGGAAGGAGCCTGGCGACCCCTCGCGCGGATCCCCGGAGGCCTCTTCCTGCTGCGAGATTCCGACCGCTTCTTGATCGACCCCGAGGGAGATCGCCTGCTGATACTCAGCCGATCCGGTGTGCGCTCGCTGCCTCTGGCGCTCTCCTTGCCGCGCGAGGAGATGCCCCGCACACACGCGCGCCGAAAGACGTCGATGGGCGCCCTCCTCGACAACACCCCCGCGTTGACGGAAGACGAGAGCGCCACGCGGGTCGCCGCCCGCGACGCCCTGGCGAGCGACGACATGGAGGCGGTCAAGCGCGGCTGCCAACAGCTGATCGAGCTCGAGAGGCCACTGCTGATCTCCGAGCTGCTGCGGGGCACGAGCTGTAGCGAGCAGGGCAAGCTCGACGTGGGCGAAGCGCTCGCGAAGGCCGTGAAGGCGCCCCATCGGAGCTGGGTCGCGCTGCGCCTGCTCTCGCACCAAGGGAAGCTCGACGGCCTTCGGAAGCTCGACACGGAGCTCGGCGATCTCGACGCCCTCCGAGACCTCGCCCTGACCCATATCGACCTCCATCGGACGGAGACGGTCACGGATCTGACCCCGCTGGTGGAGCGAAGGATCTCCCCGGTCGAGCGGCTGGAGCGTTTTGGGCGCAGGTTTTGGGATTTCGAGGCCGGTCCGGCCCGGATCCGGCTCGACGACTGCGCGCAGCTGGCGGACCTCGCGCCTCTGGGCGAGCTCACCCAGCTCTATCAGCTCGAGCTCACGGGCTGCGAGGCGCTGAAGGATGTCTCCACGCTCCCCAAGGCGCTCCAGCGCCTGTCCCTCGAGGGGGCGGCGCTCACCGGGACGGACGACATCGCCAGGCTCACGAGCCTGACGCGGCTGAGCCTGAGGGGCAGCGCCGTCACGGATCTCTCCGGCCTCGCGGCGCTCAGGCTGAGCTCACTCGACCTCAGGGGATGTCACGCCCTGACCACGCTCGATGGGCTCCCGCGGCTGCAGACCTTGATGCTAGGCGACAACCCGGCCCTCCAAGACCTCGCAGGGCTGACCAAACTCTCGCTGGCTGCGCGCCTGCGCTGCCGCCGCGCGCTCGCGGATGGCCCACTCGCCGAGGCGCTCTGGACAAGCGTTCGCGACGACGTCGCAGAGGCCTGCTCGAAGCTCGCAGCGTCACCCTCTGCCACGAACTTTCGACAGCTCTGGGATGTCCTCGAGCACGTCCCCGCCGGAGACGTGCTCCTCGATGAGGTCGAAGAGAAGCTCGCGGAGTGGCCCGACGCTTCGAGGAAGGTCGAGGCGGTCGGCCCGGAAGAGGTCCAGGCGATCATCGAACGTCCTGCGTGGCGTCTGGTGCGTTCGGCGATCTTCGACGGCGACCTCGAGCGGCTCCACACCCAGGGCCTCTGGGACGCCTGCACGGAGCTCAGCTCACTCGTCATCGCCGGCAACGGACTCGACGATGACGGACTCGTCGAGCTCTCGGCGAGCGAGCACCTGACGAAGCTCACGAGCCTTGGCATCTTGGGGGTTGGGTTCAAAGGATTCTATGACTTTGCGGGCGGCAAGACGCCGATCACGCAGGTCGGCTGGCGGGCCCTCAGCCAGGCGAAGCTGCCGAATCTGACCTCCCTCGATCTGGCCTGGCAATCGATCGAGTCCGCCGAGGTCGACGCGCTGCTGAGCGGACCTCTGGTCGGCCAGCTGACGACGCTCGATCTCAGGTTCAACGCTCTCGACTCCGCGGGCGTGGCGACCCTCGCCCAGAGCGCCCGCGTGTCGGGCTTGCTCGAGCTCGGCCTGCATCGAAATGGCGTGAAAGCCGAGGGGCTGGCCGCGCTGGTCGCCAGTCCGCATCTGCAGGCTCTTCGCAGGCTGGACCTGTCGGACAACGGGGGGCTCGACGGTGTTCAGGAGGCCGGGCCCTTGCTGGAGCGGCTCACGTCCCTCGAGCTGGCCAAGAGCCTGTCCGACGACGGCGGCAGAGCGCTGCTCCGCCTCGATCTGAGCCGACTGACGTCACTCGGCCTCGCCCACACCCCCCTCTCGGACAGCGCGGAAGTGCTCGCTGGCGCCAAGCTCGATTCGCTCACGTCGCTCGACCTGAGCGGCACGGGGCTGGGCGACGCGGGCCTCACGGCCCTGATGGACAAGCCGGTGGCGAAGCGGCTCAGAGAGTTGACGCTGGCTGGGTGCTTCATCCACGACGACGGCCCACTCGCTCGAGCCACCGAACTCGTCACCCTCGACATCGGAGGAAACAACGCCGCCGACGTCTCAGCCCTCGCGTCGCTCACGAAGCTTCGCTCCTTGGATCTCTCCAACCACAAGACAGCCAGCCTGGAGGCCTTGTTGGAGGAGCCGCTGCGCTCCTTCTCGATCCTCGGGACCTCGCTCGAGCTGCCGAGCGTTCACGCGATCATCCGTCGCCGGGCGGAGCGCTTCTCGGCGATCTGCGAGCTCCCCAATCCGAGCCTCGAGCACCTGGTGTTGGAGTTGTCCCGGGTGCACCTCGATGACAGCGTGGTCGAGGCCATCGCGCAGAATCCGCTCTTCTCCTGCGTCGCATACCTGCACCTCGAGGCGATCTGGCACGGACGAGGCGAGACGATCACGGCTCGCGGAGTGGCCACGCTCGCCAACAGCCCGCACCTCGGCGCGATGATCTCCTTGGACCTCTCGGGGCATCATCTCGAGTCAGACGCCTTGGCGGCGCTATGTGAGGGGACGGGGCTGAGCTCGCTCAGGTCGCTTCGCTGGGCGAGTAACACGGCGAGGGATCTCAGCACGCTCGCCAAGAGTCCCCTGCTGAGTCAGCTTACCTCCCTCGATCTCACCGCCAGCGAGATCGACGACAAAGGTGTGATCGAGCTCGCTAAGAGTCCGAACTCAGCGAGCTTGAGGCGTCTGCTGCTCGGTGGCAACGCCCTCACCGACAAGGCCGTCCGGGCGATCGTCGAGAGCCCCTACCTGAGCGGCTTGGAGCTGCTCGCGGCTCAGAACGAGGACATGGGCAAGGCCACGCTCAAGCGGCTCGAGTCATTCACTGCCAGTTCCACCGAGATCGAACGACCGCCGGGCAACCGGCGACTTTGGCGCTGAGAGCGTCGAGGACTTTCCAAAATGCTACCGACTGATGTTCCGCTCGCCGGCCTCTACTGCGCCCATGGATTTCGCGTTTCCGACAACATCACGATGCGGCAAATGTGTGAACTCGACGCCCGCCTGGAGACGCTCACCGAGGGCGGCCTGCGGCTCTTCGCGGATGTGCCCGTGTTGGGGCCGGACGACAGCCCGGCCCTCTTCGGTTGCGAGTATTTCTACATCGGCCTGCCCATCGCCTCGGTCTCTGGGGATCCCGCGGCGGTCACGGTCTCGATGGAGGACGTGCTCACGGCGCCGACCCGGCTGGCCAGCTTGCAGCGAGCTCACCCGACGCTCTTCGCCCGGGTCCACGACGCGTTTCCATTCGTGCCCTCGGACGTGGCGGCCGGGGAGCCCGTGTTCGTCTTCCTGAGCACCGACGACGAGCTGGGCTCCGGGCGGGCGAGCCTGCGAGCGGGCAGCTGGGGCGAGGCCCACTGGCGCGGAGGCGAGTGGAAGGTGACGCTCGCCGGCGCTGCCCCCCTCGCCGCCGCGATCGCGGACTGGGTCGACCAGAGTCCAGACCTGAATCGCGCCGACGCCGCCGAAGAGCTCGACGAGTGGCTGAACGACGAGCACGACATGTCCTTCTTCGTGTCCTCCAGAGACCCGAGCTACGGCATCCTCTGCGGGCCCCTCGTTCAGGGCCGACAATTCGACAGGGAAGGCCTCGGCGTGTTGGTGCGAGACCGCGGCCTGGCTGTGGAGTGCCATATCTCCTGAGCGCCCGATCCCGCGCTAGCGCACTTCACGCGCACTTCCCTCCCAGACGCATGCGCGTCTTGCGCCCCCAAGAGCCCATGACTATGTTCTGCCTTGGACCGAAATCCATAGGTGATCATGTCGGACGACGAGAACATTCCCCTCGAGAGCACGGAAGCCACGCCCATCTTCAGCGACGAGCTGCCGGTGTTGCCCATCCGCAACGCCGTGCTCTTCCCGGGCGCGGTGGCGCCCTTCGACGTCGGACGCGAGAAGTCCGTCGCCTTGGTCGAGGACATCGAGAACCTCGATCAGCCCGTGATCGCCATCTTCGCACAGCGCGATCCGTCCACGGACGATCCCGAGCAAGCGGATCTGCACCCCGTGGGCGTGGCGGCGCGCGTGCTCAAGGCGCTGAAGCACAGCTCCGGCAATTACAGCCTGATCCTCCAAGGCCTGATGCGCGTGCGCATGGAGCGGGTGATGGGCGACAAGCCCTACCTCAAGGCGCGCATCTCACGGCTCACGGAGGCGGCAGCCACGGACGTGGAGGCCGAGGCCTTGGCCATGAGCCTGCGCGACGTCGCCAAGCAGGTGATCCAGCTCATGCCCGAGCTGCCGCGCGAGGCGGGATCGCTGATCGACTCCATTCAAGAGCCGGGTCAGCTCGCGGATCTCGTCGCCGCCAACCTCGACGCCCCCGTCGAGGACAAGGCGCAGCTGCTCGAGACCATCGACTGCAAAGATCGCATCCGCAAGGTGCTCCGGCTGCTCACGAGGCAGCTCGAGATCTTGAAGATGCGCGAGCGTATCAACTCCCAGATCAAGGAGGAGATGGGCAAGAACCAGCGCGAGTACGTGCTGCGCCAACAGCTCAAGGCGATCAAGGAAGAGCTAGGCGAAGAGGAAGGCGACCAGGGCGATCTCGACGCCCTCGAGGAGCGCCTGATCAAGAAGGATCTACCCGGCGAGGCCGAAAAGGTCGCGCGCAAGCAGCTCAAGCGCCTGCGCACCATGCAGGTGGGCTCCGCCGAGTACACGGTGGTCCGCACCTACGTCGACTGGCTGCTCGACGTGCCGTGGCGCCGCGAGACGCCCGACAACATGGACATCGCGGCCGTGCGCGCCGTGCTCGACGAAGACCACTCGGGCCTCGAGAAGGTCAAGAAGCGCATCGTCGAGTACCTCGCCGTGCGCAAGCTGAAGAAGGACAAGAAGGGCCCGATCCTCTGCCTGCTCGGGCCCCCCGGCGTGGGCAAGACCTCCCTCGGACGCTCCGTGGCCCGCGCCCTCGGGCGCAAGTTCGTGCGCAACTCCCTTGGCGGCGTGCACGACGAGGCCGCCATCCGTGGCCACCGACGCACCTATGTGGGCGCCCTCCCCGGCCAGATCATCCAAGGCATGAAGAAGGCTGCGACCGTCAACCCGGTCTTCATGCTCGACGAGATCGACAAGATCGGCCACGACTTCCGCGGCGACCCGGCGGCGGCCCTGCTCGAGGTGCTCGATCCCGAGCAGAACGACACCTTCAGCGACCACTACATCGAGGTGCCCTACGATCTCTCCAAGGTGATGTTCATCGCCACAGCGAACGTCGGCGACACCATCCCCGCGCCGCTGCGAGACCGCATGGAGATCATCGAGATGCCGAGCTACACGCGACGCGAGAAGCTCGACATCGCCCGCGACCACCTGCTGCCCAAGCAGATCGAGGAGCACGGCCTGACGCCCGAGCAGCTCACCTTCAGCGACGAGTCCGTGGCCGAAGTGATCGACCACTACACCCGCGAGGCCGGCGTGCGAAACCTCGAGCGCAAGCTCGCGGCGGTGATCCGCGGCGTGGCCGTCAAGGTCGCGGAGGGGAACATGGGGCCCTTCGCCATCGAGGGCACGGAGGACGTCGTGGCCTACCTCGGGCCCATCCGCTTCACCTCGGAGGTGGCGGAGCGCACGGCCGAGACGGGCGTCGCCACGGGCCTGGCGTGGACCTCCGTGGGAGGCGAAATCCTCTTCATCGAGGCCACCAAGATGCACGGCTCCGGCAAGCTGCAGCTCACGGGTCAGCTCGGCGACGTGATGAAGGAGTCGGCGCAGGCGGCCATGAGCTACGTGCGCACGCGCGCCAAGGACTTCGGCATCGCCGAGGACTTCCTCGACAAGGCGGACATCCACATCCACATCCCCGCGGGCGCCATGCCCAAGGACGGCCCGAGCGCGGGCGTGACCATGATGACGGCGCTGGTCTCTCTGCTCACCGGGATCCACGTGCGACACGACGTGGCCATGACGGGTGAGATCACCTTGCGTGGACGCGTGCTGCCCGTGGGCGGCGTGAAGGAGAAGGTGCTGGCGGCCCATCGCGCGGGCATCAAGCGCGTGATCCTGCCGGAGCGCACCATGGCGGACATCGAAGAGGTGCCGCAAGAGGTGCGTGATGAGCTCGAGTTCATACCGGTGACGCGCATGGACGAGGTGCTCGCCAACGCCCTGACGGAGCCCGACTCGCTGAAGCTGATCCTGACGGACGAGCAGGCGAAGAAGGCGCGCGAGGCCCACGACGGCTCGGCTCCGGCCAGCGCCTGAGCCTGCTCAGCAGCAGCGCACTCAGCGAAGGAATACGGGAGGCACGGCAAGCGTCGACGGTGCGGGCTGCGGCTCGGCCGACGGCGCGGGCTGCGGCTCGGGCGACGGATCGCTCCGCGGCACCCAGACGGCCACGCCCAGGCCGATCAACGGATCGCGTCCGAGGCTCCGCGCGCGACGGTAGTACGTCGCCACGAGCTGATTGAACGCTCGCTCGCGGTAGTCCCAGAGCACCATCTTCTCCCACCGGTGCGCGGCCAAGTCCTCCTCGAGCACCTGCGTCAGATCGTACCTCGACGTGCGATGCGTCCCTTCGTAGAGCGTGGTCTGATGAAAGTTCTGCGGACGCCCCGCGGCGTAGAGGATGCTCGGTCGTGCACCCACGAAGACCTCTCCGTCCACCGACGCGACCACCTGAGCGATCTTGCGATCGAAGGCGACGTAGGAGGGCATGCTCACGGCCTGCGCCTTGGCCACCGCGGGAGGCGGCGGCTGATGCATGAGCACGAAGGCCACGCCCGCGAGCGTGAGCACGTCGAGCAGCTGCCGTGTCCAGATCCAGCTCAGTCGACTGCGCAGCTTCGCCAAGGCGACGAAGGGCAGCACGATCCCCAGGAAGAGCACCGGCAGCAGGCTGTTCTCACCGCCGCCCGACTTGGCGAACGCGCGATAGGCGACCCAGGCGGCGGCGCCCTGCAGCAGCACCCACAGGACCCACTTCCCACGCTTTCTGTCCAACACGACCAGCGCCGTCAGCGAGAGGGCGAAGGCCCACGTGGCCAACTCTGACAACTTCATCAGCGTTTTCCAATGGTCGGCGCGTGGATCCTTGATCGACTCCAGGGGAATGGCGGCGGTCGATATCCAGAACCAACCCTCGGACCTCAGATGCAACACGATCGCGATCGGCAGCAGGACAGCCGCTCCGATCCAGACGATCCTCCACGCTGCGCGGCGATCGCGGAAGAGCGCGTATGCACACACGGCGACGCCGAACACCAGGCCGTTCTGCTTGAACAGGCACGCCAACACCAAGCACAGCGCCACCGCGGAGACGACCGACGTCGACCACTTCGAGCTGTCGATGAGAGCAAGCGCCGCGACGATGAAGGCGAAATAGATCACGTCGACATTGGTGACGAGAAACCAATTGTTGATCGGATGGTTCAGCATGATCAGCAGCAGCCCGGGCACCCAGGACCACAGCCAGCTGCCGGATGCCCGGCGGACCCACACGCCAGCGCCGACGCATAGCGCCGTGAAGCCCGCGAAGGACATCAGCCTCATGGCCACGAAGCCGGGACCAAAGACTCGAAAGAGGCCGCCGGCGAAGGTGGCGAAGGCGGGACCGTAGATCGGCGCGACGTACTCCGTGGTCGGCGGACCGTAGATCGGCAGACCGTTGAACGAGCGCAGCGCGAATCGGTAGAAGAGGGGCTCGAGCCATTGGATGGGGTAGGACTCCAACAAGCGCGTGCTCGCGAGCTCCAAGAAGGCGCGAGCGGTGGCCAAGGCGGGAAGCAGCGCCACGACGCAGAGCGCGACCGACGTCAGCCAGAGCACGACGCTGAGTCGAGGCATATCAGGGTCGATGTGCCGCCCCACCCACGCGCCCAGCCTGCGCCAAGGCGAGGTCATCGCCCCCTCCGGCCTGAACTCGTCCAACGTTCAGCGTCCCTCACCATCTCGCCATGCTTGCCCCGAAAGCGCCTCCCGCACAAGGGCGCGCGAAGCGCCGGGGCGCCGCCCACGGAGCCCGCAGGGCTCAGAGCATTCGCGGCAGCTGAGGATCGTAGTACAGCACGCGCTCCGAGCCGGTCGTGAGCCGCAACAGGTCGGCGGCCTCGGGCGAGAGCTCGCGCAACAGCGCCTCGAGCGGCGGCGCCGGGGCAGGATGACGGCGACCCACGCGGACGCGACGCAGGGCCAGGCGCTCGACGCGCCCCAGGGGCATCGACAGGCGCTCCGCGATCACGGCGCGCACCTCCGCGAGGCCGCCAAGCCGATCGACCAAGCCGCGCTCGTGGGCGTCGGCGCCGGACCACACGCGACCTTGCGCCAGCTCGTGCACGCGCTGCTCACTCAGGCCGCGCCCTTGGGCCACACGCTTCAGGAAGCCCTGATACGCGACGGCTAGCTCCCGATCCATCAGCGCACGCTCGGCGTCCGTCGACTCGCGCGAGGGGTCGAGTAGATCGGCGTGGGGTGCGCGCAGCAGGCTCTCGCTGTGAACGCCGAGGCGATCGAGCAGCGCGCTGGCGTCGAGGCGTGCGGCGATCACGCCGATGGAGCCGGTGATGCTAGTGGGCGCCGCCACGATGGCGTGAGCCGGAGCCGCGACGTAGTAGCCGCCGCTGGCAGCGACGGCCCCAAAGAGGGCGACCACGGGCTTCTCCTCGGCCAGGCGCAGCACCTCTCGATGAATCAAGTCGCTGGCGAGGGCTGATCCGCCCGGGGAGTCGATGTCGAGGATCACGCCCAACGCACGACGATCGGCCCGCGCCGCGCGCAGCTCGCGCACCAGCCGGAGCTGGCTCGCCCCACGGCCCCCGCGCGTGATGGCACCATGGATCTCGATGACGGCCAGGTGCTTGGGCCTGCGCAGCGGCCGGAGCAGCGGCGCGCGCCTGCTCTCGAGGTAGGCGGAGGCGCTCACGCTCGGACGCTTGGGGTCGGCGTCGAGCAGCGGCGGGAGCTCGTCCTCGTACGCCACAGCATCGACCAGCTGCCGCTCCTTCGCCTCTTCGGCCGATGCCGACTCGAAGAGCCGCTCGACCACCTCTTCGTCCAGGGCCGGCCGCTGGGCCAAGGCGCGCCGCAGCTCCACATCGAAGGCGTCGAGCAGAGCCCCCAGCTGCTCCCGCTGAGGCTCGCTCATGTGCCCGCTCGCCAGGCTCTCGACGGCCGTCTTGAAACGCCCTTGGGCGAAGGGCTCTACCTTCAGACCGAGCTTGGCCAGGGCCGCGCCGAGGTAGCGGGTCGTGGCGCCGATGCCCGCCAGCTCGAAGCTCGCGAGCGGGCTGGTGATCACCCGGTCCGCGGCCGACGCGAGGTAGAGCGCGCGCATTCCACCACCCTCTGTGGGCGACGACCTTCTTGCCCGAGCCTCGCAGCGCGATCAGCTGAGCGCGTAGACCGGCGAGCGGCCCCCAGCCGATCTGTAGCCTCGGGATCTCGAGCAGCAGACCGCGCCGGCGCGGATCGCGACCGAGGCGCCGCAGCAGCGCGTCGATGCCCGCCAGAGAGTCCCTCGATCTGCGCGCCCCGTCGGGCAAGAACCTGCGCCACCAGGGGGTGACCGGAGGCAGCAGCGCCAAGCGACCCTCGAGCCTCAGGCGCACCCACGGCGCGGCTCCAGGGATCAGGCGACGTCTCAGCAGCCACAGGGGTGCGAGCAGGATGCGAAAAAGATTCTCGAGGAGGCGCAGTGGCAGCAAGAGCACAGCCGCAGCCTAGTGCATGGGAGCGGCTTGGCCACGGGGCCCACGTCGCCGAGTCGCGATCGACAGCGAGAGCTGCTCAAGACCCTTTACCCACCCCATGGCCTCTGATAGTTACGGGAATGTTGTTCTGGCCGGTCCGGTGACCGGGAGAGGACCCGTCGGAGGAGTTCATGGCGAACCCGCAGATGGTGATGTACGAAGCGGAGTTCAATCAGATCCAGGCGATCGTCGATCGCTTGGTTCGTGAGGCAAACGCCGAGGTCGTTTTCATCATCGACAAAAATGGTCAGCTGATCGCGTCGGCCGGTGATACCGCAGATGTGGACACGACTTCGCTCGCGTCCCTGACTGCCGGGAACATCGCCGCCACGGGAGGCATCGCGAAGTTGCTGCGTGAGAATGAGTTCACCACGCAGTTCCACGAAGGTGAGCGAGCCAACATCCACATCCAGTTGGTTGGCAACCGCGTCATCCTCGTGGTGATCTTCGACAACAAGACCAGCCTCGGGCTGGTGCGGTTGCGCGTGAAGAAGTCGAGCGAGCAGCTCAACGGCATCTTCGAGGCGCTGCTCGCGAAGGTGGACGATCCGGAGCGGGAGGCTCCCTTCGCCGAGATCACGGACGACGACATCGACAACCTCTTCAACGATTGAGCCGCTAGATGTCGTTCATCAACTATCTCTCGCGCGAGATCAACTGCAAGATCGTGTTCTATGGGCCGGGGCTCTGCGGCAAGACCACGAACCTGCAGTTCATCTACAACAAGACGAACCCGGACGCGAAGGGCAAGATGATCAGCCTCGCGACCGAGACCGAGCGCACCCTCTTCTTCGATTTTCTGCCCCTCGCCTTGGGTGAGATCCGTGGCTTCAAGACCCGCTTCCATCTCTACACCGTGCCCGGGCAGGTCTTCTACGACGCCAGCCGCAAGCTGATCCTCAAGGGGGTCGACGGCGTGGTCTTCGTGGCGGACTCCCAGATCGCCCGCACGGAAGCCAACATCGAGTCCATCGAGAACCTGCGCACGAACCTCGCGGAGCAGGGCTACAGCCTGGATAAGCTCCCCTACGTCGTGCAGTACAACAAGCGCGACATGCCCGCCATCGCACCCGTGGAGGAGCTGCGCCAGCTCTTGAATCCGGGTGGCGTGCCTGACTTCGAGGCCGTCGCGCTCACGGGGCTCGGGGTCTTCGATACGCTGAAGGCCATCGCCAAGTTGGTGCTGACCGAGCTCAAGCGGGGCGGTTCTGGCTGAGCCTCACGGGCGGTCGAGGCTCAGCGAGCTTCGACGTCTGCGCGTCCGTGCGGTTGGGCGCTTCTGCGGCCTGACCCTGCTCGGCGTGGTGCTGGCGTCCTGCGCGTCGCCCGGCCCGACCATGGGCTTCGAGCTCGAGGGACGCGTGCGTGACGAGTTCTCCAGAGAGGGCCTGTCGGGCGCCGACGTGACCTTCACCTCGGACACGGGCTTGTCTACGCGCACGCGCACGGGCAGCGGCGGCCGCTACCGCATGTCCGTGCTATCCGACGTGCCCTTCGGACAGGTGCGGGCCGAGCGCGAGGGCTACAACCCCGCGGAGGTGACCGTCTACTTCGACGGCAGCGATCGCGTCATCGACCTGGATCTGCGACCACGCTGACGCGCCCGCGCGTTCACGCCCGCCTACGGCGCCAGAGCAAACCTGCGAGGGCCAGAGCTCCGAAGAGGCCGAGCAGAGGGCGCCCGCCGGAGGCCGCGCTGACGCGACATCCGCAGCCACCGCCGCCGCCCACGCTGGCCGTAGCGTCGGCTCCCGCATCCGAGCCGGCGTCCTCCGCGAGCCCCGCGTCGAGGGCTACGTCGGCGTCCGCCACGCCAGCGTCCATCAAAGGCTCTGGGCACGTAGCCGAGGCGTCCCCGCTGCGCTCGAGCGTCGCCTGAAGCTGGTAGATGCTCTGCCCCACGTCGGTGAGATCCTCCGAGATGATCCCGATGTAGAGGGTCTGACAGCGCGGCAGCGGCAGCTCGCTCGAGGCGTCGAGCACGACCTCGGAGGTGCTCGGAAACTCTCCGTCCGCGACCAGCGGCGGTCGGCGCGTCGAGCGGAAGAGCGCGGGCTCCCCTACGCGCAGATACAGCCCGTAGCGACCGGCGAAGGTGAGCTTCTGGATGTTCAGCGTCAAGCGCGTGGCGTCGGCCGGCACGTCGATCCGGTAGTGGAGCGGCGCGACGTTCGCGCCCAAGCTGCCCGTGATCTGATCGTTGCCGCTGTAGCCGCGGTGGATCTCCCCATCGTCGAGGGGCACCTCCCGATCGCAGCCGACCAAGCCTCGCGTCTCGATGGCGGCTTGGATAGCCGAGAGCTGCCCTGCGTCGATCCGGCCCATGCCCTCGAACGCCGCCGCCGTGGCGAGCAAGGTCTCGCCCGCGCGGGTGAGGTCCGGGTTGTCGGGGAAGTCCACGAGCGTCGCGAAGACGATGGCGTCGCCCTCGTCGGGACCCACGATCCCGCGCACGTCCCAGGTCGCGCCGCTCCAGATGTTGCCATCCGCGTGGACCTCACCGAAGAGATCGTTGGGACAGCTCATGCTGTTGTCGAGGCGTCGCAGCGCGCCCTCGGCGCCGAAGCTGCCTCCGAGGCCGGTGAAGTACTCGGCCATCTCGGGATCCCCCGTGACGCTGCCGCTGAAGTAGTCCGCCGTGCCCTCGTTGATGGCGCCGGGTTCGTAGTGAACTCCGCGGCGCGGGTCGATGTCGAAGCCCACGATGCTCGAGACCAGGTCCACGACCCCGTGCGTGTACTCGTGGTAGATCACATCGCCGTCGTAGCCGAAGTCCTTCATCCCCTGACCCATGGCGAGGAAGGGACACTCTCCGCGACCGCAGGAGGCGGGGGAATAGAAGGCGTTCTCGAAGGCGAGGCCCGGCGTCTCCGTGTAGTTGGCGATGGCCTCGATCACGCCCGTGTCACCGCAACAGGTCCAGCCGAAGCCCAGGCGATCGCGGAAGAAGCGCGCCACGCGATCCACATGGAAGTAGACGTTCACCTCGGCGAAGGGATCGTCGAACGAGGGGTCAACGGGATCGAAGAGGAAATTGCCGTCCGAGTCGGCCATCGCGCGCTGCGCCGCCGAACAGCTCGAGCCCGTGGCGGAGCAGCTCGACACCCGCACGTAGCGCCCGGTGAGGAAGCGCGCGCTGGTCAGATCCTGAAGCTCCACGTCGCTGGTCATCCCGTCGGCGACCACAGGGTTCGGATCCCAGACGCGGCCGAGGGCCTCTTGCACCAGCGGACGCGCGAGCAGCAGGCTGCCGTCGTGGGCGTCCACGTAGGCCTCCACGCGGGTCGAGGATCGCTCTCCGTCCTGCGCCTCGATGACGAAGACCCGCGCCACGCGATCCCCGAGGTCGAGCGCCGCCTGACGCACGCCGAGGAGCTGAAGCTCGCGGAAACGCAGGCCATCGCTGCGCACCACGGACTGGGCCTGCTCGACGCTCAGGCGAGCGTCGGGGAGCGCCCGTGCGGCCGTGCCGAAGCGAGCCTGGATCGACTCGACCTGGCCGTCGGGCCAGAGGCGCACGACCGCGCCCCGAGCCTGCACGGCGAGCCCGTCGAGCTGTCGATGAAAGCGCACGACGGTGAGACCCGAGGTCTGGGTCACGCGTCCGAGGGCGAGGGCGTCTGCGAGGGCGCCGAAGCGTGCGCCGTAGAGCTCGAGGGCCTTGCGCGCTCGGCTGGGTGCGTCGTCGCCCACGACCGCGAGGTGCATGCCATAGGCGGAGCGCAGATGACCGGCGTCGTCGCGCAGAAAGTGGGCATCGGGACCCGCGAGGGCCTCGAGCCCAGCGGGTCTCGCCGCACCGCCGGGGCTCAGCTGCGCCGACGTGGACAGAGGTAGGGACAGAAGCAGGCCGAGGCCCACCAAGGAGAGAAGGCGGCAATGACGATGCATGGAATGCTCTGGAAGAGGACGCGCCGGGGGAAGCCGGCGGAGACTAGCGCTTCCCAGGGGCTTTACGAAGGGGGGCGCGATCCGATAGGTCCCCAATCGTGGTCTCCTTTGATCAAAGCGCAAGCTGCGCGGGCCGCGGCTGGGGGCGACTCGCCCTCTTCGCGATGGCCAGCCTCGTCTTCGGGCTCGCCCTGCCCCTGAGCGCCTCGGCCCAGACGCTGCGCAGCGCGGACGCCTGGGCCGAGCTGGCGCAGGGCGGCATCCGCGGCGTGACCATCGGGCCCATCGAATCGTCGCAGCTGCCGGGTCGCGGCTATGGCACGCCGGTCAGCGCACGCCTGCTCGACCACCTCGCCGCCATGGGCGTCAACTGGATCTCCATCACCCCCTTCGGTCGCCTCTGGGCTCTGGACGACACCCGCGTGTTGATGGACTTCGAGGCGCCCTACGCGGACAACCGACAAGGCGTGCGTGAGATGATCGCCCAAGCCCACGCGCGCGGCATGCGTGTGCTCTTGATCCCCCACCTCTGGGTCGAGACCGGCGGCTGGCGCGGGCGCGTCGACCCGGGCTCCCCCGAGGGCTGGCAGGCCTATCAGGCGAGCTACGCCGACTTCGTGCTCGCCTGGGCGCGAGACGCCGCGGACGCTGGCGCCGACGCCTTCTCCATCGGTGTCGAGATGAAGAGCCTCTCCTACCGCTTCGGCGCCTTCTGGGAAAAGCTCATCCAGAGCATCCGCGCCGTCTACCCCGGTCTGCTCACCTACAGCGCCAACTGGGACGAGGTCGACGACGTGGTCTTCTGGGAGCAGCTCGACTTCATCGGCGTCAACGCCTTCTACCCGCTCGCGGATCACGAGGGCGCCAGCTACGCGGAGTACGTCGAGGGCGCACGCTCCCGAGTGCCCGCGCTGCGAGAGTTGGCCCATGAGCTCGAGCGCCCCGTGCTCTTCGTCGAAGTAGGCTACACGACCCGCGCCGACGCCGCGGTCGAACCTTGGCTCTGGCCCGACGACATGCAGGACGTGGTCGTCGACGAAGAGGAGCAGGCGCGCGGCATGGCGGCCCTCTTCGAGGCCTTCTTGCCCGAGCGCTTCTTCGCGGGCTTCTTCGTCTGGCGCTACTACGCGGATCTCGACGACTGCTCCCAAGAGGCCATCTGGGGTTTCTCCCCTCACGCGAAGCGCGCCGAGGGCCTGCTCCGAGACGTCTTCCACGCCCGCTGGGGCGTGGATCCGGAGCCCTTCCCTTGGCTACGCCCCGCGCCGACACCAGCGCCCTACCCCTACGCTGGCTTCCTGCCCGAGCTCTTCCGCGGCTGGGACTCGGATCCTGATATCCCGTAACCGCGCTCAGCCTTCGACGAGCGCCCAGCCCTTCTTGATGTTCTTCTCGAGCATTGCCTCGGCGATGCCCGTGGCCAACTCCTCACTCGGCGCCACGCGCACCTCGCGCTTCAGGGGATCCTTGCGACCCGCGCTGTAGTCCGTGAAGTGCACGACGTAGGCAGGGTAGCTCGGGTCGACGTCCTGCTTGTTCGTCTTCCACAGCACGAGCTTGCGCACGGCGACCGCGCCCTTCGTGGTCTTGGTGTAGACCTCGCGCCGGATCAGCTCGCTCGGCGGCAAGTCCAAGGGCTCCGCGTGTTCGTCGAGGGAGTCGACGAGGCAGCGCTCGAGCACCTGCGCGACGCGCAGATCCGTCGGGTTCACGCTCTTGTCTTCGCGCACGCGCATGAACACGGGATGCAGGATGCTCACGCCCGGCAGCTGACGCAGGGGCTTGTAGGCGTCGTCCACATAGTCGAGCACCATGCGGCGGATGGGGTCGCCCGCAGAGGTCTCGCTCTGCACGTCCGTGAGCCTCACCTCGAGGATGATCTCGGGACGGATGAAGCGGTAGAGGGCGCCCTTGCTGTTGGCGTGGCGGTAGCCCGAGTCCACGTGCATCTCGCGCACCTGACGCATGAACTCGAGGCGCTGCTGGGTCGGCATGTTGCCGCAGGAGCCGATCAGCTGCAGCTGACCATCTTCGCGCATCAGGGCGAGCAGGAAGGAGCCGACCTTGTTGTCGCCCTCGCTCGACTCCGTGTAGCCGACGACCACGGCGTCGACGTCGATGGTGGGCTTGACCTTGTAGACGAAGGCGTCGTCCGCCGTGCGCACGACGAGCCCCTCTCCCTTGCCTCCCGCGACCCACTCCTCGAAGAGCGAGGCCACGGCGGCGCCCCCCTCGACCTCTTCCGTGCGCACCGTACGCACGCGCTTGCCGCCTTCGAAGAGCTTCTGAATCGAGGCCAAGCGCTCGGCGTAGGTCACGGGGCGCTCGGCGTCTTCTCCGAACCCACCCTCGAGCAGGTCGAAAGGCGCGAAGGCCATGCGCGCGACCTCGGCCTTGGCCTCGCCGCCCATGGCCGCGGCCAGATCCCCCACACGCGGGCGCCCCGACTTGCGGGCCGCGAAGAGCTCGCCGGCGACGATGGTGCGCTCGTGGGCGCGGGCCATCGCGGCCTTGGCTTCGGCGAGCACGGGCACGTCACCGAAGACGACTCGCCCCTTCGGCGACGCCAAGAAGACCTCGCCCCCGTCGAAGACGAGGAACCAGAGCTCCCCGTCGATCTTCGGGCTGACCAAGAGCTGCCCACCGGGGATGCGCTCGAAGTCTGCCTCGAAGAGTGCGCGGTAGCGCCCCGCCACCGTGCGCTTGTAACCGCGCAGGCGCGCCGCGAGCTCCGCGTCCGTCACGCTGCCATTGGGAGCCTGCTTGCCCTTGCCGAGGTCTCGCGCGTCCGCTTCGGAGTAGAACTTGGACATCTCAGGCCTTCGCCGCGTCAGGGACGCGGATCTCGAGGTTGGAGAGGTGGAGCAGGAGCTTGTAGCGAGCGCCATCGACGCGACCCTCGAGGAAGCCGCGGTAGGGCGTGCCGTTCTCCTGAAAGATCAGCGGCTCTTTGCCCTTGGCGCCGCCGCCCAACATCACGAGCACGTCCTCTTTGGCGAGCTGCTCGGCCATGGCGAAGAGAAAATCATGGGTGAGGCCGTCGAGGTGTTTCAGCGCCAGCGTGCGGCGGAAGGCGAAGCGGCGGAGGGCGTCACGGCGCGGGAGCTTGCGCCCCGTCCAGCGCACGGGCGTCTCGTCCGAGACGTTCCCCGGCGTGTTGACGGCATCCTTGCGCTCACGCTCCGCGCCGTCGGGACCGAAGACCACGTCGACCAAACGCGGCGAGACGTGGAGCACCTCACCGGAGGCGGCGAGGTAGACGGGGGCCGTCTCGTCGATGAAGCGGCCCACGACCTCCTTGTCGATCTCGGGGTCGCCGTCGATCAGAGCCTGCGCCAAGTCGCCATGTGCGGCCGCGAGCCCGGCGTGACGCCCCGCCTCGGTGGCGGCGACATAGCGCCGAAAGGAGAGCTCCACGCCGGGCAGCCCGAGGGCGGGCTTGGCGCGCGCGCGCACGCCGTCGAAGGCCACGGTGGCGTCGCGGGACGCCTCGTTCATCAGGTGAATCTTGCGCATCGCTGCCTCCTAGAACATCTCGAAGTCGAGGTCGTCGTCGTCGTCCGCGCGCTCTTCGAAGCTCTCGGTGGCCTCGACGGCGAGCTCGCACCAGGCGGTCTCGAGGGGATCGCCCACCAGGGCGAAGAAGCCGTCGTCGTTGGCCACGAGGATCGCCGTCTCGGCGTTGAAGTCGGCGCGATAGTTGAAAGAGCAGCGAAAGATATCGCCGGCCAAGAGGCGCTCCTTCAACGCATCGTCGAGCTCCTCGGGGCTGAGCATGTAGACCGAGCGCACGGTGACATCCAGAGCCTCCGAGGGATCGATGGGCCCCTCGAGGGCCTGCTCCGCGCCCAGCGTGGAGGGCACCTTCTCGACGGGCTCCCCCGCCGCACTCAGGCCAACGAGCTGGTCGTTGCGGATCCAGACGCCGGCGTCGTCGAAGTAGCCCTGCGCCGTCATGCCCGAGCGGATCAACATCGAGCCGTCGCGCATCAGCTCGGCGCGCTCGCAGCGCTCACCCTCGGGATCGAGCACCCAGCGCTGCCGCTTGCCATAGAGCTTGCTGCGATCGAGCTTGGCGATTTGAAAGCTGGACGTCGCGCCCTGCCAGTTGACGATGATTGGTTTGGCCATGTCGGCGTAGGATCCTGCTTGCTGGGACTATGGGCGTCAACACTGCGCCGGCCGCAGCAGCACAGAGTTACGGCGCGCGGCCCGTGCTTCTTCCCTGACCACGAGCGGGTCTGACGCGAGCTTCGCGGCCTGTGCGCCGCTCTGTGCCAGAGCGTGCCGCAGCCACGAGGCGTGTCGCGACCGAGGCCGTCTTCTAGGCACTTTCCGAGCCTTTTCCACCGGCACGGCCGTTGCGATAGCCAGGTCATCGACTTGTCTTTCACAGGAGGTGGAGCGTGAATCGTTTTCTGTTGGTCGCCATCGCATTGGCTCTCTTGGGCGTCGCCCTGCCCAAGGCGCGCGCTGTCTGCCGCGTGCTCGGACCGACTACGGAGTCGGGAGAGCACGAGGTGGTCTTCGACTCGACGACACAGGCCCTCTACGTGATGGCGCCGAATCAACTCGTGGGGTTCCGCTGCCGCAGCGTGGTCTACCAGCCTGGGCTCGGAAGCGGCCTGGATCTCGGCCCGGTCGCCGGCTACGACTACGCGGTGCCGGTCGAGGACGCCCACGACAGCACGCGCCCGAGCTACGAGCCCCCCTTCGAGCTCGAGGTCGGCGCCCCGGAAGGTGTCGGCGAGGCCCTCGACGCCAGGGAGCTCGCCTTCGCCGCGGGCGGACACCGCAGCCTGATCGATGGCGGCGTCTTCGAGCCTGGTCCTGCCCTCTGCCCTGACGGTGCGCCCCCCGATCCGATCTATGGTGGCCTCGTCCACACCGTCATCCAACCCGCCCTCTACGCCATGGGCGGACGCAGCGGCCTGGTGATGCCCCTGCCCGCTCGCGCCGACGTGCACGTCGGAGTGGACGACATCTTCGTGGCGGCCGCGGCGAGCGTGCAGGGCCACGTCACGGAGACGGTGGACTTCGTGGAGGATGGCAGCATCGGATACCAATGCTCGGATCCGCACTACGCCAGCAACGCCCTCGACGCCGTGCTCGGGCTGCCCATGGCCATGATGGGCTGCGGAGCCTACGAGGGGAGCGCCTACTACGATCCCGGGCTCGAGCGGCGAGGCACGGAGACGGAGGAGACGCGCAGCGGCAGCGTCGCGGTCGACCGCATCACCACGACCGAGAACTACGAGGTCGTGGTGCTCAACGCCTCGAACCTGAACGCCCTCACGGAGTGGCTCGACATCAACGAGTTCTCCTACGACGACGAGGACGTGGCCGCCTTCTCCAGCTACGTGAAGGAGGGCGCGTGGTTCCTGGCCGTGCGCGTGCAAGCTCCCGAGCTGCCCGGCAACGACCGCGTGGCTCTGGCGCCTCTGGTCGTGACCTGGCGCGGCGACGACATCCCCGTGATGAATCGCCTTCAGTACAGCGCCAGCGGTGGCGTGGTGGAGACGGACGCCTTCGTGATCGCCCCCACGCGCATGGCCGTGGAGGACGGCGACGGCGAGGTGGAAATCGCGTCTCCCGCGAGCTTCGAGGACCCCGCCGTGCGCGCCTTCGGCCTGGAGCAGGGCTGGGTCACGCGCATCCGACTGACGCGCCGGGTCGACGAGGTGAAGGAGGACTCGCGCCTCGTGCCCACGGACGACACGGAGGTCGACCCGCTGCAGATCGAGCGCCGCCGCACGGTCTACATCGCGCAGGCCTGCTGCCCCGGAAACTCCTACCCCGCGGGCGGTCAGCGCACCTTCTCGGAGACCTACGAGTACCTGGAGGGGGAGCCGAGCCCGGCGCCGGACTTCTACCGCGCGCCAGGCTACACCCGCGACGAGTGCGCCGAGATCGCCAGCGCCTACAGCAGCGCGCCGCCTCCGACCTACTACGCCTGCTCCGTGGACGCCTCGCCCGCGCCGGGGCGCGCGAGCCGACCGAGTCGCATCAGCATGGCCCTGAGCTGGCTGCCCTTCCTCGCCATCTTCTTCGGCCTACGCCGCCGCAGCCGCCGCTGAGCTCGGCGCGGAGCCGGCGAGTCCGCCGCTTCCCAGCCGACTCAATGAGGTCTCAGCGTCCAGCCAAACCACCCCGCGGTCTGTGCGAGGTACGCGACGCACGCGGTCGGCTGACACTGCCCCGCCACGCACGACCCGCTGGCGCACGAGAACCGCCAGGAGCATGATTCGCCTGGGGCGTTGCCAAGCGTGCACCGACCGCTGATGCACCTCCCCTCCGTGCAGCCGAGGGACTCGTCGCAGGGCTGGTGGAGGTCGGCCGGTGCGGGTGCTGGATCTGCGCACACGCCACTCGGCGGATCACAGTAGTCAGACGCACACGCGGCGGAGTCTCGACAGGCCGTCCCGTTGCGGACAGGCACGACGCAGGTGCCAAGCATCAGTCCGCCCACGCATGCGCAGTCGTGAGTGTCACGGCAGGGCTCTCCTGTGCCCTCGCACTCATTCAGCTCCACGAAGCGGAAGCCGGCACAGGCGTGACTCTCACAGTGGGCGCTGCGGTCGCAGTCCGAGCCGATGCTCAGAAGCGGAGCGCACGCGCCGGTGATCACCTCACCCGTGATCGAATCGTAGCTGCCGTGGTGTCGCTCGCAGAGTCCGCTGGCGCAGACGGTGTCCATCCTGCAGCTCTCCCCCAGTCCTCGCGTGCCGGCCTCGACGCAGCGGCCCCTCGGGTCGCTGTCGTAGCGTCCGCTCCCGACCTCGGGTTCGCACAGGCCGCTTCGGCAGTCGCCTAACGTGCTGCACGCCTGCCCGACCGCGAGGCGCTCCGCGCACACGCCTTCGTCGGGACCCGCACTGCACACATGTGCGCAGCGAGCGTCGGCTTGGCAGTCGTAGTTACCGCGGCAGCGCTCGCCCAGCGGCACCAGTGAGGGCACCGACCAAGAGCTGGCGTGACAATAGTAACCTGGCGGCCCACGGAAGAGAGATTGGCACATGCTTCGATCAAGGCACTCCGAGAGCACCGGGGAGACCGGGTCGCACCGCGCGCCGTCGCGTCGCCGCCCGATGGTGACCTTCGACACGTCCAAGTGCGCGGGCTCGCAGCTCGCTGTGGCCGAAGTCAGCGCGGCCACAAAGCGGTTGGCCGCGCCGCCGGACCACACCATCCTGCCCGCGTCGAGATCAGCGAGGACCGCTGGTGATGCCAAGTAGTCGTCGCACTCGGACTCGACGTTCGCGACGCAGCCCTCGCTCACGATCTCGCCGGTGCCATCCTGACAGCCGCAGCGCGCCCACTGATCGCAGAGGCGCTCTCCGATGATCCGGCAGAGCTCCGCCGGTCCCGGTCCCGGTTCGCCAGCCTCGCGCCGAGCCGCCGCATGGGTCGAGCAGTAGGGGGGCGTGTCGGGCCACGAGTCTAAGAGTCCGCATCCGCAGGTCAGAGCGAGGCACAGCCAGCCGATCCTCGAGAGCCACCCTCTTTGTGTTCCCCCATTCACGTTCAGGAGGCTAGCAAGGCAGCGTTCACGCGGCAATCGAGGTACGACGCTCGTCAGATCCGGTCGGTCGCTGGCCGAGCGGGGCCGAGCGCGGCGTCCTGGCGACCCCGCGGCCTTGCCCCTACACTCGCAGGATGCTCGCTCGGTATGCCGTCGTCCTCACATCCTTTGGCCTGTTGCTGTGCTCGGTCACCGCGACGGCCCACGCGCAGCGCGCGGAACGGCTCGATCCGTGGGCGGAGTCGTCGCCAGCAGAGGAGCCCGCCTCTCAGACGACGCGACCACAAGCGGCCGCAGAGCCCGCGCTTGCGCTCGTGCCCTTGCGACACGGCGTGCCCCATTGGGTCGCGCCGGAGGTGTTCGACCCCTGGGGCAACGACGATCCCAATGAGAGGCTGCGCGCCTTCCGGCCGGACGAGCATCGCCTCACGGTCTCCGCGCGCGAACAGGCGCGCAAGATTCGACGCTGCTTTCTCGAGGTCCCTTCCGGGCCGGTCTACCGCGTGACCTCAGCGGCACGCCAGCCCGCCGACACCCCCGTGTCGCGCTGCCTGCGGGCCGTGCTCTCGGGACTCACCCACTCCCGCCCCTACACCCTCGCGCTGCGCTTTGATGGCGGCACCTTGGTCGAGGTGATCGTGGTGCGCGCCTCGGCGGCAGCCCCACCGACGCGACATGGGCGCGAGCCAACGCGAGGCGAAGTCCTCGACCCCTATCAGCCAAGGCTGAAGTAGCCAGCGCCACGAACCGCGGCCGTGCATCCCTGCGGCCTTCCCGACGACAATCTGGCAGGTTCGCGCTAGAGGAATGGTCCTTCAGCCTTCGGTGCCCCCCACACTGCGAGGATGACGACCTCGTCCTCGTCCGCCTCCCGACGCAGTGTGTAGTAGATGTGGTGTCTGGTCTTGGGCATCAAGAGTCGGCGCACAGGAGTCTCTTCGAGCATGGTGTAGAAGGTGCCAAGGCTCGGAGTGCTCGCGACCAGTTCCTGGGCGGCGAGAAGCTCTCTCGCGAACATGTCGCGCGCCTCGTCCCGATGAGTCCTCCACCAGATGTCACTCGCCTCGGCCTGGTCCCGCGCTTCGGGCGTGAAGCGGACGCTCATTCCCTAGCGAGCAGCCGGGAAATCACCTGATCCGCGTGGATGAGCTGGCCTGCCTTGGCTTGTTCCAGGCTGCGCCGAAGCGCCTCGTGAAGCCTCGCACGCTCCTCGTCGCCCATGGCGTCTGGAGCTTCCACGATGCGCAGTCGAACCACGGCCCCCTCGGGTAGATCCGTGGACGCATCCTCGAAAACCAGCTTGCCGTCACAGACGCGCGCCTTGAGTGGAGCCATGAGGTGTACGAGTGTAGCCCCGCTGGCAGATCGCGGCCAGCGGGCGCAAGCACGGGCCCCACGATGTGCTGCGTCAGCGTGGGCATCAGGCCAAGACTGGGCGGAGCCGATTCCCATGGCGCGCCGCCCTACCCTACGATCAGGTTCAGGATGCGACCTGGCACCCAGATCACCTTGCGTAGGGTCTTGCCTTCGAGCTGCCTCGCTACGCCGCCGAGCTCTCGCGCCGCGCTCAGAGCGGTCTCTTCGCTGGCGTCCTTCGCGAGCATCAGCTTGCCGCGCAGCTTGCCGTTGACCTGCACGGGCACCTCGACCTCGTCGTCCACGCAGAGCGCCGGGTCGAACTCGGGCCAGTCGGCGAACTGCACGCTCGGCTCGTGGCCGAGCTTCAGCCAGCACTCCTCGGCCAGGTGGGGCGCGAAGGGGTGGACCAGACGCACGAGCATGGAGGCGATCTCCGCGGGCACGTGCTCGGCGCGCACGAGGGCGTTGGTCAGCACCATCATCGCGCTGATGGCCGTGTTGAAGCGCAGGGCCTCGATGTCGCCTGTGACCTTCTGGATGGTGCGATGGGCGAGCTTCATGAGCGCCTCGTCCGCCTCCACCGGCTCCGCGCGCAGCACGCTGGCGTAGACGCGGTCGAGGAAGCGGCGCACGCCGCCGATGCTCGAGGTGCTCCAGGGTTTGGTCGCCTCGAGGGGCCCCATGAACATCTCGTAGACGCGCATGGAGTCGGCGCCGAAGCGCTCCACCACGTCGTCCGGGTTCAGCACGTTGCCGCGCGACTTGCTCATCTTGTAGGCGCGCGCCGTCACCGGGGTCGAGCCGTCTGCCTCGAGCACGAAATTGCCGTCGGCGTTCTTCTTCACGTCCGCGGCAGCGAGCTTGTCGCCCGCCTGCGTCGTGTACTCGACCTCGCCCAGGATCATGCCCTGATGCACCAGCTTGCCGAAGGGCTCCGGCACGGAGACCACACCCGCGTCGTAGAGCACCATATGCCAGAAGCGCGCGTAGAGCAGGTGCAGGACGGCGTGCTCCGCGCCTCCCACGTAGAGGGAGACGGGCAGCCAGCGCTCGGCCTGCTCCGCATCGAAGATGGCCTCGTCATTGTGCGGCGAGAGGTAGCGCAGGTAGTACCAACAGGAGCCCGCCCATTGGGGCATGGTGTTGGTCTCGCGGGCGAACCACTTCCCGTCCTGCTGGAAGAAGCGCCAGTCCTTGGCGCGCGCCAGCACGCCCGCGGGATCCTCGCCCGGACGGAAGTCGTCCAGCTCCGGCAGGCGCACGGGCAGCTCGCTCTCGGGCACGGCGATGGGCTCGTCGTAGCGAATGGCGTAGTCGGCGCCGGCGCGGGGGTCGCCGTCCGTGTCGACGGGGAAGTAGATGGGAAAGGGCTCGCCCCAATAGCGCTGACGGCTGAACACCCAGTCGCGCAGCTTGGTCTCGACGCGCCCCTTGCCCTGCCCCTTGGCCTCGAGGTTGGCGATGATGCGCGTCTTGAACTCCGCGGTGCTCAAGCCGTCGTAGGCGCCCGAATTCACGGCCACGCCCTCGCCGGCCATGGCGGACTCGAGCGGCGCTGAGCTCGCCTTTCCCGTCTTGCTCACGACCTCGACGATGGGGATGTCGAAGGTCTTGGCGAATTCGAAGTCGCGCTCGTCGTGGGCCGGCACGGCCATGATGGCACCCGTGCCGTAGCCCATCAGCACGTAGTCTGCGATCCAGATCGGCACCTTCGCGCCGTTCACGGGATTGGTCGCGTAGCCGCCCGTGAAGACGCCGGTCTTCTGCTTGGCCGTCTTGCGGTCGAGGTCGCTCTTGTTCGCCGCCTCGGCCACGTAGGCCGTGACCGCTTCGCGCTGCGCGTCCGTGGTGATCTTGGCGACGCTCTCGTGTTCGGGCGCGACCACCATGAAGGTGGCGCCGAAGAGGGTGTCGGGGCGCGTGGTGAAGACGCTCAGCTCACCCTCGGCGTCGACCAAGGGGAAATGCACCTCGGCGCCCTCGGAGCGACCGATCCACTCGCGCTGCATGGTCTCCGTGCTCTTGGGCCACTCGACGCCCTCGAGCCCCGCGAGCAGACGATCCGAGTACTCCGTGATCTTCAGCACCCACTGCCGCAGGGGCTTGCGCACGACCGGGTGCTGTCCGCGCTCGCTGAGCCCGCCCACGACCTCCTCGTTCGCCAGCACCGTGCCCAGCGCAGGGCACCAGTTGACGGCGATCTCGTTCTGGTAGGCGAGGCCGCGCTCGAAGAGCTTCAGGAAGATCCACTGCGTCCAGCGCACGTAGCTCGGGTCCGTGGTGTCGACCTCGCGCGACCAGTCGTAGCTGAAGCCCAGCATCTTGAGCTGACGCCGGAAGGTGTCGATGTTCTTCTGCGTGGTGTCGCGCGGATGCGTCCCCGTCTTGATGGCGTACTGCTCCGCTGGCAGGCCGAAGGCGTCCCACCCCATGGGGTGGAGCACGCCGTGGCCCTTCGCGCGGTGATAGCGGGCGACGATATCCGTGGCCGTGTAGCCCTCCGGGTGACCGACGTGGAGACCCGACCCCGAGGGATAGGGAAACATGTCGAGGATGTAGAAGCGCGGCTCCTTCTCTTCATCCGTGCGGAAGGTGTCGTGCTCTTGCCAGTAGGCCTGCCAGCGCGGCTCGACCTCGGCGGGATCGTATCGTTCGTCGGTCATCGAGGCGCGTTGTAGCACGCGCTCGGTGCGCCGCCCGCACCGAGCTCACGTGCCGCAGCTGCCGCCCGTGCACGCGTAGGTGTAGCTGCACACAGGGCCCGTGCCACAGCGACACTCGCCACCGCTGCATGTGTCAGAGCTCGTGGTGCAGGCCGTGCCGCAGTAGCCGCAGTTTGTGATGTCCGTGGTGATGTCCGTGCAGCCGCCCGAGCAACACGTCTGGCCCACTGCGCACACGCCCATGCCCGGTGCGGTCGAACACGCGCAGGAGCCGTCTGTGGCGCATATGTCTCCGCGCAGGGCCATGCCCGCGCAGCCCGCGCAGCAGGCCGCGGCCTCGTCGATGCGTCCGTTGCAGTCGTTGTCGATGCCGTCGCACTCCTCGGGATGCCCCGGATAGGCCGTAGCGTGGTCGTCGTCGCAGTCGCAGGCGCTGAGATCGCCGGACATCTGATCGGCCACCGTGCAGGCGTCGAAATGATCGCCGTCCGCGTCACCGCAGCCCGTGTCGCGGCCGTCGCAATTCTGATCGATGCGATCGCCGCAGATCTCGACCGTAGGCACGCAGCCACCGCCGGAGTCTCCCGGCGGGGTCGCCGAATCTCGGCCGCCACCATCGCCCGGAGAGATCGCCGAGTCACGACCGCCGCCCGAGTCGGGGGGACGTGCGGCCGAGTCGCGCGAGCCGCCCCCATCCGTGGTGCTCCCTCCACCGCCACCGCAGGCGCCGAGGGAGAGAGCCGCCGAGAGCGCGACCACGGCCCGGACGCGGGAGGAGAGAACGAAACGCTGAGCAGTCATCGGTGGGAAGCTCCGTGTGGAAGGTGCCTAAAAGGCTAGCCTCGATTCGATCGCGGCCGCAAGCGGGGATCGCTCTGCCAGATTCAGACACGCGACAGCGCAGCGAACGCCGGGCTCGACCTCCCTCGAGCGTACCCGACGTGCCCGCTTCGATTGACGCCCCAGATGAAACAGGCGACAAGAGCTATAGGCAGGAACTTCAGCAGAGGAAGACATGAGCGCACAGGGGGCCAAGCTGCTGAAGAGCATCGCGCTAGGAGGTTTTCTCTCCTTCGCGCCCGACTCCGACCCAATCGTTCTGTCCGCGCTCAACCTCGTGATCGGGCCCAACGGCTCGGGCAAGTCGAATTTCGTGGAAGCGCTCTCGGTGCTTCGAGCTGCGCCCAGAGACCTGCCCCTGCCAATTCGCGAGGGCGGAGGCGTCAAGGATTGGCTGTGGAAGGGAACGTCACCTGCGGACCGAGCAAGCCTGGAGGCCGTCTTCGCGGCGGGGCAGATCGCGACGCCCGCCGTCCGCTATCGCCTGACCTTCGGAGCCGAGGGCGATAAGTTCACCGTGCTCGACGAGCGAATCGAAAACGAATGTCCTGACGAAGGCCACACGAAGCCCTACTTCTATTTCGGCTATCAGCAGGGCCGCCCCATGCTCAACGTCGCCGATGGGAAGGTGGGGCGCCAGCTCGAGCGGGAAGACCTCGACCCGACGCAGTCCATCCTCTCGCAGCGACGCGATCCAGACAGCTACCCGGAGCTGACGCAGCTGGCTGACAAGCTGAAGCGAGTGGCGATCTACCGCAGCTGGTCCTTCGGTCCGCGCTCCGCCGTGCGCAGCAGTTGCCATGCCGACGTGGTCACGGACAGGCTGCTCGAGGACTTCAGCAATCTTCCTGCGCGCCTAGCCGTGCTCAAGAAGACTCCGGCCGTCAAGAAGCGCCTGATCGAACTGATGGGTGATTTCTGCGCCGGTTTCGAAGACATCGAAGTCACCCCTGAAGGGGGGCAGCTCCAACTCTACGTTCAGGAGAGCGGGCGCATGCTGCCCGCGCGACGCCTCTCGGACGGCACGCTGCGCTTCCTATGCTTGGCGGCGATCCTGACTGATCCGAAGCCTCCGCCCTTGGTGGCCATCGAGGAGCCTGAACTCGGCCTGCACCCCGACGTGCTGCCCGCGCTTCGTGATCTCATGTTGGAGGCCAGCGGGCGCTGCCAGCTGGTGGTCTCGACGCACTCGACGCAGCTCGTGGACGCCATGACAGACTACGCGAACTCGGTGTTGGTATGCGAGAAGCACGAAGGAGGAAGTCGGCTGACTCGGCTCGCTCAGGATGAGGTCGAGCGCTGGCGCGGCGACGGCAGCCTGGGCAGCCTGTGGATGAGTGGACGCCTGGGAGGGACCCGCTGGTGACCAGCAGGAAGCGACTGCTCTTCGTCGAGGGCGGAGGCGACAACAATCACGCGCTCGCGACAGCATGCCGCAAAGGCTTCCGCAAGTTCCTCGAGAAGACGGGGAGTTTCACGGGCCGTATGCCTCGTATCGTCGCCTGTGGTGGGCGCGGACAGGCGTACAAGAGGTTCTGCAGCGCATTCAGAGAGGCACAGCCCTGCGACTCGGTCGTGCTGTTGGTGGACTCGGAGGCGCCGGTGTCACAGACCTCGAGTTGGAAGCATGTCGCACAACGACAGGGAGACGGCTGGCAACAGCCGGGGAATGCGACAGACGAACAGCTTCACTTGATGATCGAGTGCATGGAGAGTTGGTTCCTGGCGGATCCACACGCGCTCGAGGAGTTCTTTGGTCAGGGCTTCCAGCGCAGCGCGCTGCCCCCTGGCACCTCGCTCGAAAGCGTCCAGAAGCAAGGCGTCTACGACGCGTTGAAGCAGGCGACGCGAAACACCCAGGGCGGGCCCTACGGCAAAGGCAAGCACTCCTTCGCGCTGCTCGCGCGCGTCGATCCAAACAAGGTGCGCGCGGCGGCACCTTCCGCCGACCGACTTCTCAACCATCTCGACGAAGTGCTCTAAGTGACGAACACAACCGAATCCGAAGCTGAGCCCGCGACGTCGGATGACTCCGAGAAGCCGGCCACCTCCCCCGCCGCGCCCAAGAGCCGGCGGGCGCTCGTGGCCGTGGCGCTCGTCGTGGCAGGTCTCGCCCTGCTCGTGGGCGACGAGCTCTTCGCCCTGAACCGCGCCGACGACGCCCTCGAGAGCGGGCGGGCCGTGGTCAGCGTGGCCGCGGAGCAGGTCGATCCCAGCGCCGAAGGCCGCCTCGTGCACGTCACGGGGCAGCTCTCCACGCGCGAGATCTTGGTCGATCCCGTGTTCCAGGTCTCGGTCAGCGCCCTGCGGCTTCTGCGTCACGTGGAGATGTACCAATGGCGTGAGGAGCGGGTGGAGCGTGAGCTCCGCGAGGACGGCGGCACGCGGCGCGTCAGCGAGCCGCGCTACTCGGGCGTGTGGTCCGCCACGCCCATCGACTCGGGCGACTTCGAGCAGGAGGAGGGCCACGAGAATCCGGACTTCCCGGCCGAGGACGACTCCTTCGAGGCCTCTCGCCCCGTGGTCGGCGCCTTCGCCGTGCCCGCCTCCCTGCTCGCCCAGGTCGAGACCCTCGAGAGCCTCACACCCGACGCCGCGGCCGCCAACGCCGTGGAGCTCGCGGGCAAGCGCGGACAGCTCTGGGACGACTCGATCTACGTCGGCCAAGATCCGGCACAGCCTCGCGTGGGCGATCTACGCGTCCGCTTTCAGCGCACGCCCTTCACCACCGTCACCGTGGTCGGCGCGCAACGCGGGAGCGAGCTGACGACCTGGACCGCCCCGAGCGGCCGTGAGCTGGCGCCGCACCTCAGCCTCGGTCGCGAAGAGGCGGGCGACGCCGCGAGCGACATCACACGCGTGAACACACCGCTGACGTGGGCCCTGCGCGCCCTGAGCTGGCTGCTGATCTGGCTCGGGCTGTGGCTGCTGCTGCGACGCGCCATGGGCAGCGAGCGCTTCGTGCGCCTCGGGCGCATGCTCGAAGCGGGCGCCATCGTGCCCGCGCTCGCCCTGGCCACGCCCCTCTGCGTGCTGGTCGTGGGTGGACTCTGGACCGCCCATCGTCCGGTGATGGGAGGTCTGCTGCTCACCCTGGGCGCGGTCGTGGCCATCTTCGGCGTCTGGTGGGTGCGTCGGCGGCTCGACCGCAAATCCGGCCAAGCTCCCATCACACGGAGCGACGACTGAGGTTCCCGATGGATAGCGTGACGAACCAAGACTGGGAGATTCGATGACACCGAGAAACATCTTCGTGCTGGGCGCCGGCGTCGTCATCGCGGGCATCTCCGCGGCGGCCTATGTCTGGCCTCCCGCCGCCTGGGCCTTCGTCCTCGTCGGGCCGCCCATTCTGCTCGGCCTCTACGACATGCTCCAGACCCGCCACGCCCTGAGGCGCAACTACCCGCTCGTGGGACATGGGCGCTATCTCCTCGAGTCGATTCGACCAGAGATCAACCAGTATTTCGTCGAGTCTGACGTATCCGGCACGCCATTCAATCGCGAGAAACGCTCACTCATCTATCAGCGTGCCAAGGGCGTGCGCGACACCGTGCCCTTCGGCACGCAGCGCAATGTCTACGACGTCGGATACGAGTGGATCAACCACTCCATCGCGGCCAAGGAGCACCCGGAGGAGCTCCCTCGCATCATGGTCGGCGGAAAGGACTGCAAGCAGCCCTACGACCTCTCGCTCTTGAACGTCTCCGCCATGAGCTTCGGCTCCCTGAGCCGGCACGCCATCATCGCCCTGAACCGCGCCGCCAAGCAGGGCCACTTCGCGCACAATACGGGCGAAGGCGGGCTCAGCCCGCACCACGAGCAGGGGGGAGACCTGATCTGGCAGATCGGCACGGGCTACTTCGGCGCGCGCAACGACGAGGGCGGATTCTCCGAAGAGCGCTTCGCCCAGAAGGCGACCACAGACGCCGTCAAGATGGTGGAGATCAAGGTCAGTCAAGGCGCCAAGCCGGGCCACGGAGGCATCCTTCCGGCGGCCAAGGTCACGCCAGAGATCGCCAAGATTCGTCACGTCCCGCTGGGAAAAGACGTGCTCTCACCGCCCACGCACTCGTCCTTTGGGACGCCGCTCGAGATGATGAAGTTCATCACTACGCTTCGGGATCTATCGGGCGGGAAACCGGTCGGCTTCAAGCTCTGCATCGGCAAGCATCGAGAGTTCTTCGCCATCGTCAAGGCCATGCTCGAGACCGGCGTGCGCCCCGATTTCATCACGGTGGACGGTGGCGAGGGAGGCACGGGCGCGGCGCCCCTCGAGTTCTCCAACGTGGTGGGCACGCCCTTGGTAGAGGGCCTGGTCTTCGTCCACAACGCGCTCACGGGCGCGGGCCTGCGCGAGGAGATCCGCGTGCTCGCGAGCGGGAAGGTCGCGAGCGGCTTCGACATCGCGCACAAGCTCGCCGTGGGCGCGGACGCGACCATGGCGGCGCGCTCCATGATGTTCGCCCTCGGCTGCATCCAAGCCCGACGCTGCAACACCAACCACTGCCCCGTGGGCATCGCCACGCAGCTGCCCTCCTTGGTGAGTGGCCTGGTGATCCCCGACAAGGCCGAGCGCGTGCGGCAGTACCACGACGCCACCCTTCGCGCCCTCAACGAGCTGGTCGCGGCGGCGGGCCTCGACGGCCCGGGAGACCTGAGGCCGTGGCATATCCAGCGCCGCGTCTCGTCCACGGACGTGCGCCACTACGATCAGATCTACCAGTACATCGAGCCCGGCTCGCTGCTCGGAGCGGACATCCCCGAGGCCTACGCCCGTGCCTGGCACGCCGCACGCCCCGACTCCTTCGAGGTGCTCGACAGCAGACAGCGCGCGTCCTACGTGCAGCTCGACACGTGAGCTCGCGACCGCAGGCGCTGACCCGGCTCCGAGCCTACCTCGGTGTCCCGGGCGCGCCTGTGCGTCTGAGCGTCCGAGGGCGATCGGCAGAGAGCGTGCTGAGGGACTTCGCCGAGGCGGCGGCGTGGCTGCAGCTCGAGTGGGACGAGGCTCCCAGCGCACACGCCCAGCTCGAGCTACGGGGCTCCCACGCCCATGGCTCCATCCGCTTCCTCGGAGAGCTCGAAGGTCGCCTCTTGGAGAGCTTGGCGGAGACCCTGCGCAGCTTGGCCACCGGCGAGATCGCCTGGGACACGCCCGCGACGCCCGCGCTCTTGGCGCGCCTGCCCGAGCGCCTCGCGCTACAGGTGTTCGTGGGCCCGAGCTGTCCCTTCTGCCCCGGCGTCTCCGCGGCGGCGCTGCGCATGGCCTGCGGATCACCCGCGCTCGACGTCGACATCCTGCGCGCGGATCAGTGCCCGGCGCTAGGCGTCACGTCGGTGCCCTGCGTGCGGGTCGGCTCCACCACCCTGAGCCGCGGCGCCATCCCCGAGTACGAGCTCGCCGAGCGCCTGCTCGACGCCTGCAGCTAGCGCACGTCGCCGAGGACGGCGTCGAGGGGTCCGAGCGGCTCGCTGTAGTGCGCCGTGCGGCCCAGGGAGCCCGCGTGAATCGGCTTCTTCACCTGTGCCCAGGAGGCTGTGTTGACCAGGCGCTCGCTCTCGTGCGGGCTGAGACAGGCCTGCTCGAAGGGCAGCTGCGCGAACTCGAGCAGCTCACGGATCGTCCGCTCCGGCGCCTGCACCAGCCGCTCGTAGTGCAGGGTCATCAGCGGCAACTCCAGCGCCTCGGGCAGCTCCGCCATCAGCCGCCGCTGCTCTACGATGCGCTGGCCGAGCCAGTCGAGGCGCGTGCTGAAGGCTTGCTGCGAGCCGAAGGATTGGAAGAAGCACGAGAGCGCTGTCTCGCGGGCGTCACGGACGCAATGCACGACACGGACCCCGGGCAGGACGCAGGCCGCGAGAGCCAGCTGCAGGTAGTTCTGCGGCATCTTGTCGACCAGCACGCTGCCGGCGGGCGCCTCGTGGCCCACGCGCTCTAGATAGTGGCGGCCCATGCGCGTGGCGAAGGCCTCGTCCATCTCGGTCATCGCCTGCATGTGGGTGCCGGGGTGCTGAGCCCGCAGCGCCTTCTCCAACAGCCGCAAGTCCTCACGCTCCCCGGCCGCGTGGACCGCGCTGTGGCGAGCTAGGATCTGCTCCGTGAGGCTGGTCCCCGAGCGCGGCATCCCCACGATCAAGAGCGCCCGTGAGCCGTCGACCTTCGCCCGCGCCAGGGAGGCGCAGGCCCCCGAGCGCGCGAGCTCGAGCCGCTGCTCCACCTCGCGTGTGTGCGCCTTGGGGTCGTACTCGACGCGGGTCGCCGCGTTCGCCCGAGCGTGAGCGCGAAAGGCCCCCGCATGCTCTCGGAGGCTCGCCAGGATATCACCGAGGAGGTGGCCCAGGATCGCCACGGCGGGATCAGACGCGCCCACCAACGCCCGCTCGACCACGTCCCTCGCCTCATCCACGCGCCCGACCAAGAGCGCGGCGCGACCCCAGGTAGAGGCCGCGTTCACGTGGGGGCGGCGCTCCTCGACCAGGTCTTGCAACAGCTCCATGGCGCACTCGGGCTGGCCGCGACGCATGGCGATGGTGGCGCGACCGGAGCGGCTGAAGGGCTCATGGGGCGACTCGCGGAGCACCAACTCGAAGGCCTTGTCCGCTTGAGGCAGGTGGCCTCCGTCGAGCAACACCTGAGCGAGCTGGATCTTCAGATCCTGCCGGCCCGGCGCGCGGCGCAGAGCCTCGTTCAGAGGCTTCAGAGCGGCGTCGTGGTTGCCCCGACGGTGATAGAGCAGCGCCAGGGCGAGGGCCGCGTCGGCGTTCGTGGGGTCGAGAGTCATGGCGCGCGTGAGTCGCTGCGCGGCGGCCTTGGCGTCTCCCGCCTCGAGATCGCGGTCGGCCCTGCGCATCAGCGCACGGACCTCGACCTCAGGGCCCGCCGCCGCCGGACGCGCCTTGGCCTTCGGCGCGCGCCGCGCCCGCTTCCGCTGCCTCGCTCGAGGGGCCATCGTCCTGCCCTCGGACGCTCGGCGCTCGAGCTTTAGTTTGGTGGCCAACCATGGCGTGTACGGAGAGCCCTCCGTGCTTGGTGTGAAACGCCGGGTGGAGGTCCAGCCCCGTGAGGTAGGCGAGCTTGCGATCCGCCACGAGCAGGGCGACCCGTGGACGCTCGGGGAGCGCCGCCACCAAGGCCCCGAGGCGCTGATGCAGGGCGCCGAGCGGCTGCCCGCGTGACACGCGCTGACCGAAGGGCATGTTCGCCACCAGCGCCGACTCCCGTGTCAGCGCCGGCCAGTGTGATGGGGCGTCCGAGAGGCTCGCCTCGGCGAAGCAGACGTCGTCCGCCACCCCCGCCCGCTCGGCATTGGCCCGCGCCGCCTCGATGGCGCCGGGATCGCGATCCGTGCCCACGAGGCGGACCGGCAGGCAGGGCGACGCCCGAGCCGCGAGCTTGGCCTGGATCTCGGCGAAGAGCGCCGGATCAAAGAGCGGCGAGTCCATGAAGGCGAAGCGGCGCGAACGCCCCGGCGCCAGGCGGCGGGCCAGCAGAGCGGCCTCGATCACCAGGGTGCCGGCGCCACATAGTGGATCCACCAGCGCGGCCCCGGGCGACCACCCGCTCACCTCGACCAGGGCGCGCGCTAGATCCTCACGCAGTGGCGCCCGCGCGCTCTCGAGTCGATAGCCCCGGCGATGCAGGGGAGCGCCCGAGGTGTCGACGCTGAGGGTGCAGACGTCGTCCACGAAGCGGGCGTGCAGCACGCTGGGCGAGGCCTGCTCGGCGCCAGCCTCCGGGTTCGCGGGCGGCGCCTGACGACCGAGCCGGGTGGCGACGGCCCAGGCCACGCGCTCGGCGATGGCGCCCGTGTGGTACAGGCGAGAGTGGCGGGTGGTGGCGCGCACTTCGTACTCGCGCTCGGGATCGATGAAGCGCTCGAAGGGCAGACGCGACGTCTTGCGCGCGAAGGCGTCGAAGCGCTTGGCCTTCACCTCGCCGATGCGCACCCGCACGCTCGAGGCGAGGGCCAGCTCGAGGTTCAGGCGCATCACTGCCGCGACGTCTCCCGTGAGCTCCACCCCACCGGCGACCACCTCGCACTTCTTCCTCGGGCCGAGCACGCGCCGCACCTCACCCTGGAGCAAACCCTCGAGCCCAGGCGCACACGCCACGAAGAGAGAGAGCCTCATCGCCTGGCTCCGCTCTGCATCTGCGCGCGTAGCTCCGCGAGACGCTGACGTAGAGGCACGATGAAGCCCATGCTCACGGTGCTGTTCTGCGTGTCCTGCGCCCGCACCGTGTGCCATTTCGAGAGCGCCAAGCGAGCCGCGGCGCGTACGAAGAGCACCCCCGTCTTGCCGTAGCGGGAGCGCGCTTGAAGTAGCCCGAAGGCGGAGCAGACCAGATCGACCTCGTCCGTCGTGAGGTTTCCGAGGGCGACCTCGTCGGCGAGATATTCGCGGATGATCCGCCCCCTTCGACGCACGAGGAAGATCACCAGCACCAAGAAGACCAACACGAAGAGCAGCCAGACGGGCAGCATGCAGACGAAGAACGCGCCTCCGCCCTCGCCCAGTCCGTCGGAGATGGCGGCGGAGCCGTTCCAGATCGCGTGCAGCGCCACGGCCCCGAAATAGCCGAGCAGTGGTGCCGTCCAACGCAGCACGCTGCTGCGCGTCTCGCGGGCGACGCCGAAGCCGATGCCGGTCATGGAGGTGTAGACGGGGTGTCCCCACGGAGCGATCAGGCCACGGATGACGAAGGTCATGCCCAGAGCGTCGTGGCCCGCAGCGCGCGCGTAGTAGATGACGTTCTCGATGGCGGCGAAGCCGATGGCGGTGAAGGTGGCGTAGATGATTCCGTCCACTACTCCGTCGAACTCGCGGCGCAGGAAGTACGCGACGCCGAAGATGGCGAGCCCCTTGAAGCCCTCCTCGACGATCGGCGCGCTCACCACCGTGGCGACGAGCTCTCCGGTGGATCCTCCGATGAGACTGCTGACCAAGGTGTTGATCACCGCCGAATACCCCGTGGCGGCGATCCCGCCCCAGACCAGGCAGGCGATCAGCGCGTACCACGGCTCGGGATCGTAGCGATCGAGCAAGCGCGGGATGGTGAGGTAGGCTGCGCCCGCAGGCAGCGCGAGCACGGCGCCGATGCACATCAGACCGAGCATGCCGAACTGCCCCGTGGCCACGGGGATTCCCACGAAGGTGAGGAAGAGCAGCAGCCCCCCGAAGGAGAGCCCGATGAGATAGAGGGCCAACCCGACTCGACGTCGCGTGCGCTCTGGATCCGGCATCAACACCATGGCCACTCTGCTTTCCCTGAGAGGGCCGGAGCATATCAGCCGGCCGGCCCAGGGCTGATAGGATTCCGCCATGCCCTCTCGCCCGCAGACCTCGCAGGCCTTGTTCGCGCTCCTGCTGACGTCACTGCTGATGCCCGCTCGGGCGCACGCGGACATGCTGGTGCTGAGCCACGAGTTCACAGCGGACGAGGCCCACGCGGCCGGTGGTCGCCTGGGGCGACAAGGGGACGTGGAGTGGCTCGCCGTGCGCGGCGGCCGAGATCGGCCTCGCCGCCTGCTCTCCCTCGAGGTGCCCACTTGCCCCCACGCCGTGGTCGAGCTGCGAGGCAACGTGCGAGGTCGCGACATCTCTCCGGCGGCGCAGCTCGTGCTGTGGCTCGACTACGGCGAAGGCCATCGCTACCGCGTGGCGACGGATGGCGCGGGCGCCACCGCAGCTCTGGAGGGCAGCTTCGAGAGTCGGCCCTTCCGCATCCCCTACGCGGGCCGTGAGGGAGACACGCTGCGCCGCATCGAGCTCGAGCTCGAGCTGCCGGGTCGGGGCGTGGTCGCCATCAGCCCCTTGCGCCTCGTCGCCCTCGATCAGCGGGGGCTGCCCGCACGCATGCGGCCATGGTTCGCCGGCACGGACGTAGACCCGCTCTTCGGGCCCGTGGGCCTCGGGCTGCTCGGCTGCGCGCTCTTCGTCGGGCTGCTGGCCATCGTGGGGCGCCTGAGGGATCTGGCGCTGTCGATCCTGCGCCTGGTGAGCCTGGCAGGCCTGCTGCTGATGGGCGCCGGCGGCTTTGGCATGAGCCAGTCCCAGCCGGCCGCCGTCACCCTGCCCTTGCTGGGCGCTGGGGGCATCGCCCTCGTCTTCGCCCTGCTGCTCTACGGACCGACCGCACGCCGCTTCCGGACGGCGGAGATCAAGCGTCTTCCCCATCCGCCTCGAGCGCATTGACCCCCTTGGCGAAGCGGCTGACCGACCCCATGATGTGGTCATGACGCGCTTCGACGAGCTGGGAGGCGAAGCGCCCTTGCGCGCCCTCGTAGACGACTTCGTGGACCGTTGCTTCGACGATCCGATGATCGGCTTCTTCTTCGCTCGCGCCAACCGTGAGCGCACGAAACGCTTCGAGTATCAACACGCGGCCGTGTTCCTGGGCGCCGAGATCGAATACGCCGGGCGCTCGATCCGCGACGCCCACGCCCGACACCGCATCATGGGCGGTCAGTTCGCCCGACGGCTGACGATCCTGCGCCAGACTCTGGAGGACCACCGGGTCCCGAGCTCGATTCGAGACGCCTGGCTCGCGCACCAAGAGTCCCTGCGAGCGCAGGTCACGGCCTTCGACGGCGGGCGCTGCGACTGAAGGCGCGGCGAGAGTCAGACCGACCTGAGGCTGCGGCGGTCGCGAGTGATGGCGTCGCGATGCGAGTCGTCGAGGGGCTCGGGGTAGTGGCCATCGAAGCAGGCGGCGCAGCGCGGCCCGGGGAAGGCGCGGTCCATGGCGGCGACGGGCAGCCACGTCAGCGAGTCCACAGCGAGAGCCTCGGCGCCCGCCCGCTCGAGGGCGTCCACGTCCTCCGTGTCCACATCGAGCTTGCGCGCGAAGAGCTCCTCCTCCGTGGACATGTCGATGCCGTAGTAGCAGGGGTTGCGCACCGGCGGCGCGTGGATGGCGAGGTGCACCTCGCGCGCGCCCGTGTCGCGCAGCAGCGCCACCACCCGCGCTAGCGTCGCTCCACGCACGATGGAGTCGTCGACCAAGAGCACGCGGCGATCCTTGATCTCCGCGGGGATCGGGTTGAGCTTCAGGCGCAGCGCCGTCTCGCGTGTGAGCGCGTCGGGCATGATGAAGGTGCGGCCGCTGTAGCGGTTCTTGATGAAGCCTTCGCGCAGAGGCAGGCCGAGCTGCTCGGCGACGGCCGTGGCCGCCGGGCGCGCCGTGTCGGGCACAGGGAAGACCACGTCCGCCGTGACGCCCTTGTCGGCCAAGCGCTTGGCCAGCTCACGCCCGAGGGCCAGACGTACCTCGTACACGCTGCGACCTCCGAGCACGGCGTCGGGGCGCGCGAAGTAGATGTACTCGAAGACGCAGGGCGCAGGCTCGCGCGACTCGAGGGCGTGACGCTCGGGCTCGCGATTGGCGCGCAGGATCACCACCTCCCCCGGGGCGGGATCGTCGAGCCGCGAGAAGCCCAGCGCGTCGAGGGCCACGGACTCACTCGCCGCCATGAAGCTGCCGTCGCTCCGCCTGCCGAGCACAGCCGGGCGCAGGCCGTGGGGATCCCGGAAGACCACCAGAGTCTCCTCACCGTCCAGGCGCAGCGCCGCCACCAACGAGTAGCTGCCGCGCACGCGCCGCTGAAGCTCGCGGAACGCCTCGAGCAGATCCGCCGTCGTGTGATGTGCGGGCCGGGCGCGCATCAAGGCGTCCGCGAGCTCGCAGAGCGCGGGCTCCACGTCGCAGTGGCTCATCAGGTGGATCGAGCGCTCGAGCAGGCTGAGCCGCAGCTCCTCGTAGTTCGTGATGTTGCCGTTGTGGGCCATCAGGATGCCCGGCTGCCGATAGAAGAAGGGCTGAGCGTCCTCGAGCACCCCGCGCCCGATGGTCGGGTAGCGCACGTGACCGACACCAACCACGCCCGGCAGCGCGCGCACATCGGCCTCGCTCAAGGCCGTGGCGACCGCGCCGAGCCCACGCCGAAACGAGAAGCGCGACCCCTGCTCGCTCAGCGTCGCGATACCGGCAGAGTCCTGCCCGCGATGCTGCAGCGCGGAGAGCGCCAGATGGATCGACGGCGCCACATCCCGGACGCCCGCGCTGACAAGACCGATGAAGCCACACATCGCGCCGCTATGTATCAGCTCCCAACGCCAGCGTCATGGAGAGCCCATGGAAGGCACGACGTCGAAGTCGAGTTCGGCGCCGGACAAGGTCGCGTCGATGGCGCGGCGTAGATCGTGGCGCGTGCTGCCCAGCGTCCGTTGTAGACCAGCCGGCGAGCCGCATCCAAGAGGAAGATGTCGGCTGCGCAGGCCGCGTCATAGGCCCGCGGGATCTCTTGCGTAGCGTCGACCAGCTAGGGGAAGCTGAAGCCCTTGTCTGCGGCGCGCGCCTTCATCGCGGTGCGCCCCGATCACGCCATGCTGCCGTTGAATGTGTACGTGCGGCCGAACAACTGCGAAAAGAAGTTGAATCCCAGGAGTGTTGTGATGAGAGAACGTACTAGTGTTGGAGTCGTGGCCTTCGCCGCTGCGGCGTGTATCGTTCTTGGGGCCGTGCCTACAGCCCGCGCCTACAGCCCGGCCGTCGGAGGGCAGGGCGTGGTGTCGGATGGGGCACAACCCAATGTCTCGCCCCTCGCGCCCGAGCCAGCAGTGCAGGACGCGATGATCGTGGCGCAGACAACACAAGGCGACACCGCAGTCGCAGACACGGCCGACCAAGATTGGTTTTTCTTGCGAGGCCGCGGCGGTCCGAGCCTCGGCACCGACCCGCTAGCGCTCGGAACCACGCTCAGCGCGATGCTCGGCTACGAGAACTCCATGGGCGTTGGCGTCGGTGTATCGGTGGGCGCGCGCTGGCTCACGGCAGACCACTACAGCTACCTTGGTCTGTCTGTGGCTGCCGTTTTCCGCGTGTCTGCGCTGCCGAAGAATCGCTTCCATCCGTTCGGAGAAATCGGCATTTCGCTGAACTTGCCCAGCGAGACGACGGGCGACCGGACTCGCTTCCGAGCCCTGGCTGGCGGCGACTTCGCACTTGGTCTCGAGATTGACATCACTCCCCAATTCTCCTTGGACCTCGGCGGCCGGGGTGAGGTCCTGGTGAGGAATCTCAGCAGCCTGTCGGTGTACTTCACTCCCTTCCTGGGATTCGTCACCTACCTCTAACCAGACCCGCCGAGTTCGACCGGAGCCATGTGCACGACCTCGTGCGCGCAAGCCTGGCCGGGGCGCGGATGCACCTGGGGATTGCCGGCAGACGCTGCTACCTTGCTGCGATGATGCGCACGTCTATTCACTCTACCATGGTCTTCGCCGCCTTACTGCTCGGGGCCTGCTCTGCGAGCAACCCGGCGCCTACGAGACCTTGCAGCATCCCCTCGGACTGTGCGCTCTCCGAGACCTGCGTCGACGGCGCCTGCGTGGCGCGACCACCAGGCGACTCCGGAGTCGACAGCGGCGGCGGCTTCGACGCCACATTGCCAGACGGCGGTCGGCGCACGCTCGTCTCCATCGCCATCACGCCCGACGCGCCCAGCCTGGTGGCGCGGGACGGCGCCAGCGCGAGCGTCGACCTCGACATCGAGGCCAGCTTCGACGACGGCAGCACCGAGAACATCCCGACGGGGTTTTGGTCCGCACCGGCGAGCGTGGTGGGCGACGTCGACAGCACCAGCGGCGTGTTCACGGCGGCGGGCAGCGTGGCGGGCGACGTCGAGGTCACGGTGGAGGCTCTGGGCATGACCGCGACGACCACCGTGCACGTGGAGATCGAAGCGGTCATCCTGGCGCCGGGCGCGCCCGCAGACGCGGCAGACCGTTTCAGCCCAGCGCCCGTGATCGACGCCAGCCGACGCGTGGACCTGCTCTATCCCCTCGAAGGCACGGTCTTTCCGGGCAACGTGGCGGCGGCCGACATTCAGTGGGACGGAGGCGCCAGCGGCGATCTCTACCGCCTGCGCATGGTGTTACCCGCGGTGCGCATCACGGCCTACCTCGCCTGGGATGGCGACGACCACTACGCCGTGCCGGCCAGCGCCTGGCGCGCCCTGGCCGAGTCCGCACCCGAGACGAGCATCACGCTCACGGTCGATCGCTTCGAGGCCAGCAGCGGTGAGGTGATCGCCGGCTCGCCGCGCAGCTTCCGCTTCGCCGACGCCACCATCCGCGGCGCCATCTACTATTGGGATCTCTCCGAGGGCCGCATCCAGCGCATCCGAGGCGATGGAACCGGTCGCGAAGACTTCATGCCCACGCCGCCTGCGCGACCGAGCGACGGACGACGCTGCGTCGCCTGCCACACCATCAGCCGCGACGGGCGCAAGATGGCCGCGGAGCTGTGGGACGGAGGCGACTATGGCGCGATCTTCGACCTGACGGCGGACCTCAGCGTGGACCCGGCGCCCACCTTGGTGCCGCCGAGCGTGCAGAAGTTTCTGGGCGCGACCTTCAGCCCAGACACGACCCGGCTGGTCGCGAGCTATGGCAACGAGCTCTTCTTGATGGACGGCGACACGGGCGCGCGCATGTCGGCGGGAGGCGCGGGCCTGCCCACGGCGGGTGCGGCCCATCCCACCTGGTCTCCGGACGGAAGCTCCGTCGCCTACGCCTCGGGCACCAACGGCAGCTGGGCCGTGGACTTCACCCGGGCAGACCTCTCCCTGATCCCCGTCTCGGGCCCCGACGCCTTCGGACCCTCGAGCATGATCTTCCCCGGCGCGGGCCTGGCCGTGGCCCACCCGAGCTGGTCCCCAGACTCGGCCTTCCTGGCGTTCCAGCACGGCGAACACAGCCGCGCGCGTGAAGACCGCGGCCCCGGCGCGACGCCTCGCACCATCGCCCGGGACGCCACCCTGAAGATGGTCAGCCGCGATGGCAGCACCACCTACCTGCTCGAGCGCCTCAACGCGGGCGCCACCCAGAGCTACTACCCGACCTTCTCGCCCTTCGACGAGGGTGGCTACTTCTGGCTCGCCTTCTTCAGCACGCGCGACTACGGCAACTCCCGCGCGGGCACCGCCGGCTCGGGTCGCCGGCAGCTCTGGGTCGCGGCCGTGAGCGACTCGCCGACCGCCGGCTCGGACCCGAGCTTCGCGCCCTATTGGCTGCCTCAGCAAGACCGCACGACGGACAACATGGCGGCCCAGTGGACGGAAGCACCATGCCGCGCCGACGCGCGTGGATGCGCGACCAGCGGCGAGTGCTGCAGCGGCTTCTGCCGTGACGAGGGCGCGGGCCCGGTCTGCGTGCCGCCCGATCGCGTGAGCTGCTCCGAAGAAGGCGAAGCCTGCCGAGCGGACAGCGACTGCTGCGACGCGGCGGCCGCCTGCGTCAGCAACCGCTGCGGCACTCTGGGCTGACGTCAGCGACTGGCACTCCGCGCGGGAATGGTGTGAGCCAGCACCTTAGCCTCGATCTGTCAATTGCGCAGAATCAACACCCCGACATGCCTTCGGCTGAGGCTTGACACATCGACTAGGAGGTCAGCTATGCGTATCGCGCTCATCTGTGCGGATCTGGAAGAGAACCTGGGGGCGGGGATGCTCGCCGCCATCGCCGAGAGGGCGGGACACGAGGTCTCCATCCATCCCTTCGACAGCGGGGCGCGCGCACCCGACTTGGCCCGACAGATAGCGGCCGACTCCCCCGAGTTAGTGGGGCTCTCGATGCAGTTTCAACATCGCACCCACGACTTCCTCTCGCTCGCGCGCATGCTGCGCGAAGCCGGCTACACGGGCCACATCAGCAGCGGCGGGCAGTTCCCGTCCTTGGCCTACCGCGAGGTGCTCGAACGTAGCCACGGTGTGGACAGCGTGATCCTGCACGACGGGGAGGCGAGCTTCGCGGCGCTGCTCGAGGCACTGAACACGGGCGGCGATCTGCGTGAGGTGGCGGGTCTCGCTCTGCTCTCGGACGACGGCGTCGCCATGCGCACGGAGCTGCGCCCCCTCGCCACCGACCTCGACGCCCTGCCCTTCCCCAAACGCTACCGGGCCCACGCCCGCCACCTCGGCGTGCCCTTCATTCCGATCATGGCCGGTCGCGGCTGCTGGGGTCGCTGCGCCTACTGCTCCATCACCACGGGCTACCGCGACGCACGATCCCAGACCGGCGGCGCGAGCTTCCGGCTGCGCAGCCCCGCGAACATCGCAGACGAGATCGCGGGGCTGTGGAAGCAGGCGGGGCCGAGCATCTTCTGCTTCCACGACGACAACCTGCTCTTGCCGAAGCCCGAGGCGACGCTCGAGCGCATGCGCGCGATCCGCGCCGAGCTCGACGCACGAGGCGTGGGCGAGCTGGGCATCGTCGGCAAGTGCCGCCCCGACACACTGACCGTGGAGTTGGCGCACGCCTTGGCCGACCTCGGCGTGATCCGCCTCTACGTGGGCGTGGAGAACGCCTCCGAGGCGGGCGGCAAGCATCTGCGACGCGGCACCCAACAGGAGAGCGTGGGACGCGCCCTCGCGGCCTGCGCCGAGGCGGGCATCTTCACCTGCTACAACCTGCTGGTCTTCGAGCCCGACACGCGTCTCGAGGACGTGCGCGAGAACGTCGCCTTCGTGCGCGAGCACCTCGACCACCCCTTCAACTTCTGTCGCGCCGAGCCCTACTATGGCACGCCGCTGATGCGCGATCTCGAAGCGCGAGGCACGCTCAGCGGCAGCTACCTGGGCTACGACTATCGGCTCGAAGATCCTCGCTCGGAGCTGCTCTTTCGCATCTCCGCGGCGGCCTTCCGAGAGCGCAACTTCGCTCCGGGCGGTGTGGGCAACCGCTACATGGGCTTGGGCTATCTGGCCAAGGTGCTCGAGCACTTCTTCGGCGCGGAGCACCCCAGCGTACGCCACGTGACGCGACGTGCGCGCGGCCTCTCCCGGGCCATCGCCGAGCAGACAGCGGACTTCCTCGAGCAGGCTATCGAGCTCGCCGAGAGGCTCGATGTGGATGACAGCGACGGCGTCGCACGCGCGACCGCGGACCTCGGCATGCGCATCGCAGCCGCGGACGCCGAGTGGCACGAAGAGATGGACGACGTCGAGGCCACGACGCGTGCGATCCCGCCGAGGCTCGCCGATGAGGCCAAGAAGAACTCAGCGGGCGTGGGGCGCATGACCATGAGCGCGGCCTTGAGCGCGACGCTAGCGCTCTCCGCCACGGCGTGCGGCAACGGGCCCACCTCGGTCGACCCGCCTCCACCCGACTCGGGCATGGACGCCACCGTCGTCGACCCACCGCCCATGGACGCCGGCATGGACGTCAACGTGGTCGACCCGGCGCCGGCGGACGCTGGGATGGACGTCGGCATCAGCGATCCTCTGCCGCCCGACGCAGGCGTGACGGACGCAGGCAGCGACGCCAGCATGGACGCCAGCGTCGTCGACCCGCCACCCGCCGACGCCGGTATGGTCGTGGATCCCGCACCTTCAGACGCGGGCGCCGCCTTGACGCCGGATGTGCCCGTCCGCCGACTGATCGACCAGTGGCGCGACACCTCCCCCGTGGGCGCCGAGCGCAGCCGCGCCGTCGCTCTCTACGCGCCTCCCCGGCCGCGGCTGATCGTCGAGCGCGAGGGCGAGTCCGTGCGTGTGCGCGTCGGCGGCGTGTCCGCGAACTTCAGCGCCCGCTGGGAGGCTGAAGGCGCCGTCGATGGCGAGGGAGGCGAGGCCCTGTGGACGCCCGCCAACGATGCCGACCACCTGCGCGTCGGGATCCGCACCGAGGGAGGCATCGCCGTCCTCAGTCTGCGGGCCGCGAAGCTCCCCGCCTGAGTCCTCCTCAGCGCCCGGCTCGTCCGCCGCGCATGCGTACGGGCGCGCCGGGCCGGAAGGGGTGGCAGCTCTGACACGTCTGGGCGTCGGGGAAATGGTTCTGACGATCCCTATGACAGTGGGTGCAGTTCCGCCGGGTGGGCGGTGCGTTGCTGTGGTCTTCGTGGCAGGTGCTGCAGGTGCCGTGCTGAGGCACGGAGTGCAGCAGCCGACTCCTCTGGTTCTCGTGGCAGCCTGCGCAGGTCGGCAGGGGCGGCCCGGGCACCTGATGGCAGTTCTTGCAGCGTGTGTGGGTGCCACTCGAGCGCGCGACTCCGGCGGCCTGCGCCCGATGACAGTCTCCGCAGCGGCTCTGCCAATCGCTGTTCGCCGGGCGCGGTCGGTGCGGCTTGTGGCAGCCCGTGCACTGGCGGTGGACCCCCATGTGGCGGCGGTTCTGGTGATCCTGGTGGCAGCTAGAGCAGGCCGCGATGCGCCCCTCGTTGTGGGGCGTGTGGCAACGCGCACACTGACCGCGGTGGGGTGAGCCCGAGGGCCAACTCGCGAGCGCGCGCACCTCGGAGGCGTGGCAGCTGCGGCACTGCCCCAGGGCCGCCTCCGCCTTGCGGTGGGGCCGGTGGCAGCGGTTGCACTGCTGATGCCCGCGGACCGCGGGACGCACAGCCTGATGACAGCCCGCACAGTTGGCCGCCCTGCCCATGGGCGCCTGGTGCGGCGTATGGCAGTTCGTGCAGGTGTCCCTGTGATTGGCGCTGGCCGCGCTCGGCTGTGCGTGACAGGAAGAGCAGCGCCGCAGGGCGTTGGTGGCGGGCGCGAACTGGTGCGGGACGTGACAGTTGGCGCAGCGATGCTGCCGAGGCACGGCCCGACCGGCGCGGGCCAGCGCCTGGCTCTTCTCCCGATGGCATCGAGCACACGCGCTCTGAGCTCCGCGCAGCGGGTTCCCGTGCGGGTTGTGGCACGAGACGCAGTTGCGGTGCTGGGCGGGCTGATTCTGAAGCTGCCCGTGGGGCGCGGCGTGACAGGAACCACAGACGCGATTGGCCGCGGGCTTGCGCTGGTGAGGATCGTGACAGCTGGTGCAATCGCGGTGCCGAGCGGGCCGCGCCGCGCGGACTGCGCGCGTCTTGTCCTGGTGGCAGTTCGCGCAGATCTTAGTCGTGGGCGGCGCCCGATGCGGGTCATGACAACCCAGGCAGTTGCCATGACTCTCAGGCGGCATCTGCGCGATGGAGTTCACCTTCTCTTCGTGGCACTCCGCGCAACGCGTCGCGTCCGCGACCCAGGTGTGAGGCTTGTGGCAGCGCTGGCATTGCGCCTCGTGGCTGATCGACGCGCGCAGACGTGCACGCTCGACCTCCGGCACGGGTGTGGGGGAGATCTCCCATTGCGTCCCGCTACGTCCGTTGGGCATGCGGTGACATTGGATGCACTCGACGGCGGGCTGCGCCATCGGGCCATGGATGTCGTGACAGCCGCGGCAGTTCTGGTGTCCCGAAGGTCCGCCCGCCACCTGCTCCGGCAGGTCCACCCGGTGACAGCCCTCGCAGTCCGCGGCGACCTCGCCGGTCGGATCGGGCCGATGCGGGTCGTGACAACGACCGCACTCCACGGTGCCGTGAAGCCGGGACGCGTCGACCACGGGCTCGTCTCCGGGGGCGGCGTCGGGACGGCGACGTTCTTGATCTCCGAGGGCGATGAATGACGGCGCCGCGGCGAAGTTGTGGCAGGTCGTGCAGGCCACGCCCGCAGTGGGCTCCTCGGAGTTCGGGGCCTCGTGACAGGAGGTGCAGGCCTCGTCCGGATCCTGTTGGCCGTGCAGCGACCCGTCGTGACAACGCGTACACGCGACCAGGTCTGCGTGGGTAGCGTGTCCGCTCGAGGTGCTCAGGTCTGTCCACGCGTCTGCGTCCCTCTGATGGCAGCTCTTGCAGCCGCCGTCCTCGACCGCACCGTGCTCCGGAGCAGCCTGGCTACCACGCACTTCGGCGAACCAGAGCCAGGTCTCCTGACCCTGCGGGATCGCGTGGCACTCCGCACAGGCGATATCGGAGTGGTCTCCCAGATGGGCGGGGGCCGCCGAATGACAACCGACGCAGAACTCGTTCGAATGGTGAACCTCGGCGCGAATTGCCAGACGCCCTGCAAAGAGCGCGCCCGCACCCGAGGCGCCCAAGACGAAGAACCAAGCTGCGAGCTTCAGCGCGGACGTTCTGTGACGCGGGCTCATGAGCGCCTCCTGCGCGCGCGCCCCACGAGCACGCCCCCCAGGAGCGTCAGCAAGAAGAGCCCACCCAGAACCACGGCACTCCAGAAAGCGCGCCCAGCGTGGGCGGGCTGATGGCTCGACGGGGCTGCCTGTGCGTCTGTCGTGTCGACCGGACCTACGCTGCTCACGATCCGATCCGCTGCGCCGCTCACGCCGTCGATGTCGAGCGCGTGCAGCGCCAACACCATGCCTCGGCGCGTCTCCTCGAGCTCCTGGCGCTTCTCGTCACTCGCCGCAGCGAGCGCCTGTTCGGCTCGGTTCACGTCCACGCCCAGCTTACGCACCTTGTCGAAGACCTCCTGACCGCGCCCGTGACAGCGTCGACACGCCGCTTGGGCGCCACCGCCGATCAGCCAGGCGCCGGGCTCGGCCACCTCGTGACTGCCGTGGCACTCGACGCAATCCACGAAGCCGTAGTTCGCGAACACCTCGTGGTGTCGGCCCCGATCGAAGGCTGCGCCGATCTCTTCGTGGCAATGCTTGCAGCCCGTGGCCGCCGCCTCCGTGCCGTGACGCGCGCCGTGGGCGTCGTGACAATCGGCGCAGGTGGGCACGTCGGGGTCTCCCTCGGCGAGCTTCCGGCCGTGGACGCTCTCGATGTATTGGTCGTACTGATCGTCGGGCAGCGTCGTGTCCGCCATCAGCCCGGGATCCGCGTGGCAATAGGCGCAGGTCTCGACCACGTTGGCGCGACTTACCGTCGCCCGCGGATCGGTCACCTCATGAACCGCGTGAGCGCCGTGACAGTCAGCACAGCCCGGCGCGAAGGAGCCCGCCTCCGCAGCTCGCCCGTGGGCGCTCTGCCGCCACTGCGCCCAGGCATCGCTAGCCTCGTCCGGAGCGTGATCGCCCTCGGTGGATCCGTGACAGCCGCCGCAGCGCTCCGCCTGCTGCATGGGGCTGAGACGTCCGATGAAACCACTGTCGGGATCATGAGCGCTGACCGTCTCGTCCTCACCGTTGCCGCCGTGACAGAGCACGCAGGAGACCTCCTCTTGTGCGTGGATGCTGGTCGGCCACTCGACCGCGGGCCGACGCAGTCGAGCCTCACGAAGCTGTCGATGGCAGAGGATGCATGTCTCCTCCGCCCGGGCCGGGCGGGTCAAGAGCGGCGCAGTCAGGGCGACCGCGAGCAAGAGACTGAAACCGACCTTGGTCATCGTAGGTGACAGACCCGACAGACGGCGTGAGCCAGAGGATCTCGCCCGGCCGCGAAGCCAGGTGGATGTGGGTTGATGCCGGCGGGGCCACCGACGCGATGGCAAGCCGCACACAGGGTGTCCGCGTCCGACTCGTGACAGGCGGCGCAGAGAGTGATGTCCCGTCGGGCGGAGCGCGCGTGCCCGTTGGCGGAGGTCGGGTCGAGCCAGCCGGGGGGATGAGGGCTGCCCGGGGCGACCGATCCACCGATGCCGCGCTGCCGATGGCAGTCGTCACAGTAGCTCACGCCGTGGCAGCGTGCGCACATGCCGCGCTCGAGGCGCGCCTCCTCGGGATGCCGCGAGAGGAAGTCGTCCCGATGGACGAAGTCACGGTACACACGCATGGGCTCACGCAGCTCGAGGGGTGCGCCCACGGACGCCTCATGGCAGTCGCTACAGAAGGTGGGCTCGTGGCATTGCGTGCACAGGTTGGCGTCCTGCCTGGCGTGGCGCCCATGGCGCCTGACCCAGCCCGATCCATGGTCGACGCTAGACACCTGGTCCATGCGGAAGCGGCTGAGGTCCCGATGACAATAGGCACAGTCGAAGGAGCGCACCTGCTGCTGATGACACGAGCCTAGACAGGTGGCCATGTCGGGCACATCGGGCCTGTAGCCGGCCACCGTCTCCTCCGAGCCGACGCTGCGATGACAGCGCTGGCACTGACCTCGCTGCGGAGCCTGGTGTGTAGAGTGGCGCCAGCGCGTGTCCCGATCGGAAGGCATGTAGGTGCTCGGGTGGGCGGGATCCGTGTGGCAATACGTGCACGCGGCCTGCTCGCCCTCCATGTGGCAGCCCTTGCAGGTGTCCTCCGCGGGCATCAGGGGACGCCCTACGGCGCCCGTGCCGGCGTCGGGGCTGGCCGCCTCTCCGTGGCAGACGAGACACGAGGCGCCCAAGACCATGTGCGAGCCGTGGGAGAACTTGATGTGATCGCGCGCCGGGCCCTCCTGATGGGAGCACGCGCCCGCTCCGAAGAGCAGGCCTGCGAGCAGCACCACCGACGAGAGCCACGGGACGCTGCGGTCTGCGACCTCCGAGAACAGGCTGCGAATCATTGGGACACTCCCCGGCGATAAACCGCCCGAAGCAAGCCACGCACCTCTGCGTCCGCGGTGGGTGTGCGGGAGACGTCCAGCGCCGCTCCGACGGTCCACGCGGAGGCGACGCGATACTCTCCCGACAAGCGCCCTACGTAGGCCTCGCGTTCCAGCGCGTCGTCGAAGGCCGCCGAGAGCTCGACCGCCAGCTGAAGATCTCGAGTCGTCTCGAAGGCGACCGCAGCCTGCACCAGGGTGTAGCCCATGGCGCCATCGTCACGGCGTGAAACCATCACGCGATAACCCGGCCGCCCTCCCCAGGGCACACCCCGAACATAGGCGTCGATGCGATAGCCGTTGAGCGTCTCTCCGTCCTGTCGATCGGGTTGCCAGCTGCGCCGGTAGGCGCCCTCGACCCGCAGATGAACACCGTTGCTGACACGCAGGGTGCCGCCGAGCGCCGCCTCTGTGTAGAGCATGCTGGAGAAGGCCTTCAGGACCGACCAATCGGGGAGCAGCGCGCGCGGGTCGACGTAGCTCCCGAGGACCAGCAAGCGGAAGGCGCGATGGGCGACCAGATCCACTCCGATCTGCGCCTGTGTCGGGCGCGACGTGCGCACATCCCAGGTGGCGCCGCCGTTCAGGTCGGCCCAGTTCGAGGGCCTTGCGGAGAAGTCCACGTCGACCACGCGGTCCGTCTCGAGTCCATGGGACCAGCGCTGCACGTAGGCGGCGCTCGCCGAGGCAAAGCCGGCTCGAACCCAGGACACGCGCCCTCCGTAGGCGCCCGTCGGCTGCGTGAGGTTCCCCGAAGCGCCGGTGCTCGTGAGCATGCGAGAGACCACGGGCCGCCCCGCGAACGCCTCGACCGAGAAGCCGTGAGAGATGTCCACGTCGGCGCCGGCACCGTCCAGATGCAGTCCACCGGGCGGTCCCCAGGTGATGAAGCGCCGGCCGAGCCAGACCTTCGCCTTGCCCAGACGCGCGTCGACGTACCCCAGGGCTACGTCTCCAGCGGCGATCCCGCCCTCCGTGTCCACGGTCAGGTCGAGGGTCCCCCAGGTGGCCAGGTGAACGCCGATTCGTCCCTTCATCAGCCTGTCGGCGTCGAGGGAGAGCCGCAGCGTCATGGGCAACTCGTCCACCCGATGCCAGAAGCGCTGCACCGCGCCCACTTCCGTCTCGCGTGCCTGCAAGACCCAGCGCGGAGCCCAGCGCACGACCACGTCGGTGCGGACCCGAATGCTCGCGGGTCTCTCGTCCTGCGACTGCGCCTGAGCCAGGCCGGATGAGGCCGAGACGACCACCAAAACCAGTGTCACGAGAAGCCGCTTCACGGCGTCCCCCTTCCATGCTGCACGATGCCGTCGATGTGGAGCGAGCGCCCCGGAGGTGAGATCATCGGCGGGTCGGTCGGAACGATCTCGTCGCCGTGGCAGACGGCGGACGCACAGCTCGAGGAGTCGGGGTGAGGTGCGGGCGGTGGAATGGAGTGGCAGGCGCCACACTGCGCCGCCGCGCCGTCATCGGCCGTCCACACGGGCGAGGTCAGCCTACCCCCGGAGAGCCCAGCGCCGTGACACGCCACGTCGCTGCAGCCGCTCCCGTCGTAGCTCGGCGTGGCGCCGCGCGCGGTGGCCAGCCCCGAAAACGTGACCTCGGGCCCGGGCGTGTCATCGAAGTGACCCGGATCCAAGGGAGTGATCGGCACGATGTGACACGAATCGCAGGGGACCCGAATCCGCAGGGTGGGCTCCCGATGGGAGGGGTGAGCGCCGTCCGCGGGCCAGCCCTCCTCGTCGACCCCATGACACGCCGTGCAGTCGCCCGAACCGTCTCCCAGGTCGACCTGCCCGTTGGCGTGGAGTGGCCCGGGCGTCAGCGCCGTGCCGTCGGCGTTGGGCTCGGCGTGACAGTCCGAACAGGCGCCAGCGAAATGATCAGGCGGAGGGGCCTGATGGCACGAGTTGCAATTCAGACGCAGGTCTGCGCTCCAGGTCGGAATCGGCTCGTCACCCCCGCGATCGTGGCAACCCACGGTGCAGGTCTTGTCCACCTCGTTGTAGCTCGCCGTGGAGGATGATCCATCAGGGAAGTTCTCCGCGCGGGGATCCGAGAAGACCACCTGCACCACACCGTCGCCGTGGATACCGCTGAAGTCCGTCGTGTGCTCGCCGTGGCAGACGCTACACTCGAGGCCGACCTGATCCACATGCTTCGCGTGAACGCCGGCGTTGCCCGCGTCCGCGCCAAAGAAGCAGGCGTCCCGAGGCGGATAGGCGTGCCCCTTGGAGCCGTGGCAGGTGGAGCACGCGAGCACGCCGTCGGCTTCGTCGTGGCAGCTGGTGCAGGTCGGCGCCTCGTAGGCCGTGCCCGTGACCCCCTCGGGCCGGGTGGGCGCGCCCTCGTGACAGCGGCCGCAGGAGCCCGGGAGCGATGGATCGAGCATGCGCTGCCAGCGCTCGGCCCGCAGGACGGCCCCGTGGAACTCGTCCGAACGTGGATCCGCGAAGCCTATGGGGTGCATGGCCGGCGGACGGGACGGAGCCCCCGCCTCGAGCCAGGCCAGCAGCGTCGCGCGCTCGACCCCGGTCAACAGACCCGCGTGGTCTTCTTGATCCAATACGGCGATCAGCATCGACGACTCGTCCCCAGGGAGGGTCGGAGACCTGAGCTGATCCTGAGCGCAGCCGATCACGTCGATGTAGCGAGTGACGGCCCAACCGGCGGCGGGTGTCTGGCCTCCGTGGCACTCCGCACAGGAGGCCTCGAGGATCGGCGAGACCTGCTCGAAGGTCGGGGCCGAGGCCGGGAAGGTGGCGGCTTCACAGCCCATGAGCATGCCAAGCGCCGCCAGCGCTATTGCGACACTACTCAGCGTACGATCAGACATCACTCAGCCTGCTCCTGCGCCGCCTCGGGCGCCTCCAACGCGGGCAGCGGCTCCCGCGATCCCTCCGTATCACCCCCGCCTGCCGTCGGGATCACGACCTCTTCCGTGTCTCCCTCCCGCGCCGGCTCGAGGGCCTCATCCTCAAGCCCGACCCCCTCTCGAATCGCGCGACCATCCACGCGGCTGAAACATGGCGTGGCGACGAAGCTGCCCTTGACGCAGCTGCCCTGCCCATCACCGAAGCACGCGAAGAGCTTGCCAGGCAGGTGCCCCAGCTCCGCCTCCCCCAGGGAGAGCAGCGCGTCTCCGCCTTCCCGACCCGTGTAGCGGCGCTGATCCGCGCCCTGCCGCTCGTAGTGCACGCTGAAGGCGGGATCTTGGCTGTCAGCCGAGAGCCGGACCTCGCCCGTCGGCAGCACGGTCACGCCGTCGAAGCGCAGCCAGATCATCCGCCCCTCACGCACGATCGGCAGGCCGCAGCGCCTGAGGGGGGTGTCTGAGAGCAACAGATCAACGCGCTCCCGTCCGGGCAGGCTCTCGACGCGATAGCGCACCTCCACCACGGAGAACTCCTCTCCTGCGAGAGTGCCCGCGACGGGCGACGTGGGGATGGCGTCGAGGCTCATCGCGTCGAGGCGCGTCGCCGGGAGGCCGCTCACGGGAGCCGATTCGCCACAAGCGGCGAACCCGAGAACGCCCACACACAGGGCCAACCATCGGGCACATGTCATGAGGACACCTCCGCCGGTTGCGGCACGGGCGGCGGTGTGGAGACCATGCGCTCCTGCTCCGTCGCGTAGTGATCCTCGTCCGGTACCACTCCCTCGGCGTGCAGCGAGCCGCGCTCGATCTCCGCTCCCACCTTCACCGAGAGGGTGAACGCCAAGATGCCGAAGGCCCAGATGCCTGCGCTGATGAGACCCTCGATGATGGAAGGTTGATACTCTGCCATCTCTCCAAGCGGCGACGGGATGAACCCCGGGATCACGAGGCCCATGCCCTTCTCGATCCACACACCTACGAAGGCCGCGACACAGGCGACGTTCAGGAGACGCCGGTTGAGCGCGAATTTGGGTATTCCAAACACGAACGCGGCGAAGATGTTCAAGCTCACCGCGGACCAGATGTAGGGCACGAGAAGGTGACGACCCTCGAGACCATGCAGGAGGTAGATCGCGGACGCTG
>JAADHO010000040.1 GCA_013151775.1 Deltaproteobacteria bacterium | reverse complement strand
CAACCCGAGGCGCGCCCGACGCGGGGACCACGCTCGCCAGCGCCGACGCGGGTGAGGCGCCGGCGCGACCCGTGGTGGAGCGTCCCGAGTTCATGGGTGGGCCACAGCATCGAGGGCGCACGGCCCACACGGGTCCACGGACCAACCCCTCGGCGCGCTTCGCCTTCGCCACCGGGGCGCGCATCTTCGCCTCGCCCATCGTGGGCGCCGACGGCACCGCCTACATCGGATCTCTCGACCACGGCCTGTCGGCCATCGCCCCCGACGGCAGCCTGCGCTGGCGCTACGTGGCAGGCGGCAAGTTCTACTCCACGCCCGCCCTGGGCGCGGATGGCACCCTCTACGTGGGCAACGACGACCACTCCCTGCTCGCCCTCGACCCGGCAGGCTCCCTGCGCTTCCGCGTCACCCTCGGGGATCCCGTGGACTCGAGCCCGACCCTCGGCCCAGACGGAACCATCTACGTAGGCGCCGACGGCCTCTACGCCGTGACGCCCGCGGGAGACGTGCGCTGGCACTTCGCCACGGCGGGCCACATCCGCTCGTCCCCGGCGCTCCACCCGGAGGGGTTCTTGGTCGTGGGCACGCCCGAGGGCAGCGTGCTGGCCGTGGGGCTCGACGGCACCGAGCGCTGGCGCACCCCCGCGGGCGCGAGCATCGACTCGAGCGCCTCGATCGCCGAGGACGGCACGATCTACATCGGCACGGATCGCGGCGAGCTGCTGGCCCTCGACAGCCGAGGCACGATCCTCTGGCGCTATGCAACCGGCCGCGACGTGCGCGCCACCCCCGCCATCGCCCCCGACGGCACCATCGTCGTCGGCTCCTACGACGCCCACGTCTACGCCATCAACCCCGACGGCAACCTGCGCTTCAGTGTGGAGACGGGCGGCCGGGTGCGCTCCTCCGCCCGCATCGATCCCGAGGGACGCATCTACGTGGGATGTCAGGACGACATCCTCTACGCCATCGCACCGGACGGGGAGCTGCTCTGGCGCCACGACCTGGGCGAAGACATCGACTCCACGCCGGCCATCAGCGCCGACGGAACCATCCTCGTGGGCAGCGATGACGGCGCACTACACGCGCTGCGCTAACCCACTTCAACACTCTAGAACTACGAAAATACACATCATGTCCTCCATCGATCCCGAGGCCGTCTTCAAGGCCCTCGAGAGTTCGGGTCCGCGATCCGCGGGCAAGAGCTCAAAATCCAGAAATCCAAATTCACGCGGCGTGCACCTCGCCGAGCTCAGCTCCCGCTTGGGAGTGACCCGAGCCGAACGTGGCGCCGTGCTCGACGCCCTCGATCTGCTGGTCTCGAACGACCGCGTGCGTGAGCTACCGGGTCGTCGCTTTCGCGCCCTCGGCGCCCACGGCGCAGCCCACGCGGGCATGCGCCTCGAGGGTTTCCTCTTCGTCCACCCGCGCGGCTTCGGCTTCCTCACAGCCGAGGACGGAGGCCCCGACGTCTTCATTCCACCGGACGCGTTGGGCGCCGCGCTCCACGGCGACCGCGTGGAGGTCGACGCGCGACCTAGCCCCAAGGGCCGCGACGGTGCGGTCGTGGGCGTGCTCTCGCGGCGACCGACCCGCATCACGGGCACTCTTCAGCGTGAGCGCCGACGCTCGCTCTTCGTGCCGGACGACGTGCGCCTGAGGAGCCCGATGGAGATCGAGGGCGAGCTGCCCGAGTCGGCCGGTCCCGGCAGCGTGCTGATCGCCGAGATCATCGGCTTCCCGCAGGACGGTCAGGAGCCCTGCGTGGTGCGCGTCGTGGACGTGCTCGGCGCCGAGGGAGCCGCCCAAGTGGAGGCGGCGCGCATCCTGGTGCGCGAAGGCGTCGAGGAGGGCTTCGACCGGCTCGCTCTGGCGGAGGCGGCAGCGCTGCCCACCAAGGTGCTGGCGAGCGAGCGCGAGGGACGCGAGGATCTGCGCGACGTAGATCTGGTCACCATCGACCCGCCCGACGCCAAGGATCACGACGACGCCCTGTTCGCCGAGCGCCTGTCCGGGGGCGGCTACCGCGTGATCGTCGCCATCGCCGACGTCTCGCACTACGTCGCGGAGGGCACGGCCCTCGACGCCGCCGCGGCCGCGCGCGGGGTGAGCATCTATCTGCCTTCACGCTCGATCCCGATGCTGCCGCGGGAGATCTCGAGCGGCGTCGCCTCGCTCGTGCCCAAGAAGGATCGCCTGTGTTTGGCCGTCGAGGTCGAGCTGTCGAGTCGCGGCAAAGTGCGCTCCCATCGCTTCATCGAGGGCGTGATGCGATCGCACGCGCGCCTGACCTATGGCAGCGCCGCCCGGGCCCTCGGGCTGACCGACGAGGGCCCGCTCCAACGCGAGGCGAGCGAGCGACGCGAGATGCTCGAGACCCTGCTCGAGATCGCCCGCTGCCTGCGCAAGGCGCGCCTGAAGCGCGGCGCCCTCGACTTCGATCTGCCCGAACCCAAGGTGGTCTTCGACGCCAAGGGCGAGCCCATGGATGTGGTGCGTTCGCGCAAGGATCCCGGAATTCGCGAGGCCTATCGGCTGGTCGAGGAGATGATGCTGCTGGCCAACGAGGTGGTCGCGACGGAGCTCACGGCCCGGAAGCTGCCGGCCATTTATCGCGTCCACGGCGCGCCCGACGAGGACAAGCTCGAGCTCTTCGCGCAGCTCGCGGGCTCCCTCGGATTCGACCTCGACGTGGAGCAGGCGAAGGACCCGAAGCAGCTCACGAAGTTCCTCGCGCGCATCGATGGCTTGCCTGAAGCCCCTGTCCTCCGATACCTCCTGCTCCGCGCCATGCAGCAAGCCGTGTACGACATCACCCCCGCCGCCGGACATTTCGGTCTCGCCGCGCCGGATTACCTGCACTTCACCTCGCCCATTCGTCGCTATCCCGACCTGACGGTGCACCGCGTCGTGCGCAAAGCCGCCCGTGGGCAGCGCGTGGACGCCGCCAGCCTGCGGCCCCAGCTGCGCAAGGCGGCCGCCGACGCCAGCCGCCTCGAGCGACGTGCCATGAGCGCCGAGCGCGACGTGCTCTCGGTCTACCGCGCGTTGGTCATGCGGGATCGGGTGGGCGAGGTCTTCGACGCGACCGTCACAGCGACCACCGATTCGGGCTTCTACGCGGCCCTCGACTCACCCTTCGTCGAGACCTTCACCCCGGTCACGCGCCTCGAGGACGACTACTTCGAGCTCGACCGCTTGGGCATCCGCCTGACGGGTTTCCGCACGGGCCGATCCTTCACGCAAGGCGACCGCCTGCGCGTGCGCGTCGAGGAGGTCAGCCTGAGCCGACGCGAGATCCTCGCCGCCCCCGAGGACCTCGGCCCAGCGGGACAGACGCCCCGCAAGGCGGGCGCTCGCTCCAAACGCGACGGCGACAAGCCCGCACGCGGCACACGAGGAAAGACCAACCGGCGCCGACCCGGCGCGGGCAGCCAACGCGCCGAGGGCCGAACGGGGCGCGGATCCAACCAGAAGCCTGGCGGCAAGAAGAAGAGAACCCGATGAGCAAGAAGTCCAAGACCCCGAGCAAACTCAGCCGCGTGGCGCGCAGCGTACCCGAGATGATCGCGGCCAAACGAGACGGCGGAGCGCTCGAGCCCGCCGAGCTCGAGGCCTTGATCGAGGGGTTCGTCAGCGGTGAGGTGGCGGACTATCAGATGACCGCCTTCGCGATGGCCGTCTTCTTCCGGGGCATGTCCCCCGAAGAGACCGCCGCGCTCACCCTCGCCATGCGCGACAGCGGTGACGTCGTGGATCTCTCGAGCGTGCCCGGCGTGAAGGTGGACAAACACTCCACGGGCGGCGTGGGGGACAAGGTCAGCATCTGCCTCGCGCCCATGGTCACGGCCTGCGGCGTTCCCGTGCCGATGATCAGCGGCCGCGGCCTCGGGCACACGGGCGGCACCCTCGACAAGCTCGAGGCGATCCCCGGCTTCAAGGTCGAGACCACCACCAAGCGCTTCGTGCGTCAGATCGAGAAGATCGGCTGCGCCTTGATCGGCCAGACCGCCGACCTCGCCCCGGCGGATCGCCGCCTCTACGCCCTGCGCGACGTGTCGGCGACCATCGAGTCGATCCCGCTGATCACCGCGAGCATCTTGTCGAAGAAGCTCGCCGAGGGCATCGACGCGCTGGTGCTCGACGTGAAGGTGGGAGACGGCGCCTTCATGAAGACCGAGAAGCAGGCGCGCGAGCTCGCCGAGTCCTTGGTGCGCGTCGGCCGCCACGCGGGCAAGAAGGTCAGCGCCTTGCTCACGCGCATGGATGCGCCCTTGGGCCACGCCGTGGGCAACGCCGTGGAGTCGGCCGAGGCCTTCGCCGTGCTGGCGGGCGGCGGTCCCGAAGACCTGCGCGAGTGCACCTTCGCCCTGGGCGCGGAGATGTTGAGGCTCGCGGGCGTCGCCAAGACCGAGGCCGCCGCGCGCAAGCGCCTGGCCAAGTGCATCGCAGACGGCAGCGCGGCCAAGAAGATGCAAGAGGTGGTCAAGGCCCAGGGCGGCGATCCCCGCGTCGTGCTCGAGCCGGATCGTCTGCCCTCCGCGCCCCACGCCGTGATCATCCCCAGCCCGAGCTCGGGCTACGTGAAGAGCATCGACGCGCGGGAGATCGGCCTGACGGCCGTGCACCTCGGCGCGGGTCGCACGCGCGCGGATCAAGAGGTGGATCCCGCCGTGGGCATCCTGCTCGACAAGAAGCCCGGAGACGAGGTCTCCCAGGGCGAGCGCCTGGCGCGCATCTTGGTGCGCAATCGCGCCGCGGCGCGGGCCGTCACCGGGCGCATCCTCGAGGCCTACACCATCACCCAGCGGCGGCCGAAGGTGCAGCCCCTGGTGATCGACACGATCCGGCGCTGAGTCAGGCTCAGGGCCGAGAGAGAGCGATCCGCGGCGCCATGATCGCGCGCCTCACGTGCGAGAGCGGCGCCCGGTCTTCGAGCTCCACGGAGCCGTCCGCCAAGATCTGAACGCCGAGGCGCTCGAATAGACGCGAGAGGTCTGGAAAATCCCGGCGCGTACCGAAGCGCGCGTAGGAACGCCAGAGCAGCTGACGCCCCGCGATCCGGTCGAGCCGGCGCATCAGCAGGGAGCCCGACGTGAAGCCTCGACACGCCCGGATCTCCGGCCTCGCCTGGCGCAGCAGCGCGTCGAGGGAGGTCGGCTCTGCGCCGCTGCGAAGCTCCACGTCGGCCATCAAGGCGAAGGCCATCCCGCTCCAGTACACGCGATAGAAGTGTCCCGTCTGGTGCATGTCTTCGGCGGCCCCAGAGAGGGACTCGCGAGAGCAACCGCCGACGTCCAAGCCGAGGCTGCCGCGATGGACGTGCTTGGCGCTGAGCATCTCCCCGAGAGCGGCCGGGCGCGCCATCGCGCAAGCGTCGGCCGCGCCGCGCTGCAGACCGGCGACGATACGCGCCCAGGCCGCGCGCTCGTCCTGAAGGCCGGCGCGCACGCGAGCGACCTCTTGGTAATAGGTGGGGATGCCCTCGGCGAGCCAGCCGTCGCGCCGGTCGAGCATGGGCAGGAGCAGATGAGAGAGCTCGTGATAGGCGACCCAATTGTCGCGCAAGTCGGCCTCGCTAGCGTCCGCACGGACCAAGAGCATGGCGGTCGCGCCGCCGCCGCGTCGCATGAGGCCGAAGGGGATCGGATCGTCCTGCTCGTCGACCTTCGGCCCCACGGGCACCACGACCACGTGCAGAGCGTCGGTGGGGAAACGCCCGTAGACCTGCGCCACCGTCCGCACGGCCTCCGAGACCACGCGCGCGCAGGCCTGCGCGTCTACGCTCAGCGGCCCCGGTAGCACGACGAGCTCCACGCGCGTGCCTCGCACCTCGAAGCTGCGGCGCTCGAAGTCACCGAGCACGACATGCCCCGCGAGCTCGAGGGCCGAAGCAGGCAGAACAGCGCGAGCGCCCTCTCCACCCCAGGGCAGCCAGGCGTGAACGCCCGGGGGGAGCTCGAGCTCGAGCGTGGCGCGACTCGACCGCGGGGAGCGCAGGAGCCAACTCACCTGCGAGCTGAGCACGGCGTCGCCACGGCGCCGGCCCGACACGCGCGATCGGAAACTGACGCAGGATCCAGGCGTGAGCTGCCCCAAGCGCACCACGCCGCCCGACCTCGGCAGCGGGCGGCCCGCCGGCCCGCGCACGGCACCGATGAAGTCTGGCCCCGGACCGGCGATCGGCCGGAGCTGATGGGGAGGCCGACCCTCGAAACAGATGCGCGTCCGAGCGACGCGTAGACCCGGCTCGAAGCGAACTCGATAGTGGAGCGTCGAAGCCGCGGATCGGGCTCGCGGTAGACCCGCCCCGGGATCGGACGCGCAGGAGAGCAGCGCCAGCAGAACGCAGGGAAGCCAGGGACATGCGCGGAAGCTCACGGGGCGAGTGTGGAATCCGTCGGAGCGCAGGTCGAGGGCTTCTGGGTAACAAGCTGAAATTACAGCACAAATCATGTATTTCTCAACACACGACAAAGAGCGTGAAACTTCTCACCATGTGCTGCATACTCCCTGGCACCTCGCGGCGTGGCGCCTCGGGGGATGACAATTTCCTTTGCAGGCCGTGCGTTCACGTTGATAGCGTCCGCGCGGGTTGCGCTTCACCGAATTGGGGATGTTCCCCTGGGCGATATCTCCAAACAGTTGGAGATGGAACTCGTTGGTGAGGATGGGATCCAACTGGAAACCGATTCTTCGGAGGTAGTGAATAATGAACACAGCACTCAAGCACACGCTCATCGCCATGGCGACCGCATCCCTCGGCCTCGCGGGCTGCGGCAGCAGCAGCGCGGACGACGCCTCAGGCGGCGAAGCCTCCTCGGGCGGCGACACGGCAGGTAGCGAAGCCTCCTGCGGCGCCGGCTCCTGCGGCGGCGAGATGGCCGGCGAAGGCGGCGAGATGGGCAGCGAAGGCGGCGAGAGCTCCTGCGGCGGCGGCGATCATGCCGACGGCGCTGCGACCGACGACAGCGCAGCCACGGGCGACGCAGCCACGGGCGACGCAGCCACGGGCGGCGACGAAGCAGGCGGCGAGGCCTCCTGTGGTGAAGGCTCCTGCGGCTGAGCCGCTCGAGTGACTCTGGGCAGGCCGTGACTCCATAGGATCGGGCCGACCAGAGATGTACGCGGTGCCGCGACGTCGGATGACGTCGCGGCATCGTTGTTTCTGAGCGCGGGGGCGCAACGAAGCGTGCCGCCGTGCGTACGCAGGAGATGATGATGAAGAGACGCCCCGAGGGGATTGGCATCGGCTTTCGGATGGACATGGCCGAGGAGCTGCTCGAGCGCGCGCCCGAGTCTGTGGGCTGGCTGGAGCTGCACCCGGAGAACTACATCCGCAGGGGCGGACGCTACCGCTCGCGCTTGGCGGAAGCGCGTGAGCGTTGGCCCCTCGTCACCCACGGGCTGACCATGAGCTTCGGCTGCACCCGCCCTCACGAGCGCGAGTACATGGACGACTTGCGAGATTTTCTGCGCGACGTGGCGTCGCCCTGGCACTCGGACCACGCCTGCTTCGGAGGCGCCCACGGCAGCCATGTCCACGACCTTCTGCCCGTCCCCTTCACAGACGAAGCGGTGAGCACCATGCAGGCGCGTGTGCGCGAGGCGCAGGATCAGCTCGACGTGGAGATCGCCGTCGAGAACGTCAGCTACTACGCGGCGCAGGCGGAGGATCCCCTGCTCGAGATCGACTTCCTGCTCGAGGTGCTCGAGGGCAGCGACGCGAAGCTGATGCTCGACGTGAACAACGTCTACGTGAACAGTCAGAACTTCGGCTTCGACCCAAAGATCTGGATCGACAAAGTCCCCGTCGAGCGCGTCGTGCAGATGCACGTCGCCGGCCACTACGTTCGCCAAGATGGGCTGCGCATCGACACCCACGGCGAGGCCATCTGCGATGGGGTCTACGAGCTGCTCGACTACACCCTGCGCCGTGTCGGCCCCGTGCCCGTGCTGCTCGAGCGAGACAACAACATCCCTCCCCTCGACGTCGTGCTCGCGGAGGTGGAGCAGCTCAGCGCCATCTACGACAGCGCGACGAGCGGCACGACGACCGCTCAGTCCGTGGAGCGCGCATGAGGCTCGAAGAGCAGCAAGCGGCCATCGAGCGAATCTGCTTCAGGCGGCAGCCGCCCGACGCCGATCTGGACGCCGTGGGCGAGCGCGAGCGCTGGCTGATCTACCGACGCATGGTGCGCGGACGCCTCGAACGCCTGTGCCGCGTGGCGCTGCCGCGAAGCCTGCAGGCGGCGGGGGACGAGCGCTTCGACGCATGGCTGGCGGCCTGGCTCGCAGAGCGCGCGCCGCGCACCCGCTACTTCTGGCGCGTGGTCGCCGAGTTCGTGGACTTCACACTCGAGGGAGCTGAGGTCGCCCCGTCCTGGCTCGCCGAGCTGATGCGCTACGAAGCCGTCCGCTGGCACACGCGCTACGACGAGGCCGCGCCCGAGGACGAGGTCTTGGCGCTGGACTTCGAGCGCGTACCCTACGTCAACCCGACCTTGACGCTCCTCGACTTCGACCACCCCGTGCACCAGCTGCTGCCCCAGACCGGCGACAGCTACACCGAAGCGTCCACGCAGCTGGCTGTGTTTCGACGTGGAGACGAGGAGACGGTGACCTGGACCCTGAACCCCATGGGCGCCGCCTTGGTGACGCGCTGGCAGCTCGAAGGGGAGAGCCTGCGAGAGAGCGTAGTCAAGGTGACGACGGAGCGCAGCGCGACGCTCGATGCCCGCTTCCTCGAGAGCCTCGCGGGGCTGCTCGAGGGGCTACTCGAGCGTGGCCTGCTGCTGGGTTCCAGAGGCTGAGACCGGGCACGATCCCGGAAAACCATTGGCGTGAGCTAGCCAAGGACTTCCCTGGACGGCAGCCGTGCCCTAAGATCCCCATATGATTCGACACCTCGTCTTGGGCAGTCTCGTCACCACGCTCGTCTGGTTCAGCTGCATCGGCGACCTGAGCGCTCAAGGGAGCCGGGACCACCGCGTCCAAGGCGTGCGGATCGACGTTCATGGCGACCTCGCCTACTACGGCGGCATCGGTGCGGGCTTCCGGGTCGACATCCCCATCGTGCCCCACGGATTCCTCCACTCCTCACGCGTGCAAGACGAGCTCGTCATCAGCGCGGGGCTCGACGTCTTCTTCTTCGCCTTCTCGCGCAACTGCTACGTCGACCGTGACGGAATCACGCGCTGCTCCGATCGCGGAGGATTCGGGATCTGGCCTGTGGTGATGGCCCAATGGAATCTCTACCTCAGCCGCTCTTGGTCGGTCTTCCCAGAGCTGGGCGTCGCGTTCATCATCAACGATCACAACTACCGCGGCTTTGGAGACCGGCGCTCGGATTTCTACGCCGTGCCGGCCGCGAGCATCGGCGCACGCTGGCACTTCAGCCACCGCAACTCGCTGCTCATGCGCATGAACTATCCCGCAGGGCTCCAAGTCGGCGTGACCTTCTGAGCGGACGCACCCCTCAGTAGCTCTTGGCGATCAACTCGTTCATGATCTCGCGCGTGCCACCCCCGATGGGGTAGAGGCGCGCGTCGCGGTTCAGCCTCTCGACCAAGGTCTCTCGCATGTAGCCCATGCCTCCGTGGATCTGCACGGCGTGATCGCATACCTCGGAGCAAGCGTCCGAGGCCGCGTTCTTCGCCATGGCCGCCAAAGACGGACGGGCGTCTCCCGCGAGATAGCGCGTGACCCCCTCGCCCACCAAGGCGCGGGCGGCGGCGACACGCGTGGCCATGTCCGCAAGGCGATGACGCGTCACCTGAAACCCGACCAGAGGTCGCCCAAATGCCTCGCGCGCCTGGGCGAAGCGAATGGACTCTGCGTGCGCGAGGCTCGCGATGGCCACACACTGCCCCGCCAAGGCGAGGCGCTCCGTCACGAAGTTCGCCATGATCGCCGCGAAGCCTGCGCCCTCTTCGCCGATTCGGTTCTTCACCGGGACGCGGCACTCGTCGAAGCTCAGCTCCGCCGTATCGCTGGCCCACCAACCCGTCTTCTTGAGTTTGCGCGACACCCGGAAGCCGGGGGTACCGCGCTCGATCACCAAGAGCGAGATGCCCGCGTGACCCGCGTCGCCCGTGCGCACGGCGCAGGTGACGAGGTCGGCGCGGCGACCCGAGGTGATGAAGGTCTTCACGCCATCCACCACGTAGTGATCGCCATCGCGGCGAGCTCGCGTACGCAAGGAGGCCACGTCGCTTCCGCAGCCTGGCTCGGTGATGGCCAGAGCCGACACCTTCTCTCCCGCGAGCACGGGCCGCACGAAGCGCTCACGCTGCGCGTCGTCTCCGAAGCGCACGATGGGCGGCAGCGCGATCCCGTGACTTCCGAGCCCCACCGTCGTCCCCACGCTCGTGCCGGCGACCACGAACTCCTCCGCGACCACTAGCATGTGCCCAAAATCGCCACCGCTGCCTCCCCACTCCTCGGGGTAGCCCACGCCCAATAGCCCGGCCTCGCCCGCCTCGCCGTAGAGCGCCCGGGGAAACTCCTCCGCCTCCTCCCATGCCGCTGCCTGAGGCGCGATGCGCTCCTGAGCGAAGCGCCGAGCCTGCCTGCGGAGCTCCGCGTGTTCATCACCCTCGAAGAGATACGGCTGCATACCTCAGCATAGCTGGAAGCCGAGCACGCCCGCCGCTGAATTGCGAAGACGGCGCCAGGCTGTTGCCCGACGCCGTCTCCTCGAGAGCTGCGGGAGGCTCACTCCTCGCTAGCCACCATGTCCGCTACGGGCGACGGGGCGTGGGCCGCTGCGCCCGCAGGCTCGGAGACCTCCTCGACCACCATGTCGAGCTTGGCGTATGCGCCGAGGCCTGTGCCCGCCGGCACCAAGCGACCCATGATCACGTTCTCCTTGAGACCGCGCAGGTGGTCGACCTTGCCCGCGATGGATGCCTCCGTGAGCACCTTCGTCGTCTCCTGGAAGGAAGACGCGCTGATGAAGGAGTCGGTCGAGAGGGACGCCTTGGTGATGCCGAGCAGCAGCGGCTCGGCCACCGCCGGACGCCCACCGCGAGCGATCACTCGCTCGTTCTCGCGCTCGAATGCGGCCTTCTCGACATGCTCATCCGGCAAGAACTTGGTGTCCCCCGTGTCGCGGATGCGCACACGGCGCAGCATCTGACGAACGATCACCTCGATGTGCTTGTCGTTGATGGTGACGCCCTGCAGCCGGTAGACCTGCTGAATCTCGTTCACCAGCCAGGCCGCCAGCTCCTTCTCGCCCTTGACCTTGAGGATGTCATGCGGGCTCGCCGGGCCGTCCATCAGCGCCTCACCTGCGCGGACGCGATCGCCGTCCTTGACCGTGAGGTGCTTGCCCTTGGCGATCAGGTATTCCTTGGGCTCGCCGACGTCGGGAGTGATCACGACCTTCTGCTTGCCCTTGGTGTCCTTGCCGAAGGAGACGATGCCGTCGATCTCGCTGATGATGGCGTGATCCTTGGGCTTGCGCGCCTCGAAGAGCTCGGCAACGCGGGGCAGACCGCCGGTGATGTCCTTGGTCTTGGTGGTCTCCCGAGGGATCTTGGCGATGATCTCGCCGGCCTCGACCACCTGTCCATCGACCACACCGATATTCGATCCGACCGGCAGGAAGTAGCGGGCCACATGCTTGCCGACACCCGTGGGCATCGGTTCACCCGTGTCGGCATCTACGATGGAGACGCGCGGCCGGGCACCGGGATCACGCGACTCGATCACGATGCGCCGTGACAGGCCAGTGACCTCGTCGACCTTCTCCTCCATGGTCACGTTCTCGACGATATCGCCATACCGCACGACGCCCGACACCTCTGTCAGGATCGGCAGAGCGTAGGGATCCCACTCGGCCAGCACGGTCTTGGGCGTCACCTCCTGATCCTCCGTCGCCTTCAACTCGGCGCCGTAGGTCAGGTTGAAGCTCTCGAGCTCGCGCCCGGAGCCATCCACGATACGCAGCACACCGTGGCGGTTCATCACCATCACGGCGCCGTTGCTGCGGACGACGGTCGCCACGTTCTCGAGCTTCACCAGGCCGGAGCCGCGGCTCTCAACGCTGGACTGCTCGATCTTGCCGCGCGCCGCCGCGCCACCGATGTGGAACGTGCGCATGGTCAGCTGAGTACCCGGCTCACCGATGGACTGGGCGGCGATCACGCCAACCGCCTCGCCCACGTTCACCTCGTAGCCACGAGCCAAATCGCGACCGTAGCAACGCGCACATACTCCGCGGCGCGTCTGGCAGGTCAGCACGGAGCGAATCAGCACCCGACCGATGCCTGCCGCCTCGACCCGATCGATCAGAGCCTCGTCCATCTCCTGATTGGCCGCGACGATCACATCACCCGTCACCGGGTCCATGATGTCCTCGAGGGCGACACGTCCGAGCACACGCTCGCCGAGGGGAGTGACGACCTCGCCGCCCTCCTCGAGCTTGCTGACCCAGATTCCGTCGAGCGTCTCGCAGTCGTAGTCCGTGATCACGGCGTCCTGAGCGACGTCCACCAGGCGACGGGTGAGATAGCCCGAGTTAGCCGTCTTCAGCGCGGTATCCGCCAGGCCCTTTCGAGCACCGTGGGTCGAGATGAAATACTGAAGAACCGTCAACCCTTCGCGGAAGTTCGCGGTGATGGGCGTCTCGATGATCTCACCCGAGGGCTTCGCCATCAGACCACGCATGCCGGCTAGCTGACGAATCTGCTGGTTCGAACCACGCGCGCCGGAGTCGGCCATCATGAAGATCGAGTTGAAGCTCGGAAGCTCCATCTCTTCGCCGGTCTCCTCGTCCTTGAAGGTCTGACGCGCGATGCCGTCGACTAGATCCTTGGCGATCTGATCCGACGCCTCGGCCCAGATATCCACGACCTTGTTGTAGCGCTCACCGTCGGTGATCAGGCCCTCCTGATACTGATCAACCACGGTGTTCACATCTGCCTGCGCGGCGTCGATCACCCTGTGCTTCGACTCGGGGATCAGCATGTCATCCATGCAGATGGACACGCCCGCGCGCGTCGACATCTCGTAGCCGAGCGTCCGCAGACGGTCGGCCAGAAGCACCGTCGCCTTGTTGCGGCTGCGGCGATAGCACTGGTCGATCAGCTGGCTCAGGGCCTTCTTGTCCAGGACGCGGTTGACGTCCTCGAGCTTCAGCGGCTCCGGCAGGATCTCGCTGACCAGCACGCGACCCACGGTGGTGTCGTATATCGTGCCCTCCGAGCGCACGCGGATCTTGGCGTGCAGCGTGATCTCGCCCGCGTCGTAGGCGGCGTGCACCTCCGCGCTAGAGGCGAAGATCCCGTTGAAGTCGCCCTGCTCCTCCTTGCCGCGATACCCGCCCTTCTCGTAGGGCTTCTCACGCGTCATGTAGTAGAGGCCGAGCACCATGTCCTGTGTCGGGTTGATGATCGGTCGACCGTTGGCGGGCGAGAGGATGTTGTTCGTGCTCATCATCAGCACGCGCGTCTCCATCTGCGCCTCGACCGAGAGCGGCACATGCACCGCCATCTGATCGCCGTCGAAGTCGGCGTTGAACGCAGTGCACACCAGGGGGTGCAGGCGAATCGCCTTGCCCTCGATCAGCACGGGCTCGAAGGCCTGAATCCCGAGACGGTGGAGAGTCGGAGCACGGTTGAGCATCACCGGATGCTCCGTGATCACCTCGGCCAGGATATCCCAGACCTCGGCCTTCTCCTTCTCGACCAGCTTCTTGGCGCTCTTGATCGTGGTGACGTGACCGCGCTCCTCGAGCTTGTTGTAGATGAAGGGCTTGAAGAGCTCGAGGGCCATCTTCTTGGGCAGGCCACATTGGTGGAGCTTCAGCTCCGGGCCCACGGTGATGACGGAACGTCCCGAATAGTCGACGCGCTTTCCGAGCAGGTTCTGCCGGAATCGGCCCTGCTTACCCTTGAGCATGTCCGACAAGGACTTGAGGGGTCGCTTGTTGGGACCGGTGATCGTCTTGCCTCGACGACCGTTGTCGAAGAGGGCGTCCACCGCCTCCTGCAACATGCGCCGCTCGTTGCGGATGATGATCTCGGGTGCGTTCAACTCGATCAACCGCTTGAGCCGGTTGTTGCGGTTGATCACGCGGCGGTACAGATCATTCAGGTCGCTGGTGGCGAAGCGGCCACCGTCGAGGGGAACGAGAGGCCGCAGATCCGGCGGCAGCACGGGCACCACCGAGAGCATCATCCACTCGGGTCGGTTGCCCGAGTCGCGGAAGGCTTCGACCACCTTGAGGCGCTTGGCGTACTTCTTCCGCTTCGCCTCGCTGGTCGCCTCCTTGAGATCGAGGCGCATCTGCTCGGCGAGTGTGTGCACGTCGATGTCGCGCAACATCTCGAGCACCGCTTCGCCGCCCATGCCCGCCTCGAAGGCGTCCTCACCGTACTCGTCGAGCAGCTCGTGGTAGCGATCCTCGCTGAGGATCTCGCCACGCTCGAGCGGCGTCTCGATGGGATCGAGCACGACGTAGCTCTCGCAATAGAGCACTCGCTCCAGATCCTTCAACGTGATGTCGAGGATCGCGCCGATCCGACTCGGCAGGCTCTTCAGGAACCAGATGTGCGCCACGGGTGTAGCGAGCGTGATGTGCGCGAGACGCTCGCGTCGCACCTTGCTCTGAATCACCTCGACGCCGCACTTCTCGCAGACGATGCCACGGTGCTTCATGCGCTTGTACTTGCCGCAGTTGCACTCGTAGTCCTTCACCGGGCCGAAGATCTTCGCGCAGAAGAGCCCGTCGCGCTCCGGCTTGAACGTACGGTAGTTGATGGTCTCGGGCTTCTTGACCTCGCCGTGTGACCACTCCCGAATCTTCTCGGGAGACGCCAGGGAGATCCTGATGGCCGAGAAGGAGAACGGGTCTTTGGGCTTCTCGAAGAAACTGAAAATGTCCTTCATGATCCTACTCCTCTTCCGCAGCCATCATATCGCCAGATTTGCCTGGACCATCGGGATCGATCAGCTCGACATTCAAACATAGAGCCTGCAGCTCCTTCATCAGAACGTTGAAGCTCTCGGGTAGACCTGCGTCCAGGGTGTGATCGCCCTTTACGATGGCCTCATACATGCGAGTCCGCCCCTGCACGTCATCGGACTTCACTGTGAGGAATTCCTGAAGCGCGTAGGCCGCGCCGTAGGCTTCCATGGCCCAAACCTCCATCTCACCCAGGCGCTGACCGCCAAACTGAGCCTTGCCACCGAGGGGCTGCTGCGTAACGAGGGAGTAGGGCCCAATGCTTCGCGCGTGGATCTTGTCGTCCACCAGATGGTGGAGCTTCAAGACGTACATCACGCCGACCGTGACGTCCTCCATGAACGACTCACCCGTGCGTCCATCGAAGAGCACGGACTGGCCGCGCGTGCTGCCATGCGCCAGCTCGAGCAGCCTCTTGATCTCGGGCTCGTCAGCACCGTCGAAGACGGGCGTCGCCAAGGTGAGGCCATGCTCGAAGGTGCGAATGAATGGCACGAGCTCGGAATCCTCGAGCTTGTCGATGGTCTCGCGCAGGCTGCCATGCTTGAAGATCTTCTTGAGCTGCGCGCGAAGCTTGTCAGCGGTCGAGTCCCGCTCCTCCGCCATCTCGTTCAGCTGCAAGCCGAGCTGCAGACCCGCCCAACCGAGGTGCACCTCGAGCACCTGACCCACGTTCATGCGTGACGGAACACCGAGGGGGTTGAGCACGATGTCCACCGGACGGCCGTCCGGCAGATAGGGCATGTCCTCCTCCGGCAGAATGCGGCTGACCACACCCTTGTTGCCGTGACGCCCGGCCATCTTGTCGCCGATCTGAAGCTTGCGCTTGATGGCGATGTAGACCTTCACCATCTTGATCACGCCGGGCGGGAGCTCGTCGCCCTTGCCGAGCTTGTCGATCTTCTCTTGGAAGAGCGCCTCGATGGCCTGCGTCTGCTCGTCGAGCTGGCTCAGGATTCCGTCGATCGTCTCCTTGTTCTTGTCGACCTCGATGTCACCCCAATGCTTGCGGGTGATGGGATCGAGCTTGTCCGCGGTCAGCTTCACGCCCTTGGCGAGCAAGACCTTGCCGCGGGAGTCGACCAGCTTGGCGGTCGTGGTGCGACCGAGCAGGATCTTCCGCACGCGAGCGTAGGCCGACTCGCGGATGATCTTGATCTCGTCCGCCATGTCCTTCTCGAACTTCGCACGCTCGAGATCCTCGTTCTGACGCGATCGCTCATCGACCTCAGCGCCCTTACGCGCGAACACGCGAGCGTCGATCACGATACCCGTCACGCCGGGCGGCACCCGCAGGGAGGTGTCCCGCACGTCGCCAGCCTTCTCACCGAAGATGGCTCGCAGCAGCTTCTCCTCGGGGGAGAGCTGCGTCTCGCCCTTCGGCGTGATCTTACCGACGAGGATGTCGCCGCTCTCGATCTCCGCGCCGATGCGCACGATGCCCGACTCGTCGAGCTCCTTCAGAGCCTCCTCACCGACGTTCGGGATGTCCCGCGTAATCTCTTCCTTGCCGAGCTTGGTGTCGCGCGCGACGCAGTCGAACTGCTCGATGTGGATCGACGTATAGACGTCTTCCTTTACGATGCGCTCGGAGATGAGGATCGCGTCCTCGTAGTTGTACCCACCCCACGGGGTGAACGCGCAGATCACGTTCTGCCCCAAGGCGAGCTCGCCGCGATCGCAAGACGGGCCATCGGCGATCACGTCGCCGACCCGCACCTTGTCGCCCTCGCGCACGATGGGGCGCTGGTTGTAGGCCGTGTTTTGGTTGCTGCGCTGGAACTTCTTCAGCCGGTAGATGTCGGGGAAGGCCGCGCCTTCTCCGCCCGCCCGAACGACGATGCGTGTCGCGTCCACCGAGTCGACAATACCGTCGCGCTTGGCGACCAGGCAGACGCCCGAATCCCGGGCGACCTGTGCCTCGATCCCTGTGCCGACGATCGGCGCGCGGTTGCGCACGGTGGGCACGGCCTGACGCTGCATGTTGGCGCCCATCAGCGCGCGGTTGGCGTCGTCGTGCTCGAGGAAGGGCACCAAGGAGGCGGCGACGGAGACGAGCTGATTGGGCGAGACGTCCATCAACTGCACGTCCTTCGGCGGCACGGTCACGAAGTCGCCATTGTAGCGCGAGCTGACGCGCTCACCCGTGAGCTTCTTCGTGCGCTTGTCCACCTCGGCGTTGGCCTGAGCGATGTAGTGACCCTCCTCCTGCAGCGCGCTGTACCAGCGCACATCGTCGTCGTGGACCTTGCCATCCACCACCTGACGGTAGGGCGTCTCGACGAAGCCGTACTCGTTCACGCGAGCGTAGGTCGAGAGCGACGCGATCAGCCCGATGTTCGGACCTTCCGGCGTCTCGATGGGACAGATGCGGCCGTAGTGCGTGGTGTGCACGTCGCGCACCTCGAAGCCAGCGCGCTCACGCGTCAACCCGCCGGGCCCGAGGGCCGACAGGCGCCGCTTGTGTGTGACCTCCGAGAGCGGGTTGGTCTGATCCATGAACTGGGAGAGCTGGCTGCTGCCGAAGTACTCCTTGACCACGGCGCTGACCGGCTTGGCGTTGATCAGATCGTGGGGCATGAGCGTCTCGATCTCTTGAGACATGCTCATGCGCTCCTTGATGGCGCGCTCCATGCGAACCAGCCCGATACGGTACTGATTCTCCATCAGCTCGCCGACGGCGCGTACACGGCGGTTGCCGAGGTGGTCGATGTCGTCCGTGCTGCCGCGACCGTTCTTGAGGCCGATCAGATGCTTGACCGTCTTCAGGATGTCCATCGGATCGAGGACCGAGCTGTTGGCGTGATCTTCGCTCATCTCCTCATCGCGGTAGAACTTGTGGTTCAACTTCAGGCGACCGACGCGGGAGAGATCGTAGCGCTCGGGGTTGAAGAAGAGGTTGTTGAAGAGCGTGCGCGCGGTCTCGAGCGTGGGCGGATCGCCCGGACGCAGGCGACGGTAGATCTCCAAGATAGCTTCGTCTCTCGTGGTGATCTTGTCTGCGAGCAGCGTATCGCGGAGGAAGCTGCCAACGTTCAGGCCGTCGATGAAGAGCACCTTGAAGCTCTCGACCTTCGCCTCGCGCAGCGCCTCGATCTTCTCCTCCGTGACGTCCTCGTTGACGCCGAGGAGAATCTCACCGGTCTCCTCGTCGACGATGTCGTCGGCGCTGACCTTGCCGATCACGTCGGAGACGTCGATGGGCAGGCGGTCGAGGGCCGCCGCCTTGAGCTTGCGGATCGCGCCCCGCGTGAACTTGCGGTTCTTGCGCACGATGACCTCACCGTCGACCTTGATGTCGCGCGTGGCGCGCTGGCCGGGGAGGATGTCGTACTCGATGGACTTGCTGAATTTGCCGCGGGCCTCGGGGTAGATGGTCTCGGTGTCGTAGTAGAAGTCGAGCAGCTCGTGCGTGCTGTACCCGAGCGCCTTCAGCAAGGCGGTCGCGTACATCTTGCGGCGCCGATCGATGCGCACGTAGAGGAAGTCCTTGGGGTCGAACTCGAAGTCGAGCCAGGAGCCGCGGTAGGGGATGACGCGCGCTTGATACAGCAGCTTACCCGAGGAGTGGGTCTTGCCCTTGTCGTGGTCGAAGAACACGCCCGGACTGCGGTGCAGCTGGCTGACGACCACGCGCTCCGTGCCGTTGATGATGAAGGTGCCGTTCTCGGTCATCAGCGGGATCTCGCCGAAGTAGACCTCCTGCTCCTTGATGTCGCGTACGGCCTTCTCTCCGCCATCACCCGTGTTGTCGTAGATGATGAGCTGGATCGTCACCTTGATCGGAGCCGCGTAGGTCATGCCCCGAGCGCGACACTCGTCGACGTCGTACTTCGGACGCTCGAGCGTGTAGCCCACGAACATGAGCTCACTCGTGCCGTTGAAGTCGCGAATGGGGAATACACTCTTGAACACGCCCTGCAGACCGGTCTCAGCACGCTCGTGCTGCGGCGTGGTCGTCTGCAAGAACTTGTCGTAGGAGCGCTTCTGGATATCGATCAGGTTGGGGATCTCAACGATCCGCTCGATCTTGCCGAAGCTGTGCCTGACCCGAAAGTTGTTCTGAATCGTCGCCGTCATTTACCGGGACTCCTCTGCGGGGCTAGGCCCCCTGCGCGCTCTGGGCCAACCCAAGCGGGGTTATGTATGCAAAACGGAAAGAAAGGGCGGACGGGAACGCTTGGGACGCTCCCTGAAAAAAGAATGGGCACGAACGGGCGTTCGTCCCCCATGCGCACCACGCCCACGTCTCCTCGCCGAAACATTTGCTGGCATGAGGAGGCGGAGCGGGTGTTCGTGTCGCTGACGCAACTTCCCCATGACATGCCCGGAGGCATGGGCAACGCAGAAACGCGGGTCTGCGGCCAGGGGAAGGAGCGCCAGCTCATTGCTACTTGAGGGTGACCTTGGCGCCAGCGTCCTCGAGCTTCTTCTGGATCTCGGCCGCCTCATCCTTGGAGACGCCCTCCTTGATGACCTTCGGCGCTGCCTCGACCATGCCCTTGGCGTCGGCGAGGCCGAGCTGGGTGATCTCGCGGATCGCCTTGATCACCTGGATCTTCTTGCCGCCGACCTCGGTGAGCTCGACGTCGAACTCGGTCTTCTCTTCGGCTGCGGGTGCGTCGCCGGGAGCGGCCGCCATGGCCACGGCTGCGGGAGCGGCGGAGACGCCCCACTTCTCTTCGAGGGTCGTAACCAGCGTCGCGACTTCCATCACGGACCAGCTGCTGAGTTCCTCGACCATATTTTCAACGTTCATGTTCGCCATTGGTCTGTCTCCATCGCCGTGCCTTGGCACGGATAAGTGTTCTTGATTCTTGGATTTGGTTTTTTGAAAAGGACTGGAAAATAGTTCGTGGCCTAGTCGGTCTAGGCTGGGGCTTGCTCTTGATCGCGACGGCGCGCGTCGAGCACGTGCACCATGCTCTGGCTGGGAGCAAGCAGCTGGCGAACCAGCGTCTGTGCCGGAGCCATGAGCTGGGCCAGAAGTTGGGCTCGGATTTCGTCCTTACCCGGCATGGTCGCGAGCTGACCTTCGACTTGGCTGGCTTCGAGGACTTCGCCCTCGAGGATGCCAAGCTTGACGACGAGCTTCTCCTGCTCGTCCCCTTCCTTGCGGAAGGCCTTGATCACCTTGGCTGCGGCGGAGGGATCCTCGTAGCTCCAGGCGATGCCCGTGGGGCCACGCAGGCCCTGATCAACCGCCTCGTTGTCGCCGAGGGGAGAGCCCACGAGCGCCTTGCGGACGAGGTTGTTCTTGACGACCTTGTAGTCGACTCCGGCAGCGCGAAAGCGTGCGCGAAGTTCCGTGATGAGTCCCACGTCGATCCCGCGGAAGTCGACGAAGACCATGGACACGGCGCGCTCGAAGCGCTCTCCGATGGCCGCGGCCTGCTCGCGTTTGGCTGTAGGTGTGAGCACCATGTTACGCCTCCACCGTGATCGTGCCGGGGTCGATCCGGAGACCGGGCCCCATGGTCGAGCTGAGCGTGATGCTCTTGAGATAGGTGCCCTTGGCGACCGCGGGCTTCGCCTTGATCAAGGCGTCGACCAGCGTCGCCACGTTCTCGGCGAGCTTGCTGTCGTCGAAGGAGACCCGACCCACCGGGGCGTGCACGATACCTGCACGCTCCACGCGGAACTCGACCTTGCCGGCCTTGGCCTCGCTGACGGCCTTGGTGACGTCGAAGGTCACGGTGCCGACCTTGGGGTTCGGCATCAGACCACGGGGACCGAGCACGCGACCGAGTCGGCCCACCTGCCCCATCATATCCGGGGTCGCGATCACCGTGTCGAAGTCGAGCCAACCGTCGTTGATCTTTGCGACTAGATCATCCGTACCGACGAAGTCGGCGCCAGCCGCCTCGGCTTCTGTGGCCTTCTCGCCCTTGGCGAAGACCAGCACTCGGTTCACCTTCCCGATACCGTTCGGTAGCACCACCGCGCCGCGCACCATCTGGTCCGCGTGCTTGGGGTTCACTCCGAGGCGCACCGCGAGATCGACGGATTCGTCGAATTTCGTGAAGGACACCTCTTTCACGAGCAGGCATGCCTCCTCGAGCGTGTAGCGCCTACCGCGCTCGGGCTTCTCGTGCGCCAGCCGGCGCCTCTTGCCCTGTCTCATACGTACCTCCTAACGGTGGCCTCGAGGGACACCTCCCACCCATATCCCGGGGTGGTACGGCCTGACGGCAAATCCGTCGAAAATTAATCGTGGTTGGTGTTGATCGTGCTGAACGTCAGCCCGAGACTTCTTCAGTCCGCGATCTCCACACCCATGGAGCGAGCCGTGCCTGCGATGGAGCGCATGGTGGCTTCGATGGAGCCCGCGTTCGTGTCCTGCATCTTCACCTCGGCGATCTTGCGCAGCTGAGCCTGCGTCAGCGAACCCACCTTCTCCTTGTTGGGCCGCGGCGATCCCGTGCCCGGCTTGCCCTCGATCCGAAGGCCGAGCTCCTGCTTCACCAGGATGGCAGCGGGGGGGGTCTTCAGGATGAAGCTGAAGGAGCGGTCTGCGTAGACCGTGATCACCACGGGGATGATCAACCCTGCGTCCTTTTGGGTGCGCGAGTTGAAGTCCTTGCAGAACGCCATGATGTTGACGCCGTGCTGACCGAGAGCGGGGCCAACGGGGGGCGACGGGTTCGCCTTGCCGGCGGGGAGCTGAAGCTTGATGGTGCCGATGACTTTTTTCATGGCGATTCCTATTCATGGGGCTGCGAACGCGCGCGGTCCCGGAAGATGATTCAGGTGGTCTTTTCGACCTGGCCGTAGTCGAGCTCGACTGGGGTAGCACGTCCGAAGATGGAGACGAGCACACGCACCTTCTGCTTGGCGGCGTTGACCTCTTCGATGCTGCCCGAGAAGTTGGCGAAGGCGCCGTCGACCACCCGCACGTGGTCCCCCTGCTCGAAGAGCACGCGCGGCTTCGGCTTGGCGGCGCCCTCCTCCACCTGCTGATGAATCGTGGCGATCTCGCGCGCAGGCACGGGGCTCGGGTGCCGACCTCCGATGAAGCCGCTGACCTTGGGCGTCGCCTTGATCAGGTGCCAGGTCTCGTCCGAGAGGTTCATCTGGACGAAGATATAGCCTGGATAGAAATTGCGTGAAGACACGCGCCGGGCTCCGCCACGCACGTCCTGCACGGTCTCCTTCGGGATCAAGATCTCCCCGAAGGCTTCCTCCATGCCGGCTTGGCGAATGCGCTCCTCAAGGGAGAGCTTCACCTTGTTCTCGTAGCCCGAGTAGGCCTGAATGATGTACCAGTTCATGCCGTCAGACCTTGTAGATGAGGTCGGTCAAGGTGGACCACCCCGCGTCGAAGAAGCCTAGAATTACCGCCGCGATCACCGAGACGATGACCACCACGATGGTCTGCGCCCATGTCTCCTGGCGTGTGGGCCAGGTGACCTTGCTCAGCTCGCTCGCGACCTGATTGGCGAAGCGTGAGGTCTTCGGGTGACGGTAGAGGACGATCGCCGTGACGACCGCCAAGACGGCGGCCGCTCCCGTGGAGAGGGTCTCGCTGGGGTCCGACCTGAGGTCGGCGTAATCCGCGAGGGTGTCCCAGCCACCAAAGATGATGTGATTGAGGAGCCAAAACAGCAGCAACGCGCCGCCGATGAAGGCGAACTGCACCCAGCGCTCGATTCCGAGCACGGCTGCGGCCTGTTTTCCTTGTTCTTCTGCGATAGTTGACATCGGTCTTTCGCGGCAGGCCAGGAGGGATTCGAACCCCCAACCCGCGGATTTGGAATCCGCCGCTCTACCATTAGAGCTACTGGCCTCTGCACGCCCTCATCAACGGGATTCGCGATGGGACGTGTGTCGTCGGCATTTGGGGCAATACTTCTTGAGCGTCAGCCTGTCTTGCTTCCCAGCTATTTCTGCCTTGGTCGTCTGGTAGTTGCGCTCACCGCATTCGTCACAGACGAGCACGATGCGCACTCGCTCACCCACTACTCGATGATCTTGGTGATGACGCCCGCGCCGACGGTGCGTCCGCCCTCGCGAATGGCGAAGCGCTGCTGCTCCTCCATGGCGACCGCG
>JAADHO010000100.1 GCA_013151775.1 Deltaproteobacteria bacterium | reverse complement strand
CGCTCTTCGTGGAGCCCTGCCCGCCCGCTGAAACACGCCGGGCTCGCACCTCTGCGCCCGCCACGACCTTCATTTCGAGATTCGTCCCGCTCGTCCGGTCGAGGGCGCTCGGCCCGCGCTCCACCGATCATGTCTGAGCTTCTCGGGTACATTCTTGCAAATTACAAAACGTTTTGTAATTTGCAAGAACGCCGTGCAGGTCGGCTTGGGCGCCCGTGGCGTTCTACTTCTTCGGCGTCTTCGGGCCCGTGCGGCGTGGGCGGCGGTTGCATTCGAGCATCTTCTTGCGCACGCGCACCGCGTCCGGTGTGATCTCCACGAGCTCGTCTTGGTCGATCCACTCTAGCGCCGATTCGATGCTCAAGAGCTTGGGCGGCGTCAGGATCACATTCTCGTCGCGTCCCGCGGAGCGCACGTTCGTGAGCTTCTTCTCGCGGCAGGCGTTGACGTCGATGTCGTTGGGTCGGTTGTGTTCACCGACGATCATGCCCTGGTAGACCTCCGTGCCCGGCGGGATGAACATGAAGCCGCGGGGCTGCAGGTTGAAGAGCGCGTAGGGCGGCGCTCGCCCCTTGCGGTCCGAGACGATGGCGCCGTTCTTTCGGCGCAGCCTCGGACCCGCGTAGGGCTCCCAGCTATCGAAGACCGCGTTCAAGATGCCCGTGCCACGCGTCAGCGTCAGGAAGAGCGAGCGAAAGCCGATCAGACCGCGAGACGGAACCCGGAACTCGATGCGCGAGCGGTTCGCGCCCAGCGTGCCCATCTTCACCATCTGCCCGCGACGCTCGCCGAGCGCCTGAGTAACCGTGCCCACGTGCTCTTCCGGCACGTCGATCACGACGATCTCTACGGGCTCCATCTTCTTCCCGTCGATCTCACGGACCACCACCTGAGGCATGCCCATGGAGAGCTCGTAGCCCTCTCGGCGCATGGTCTCCGCGAGGATCGTCAGCATTAGCTCGCCGCGACCGTAGACCACGAAGGCGTCCGGCGAGTCCGTCTCGTCTACGCGCAGCGCGATGTTCTGCTGCGCCTCCTTCATCAGCCGCTCGCGCAGGTGGCGAGAGGTGACGTACTTGCCCGAGAGACCCGCGAAGGGGCTGTTGTTGATCAGGAAGCGCGCGTGGATGGTCGGCTCCTCCACGTGGATGCGGTCGAGGGCGCCGATGTTCTGGGTGTCCGAGACCGTGTCTCCGATCTCGATGCCCTCCATGCCGGACAAGGCCGCGATGTCGCCCGCGGAGACGTTCTCCACCTTGGCGCGGCTCATCTGCTCGAAGCCCCACAGCCCCGCCACCTTGGCGCGGCGCTCGCCGCCTTGGTGGATCACCACCACCTCTTGTCCGCGCTTCATGCGGCCCGAGTAGACGCGCCCGATGGCCAGCCTGCCGACGTAGTCGTCGTGCTGCGTGTCGTGCACCAGGAAGCGCAGTGGGCCGTCCTCGTCGGCCTCGGGTGCGGGCACCTTCGCCTCGATGGTCTCGAAGAGAGGCGTGAGGTCTTCGAGCGGATCTTCCATGCTCCGCGCGGCCACGCCGTCCTTGCCGATGGCGTAGAGCACGGGGAAGTCCGCCTGCTCGTCGCTCGCGCCCAAGTCGCAGAAGAGCCCGAAGACCTCGTCCAGAGCCTCGTCGGCTCGCGCGTCTTGCCGGTCGATCTTGTTGATCACGACGATCACCGGCAGCCGCAGCTCGATGGCCTTGCTCAAGACGAAACGCGTCTGCGGAAGCGGGCCCTCGGCCGCGTCGACCAGCAGGATGGCGCCGTCCGCCATGCGCAAAGTGCGCTCCACCTCGCCGCCGAAATCGGCGTGGCCGGGCGTGTCGATGATGTTGATCTTCAGATCTCTCCAGCGGACGCTGGCCTGCTTGGCAAAAATGGTGATGCCGCGCTCGCGCTCGAGCTCGTTCGAGTCGAGGATCCGTTCACGCACCTCTTGCCCTTCTCGGAAGGCGCCGGTCTGCTGCAGCATGGCGTCCACGAGGGTCGTCTTGCCGTGGTCGACGTGGGCGATGATGGCAATGTTTCGGAGGTTTTCGCGTGATATGGTGTTCATGACGGGCCGCGCAGTTAGCACGCCCGGCCCGATGCGGCTACAACTCGCTCCGTGACCCCTTTTCGAGAGACGCCAGCCGATGGCGTGCGCCTCAGTCGCCTGGACATCGCCGGTGACGAATTGCTCGTGCTCAGCGTGCGCAGCGAGCGGAGACCCGACCTGGGACGTCTGACCCGAGCCGAGCGCGACGTCTTGCAGTTGATGCTCCAGGGTTTCAGCAACGACGTGATCGCCAGGCGCCGGAAGGTGGCCGAGCGCACCGTCGCCAATCAGGTGCAGTCGATCCACAAGAAACTGGGCGCCGCGTCGCGCGCTCAGATTGCGGCGCTCTTGAGCGGACGTTGAGTGTTCTCGAGCTGCGGCGTCGAGTCCGCCCCTGCACTTGCCAGCGGCCCACGAAAGCCCGATCCTCGTAGGACATGCGTCTCCCCATGCCCGCACGCCCCGCCGCTCTTCGATCCGCAGCCCGTCTCGCTAGCCGCCGCCGGGCGTCCATCGCCATGCTCGCCTGCGGCTGCATCTCCGCCTGCGGTGGCGCGAGCCAGGTCGCGGGGCGCGGGCACTTTCACCAGCCCTTCGCGGCGGCGCCCGTGTGCGAGATTCGCACGGATGACGACGGCGACGGGGAGATCGACTCCATCGCCTTGGACCACTACGACCGTCACGAGCGGGTCGCCGTTGAGGAGCTCGACCAAGACGCGGACGGCAGCGTCGACGTGCGCACGCGCTTTGCCTACGACGGTCGCTCTCGACTTCGACGCGTCGAGGCCACGGCGGACGGCGTCACGCAGACCCGCGTGCTCGAATACGACGACGACGACCTGCTGCGCGAGACCTGGCAGGACCCCGACGGCAGGCGCCACGTCAGGCTCTATGGGCACGACGGGCGGGCGGAGGTGGAGCCTGTGGCCGGCGAGGAGCGCGAGTCCGTGACTCTGACCTACGACACCCGAGGTCGGGTCATCGCCGAAGACAGGCGCCTGCCCCACGGCGCACACACCTACTCCAGCTTCCGCTACGACGAGAACGGGGATCGCGTGGGTGAGCGCGTGGAGCAGGCGGGCCAACCGCTCGCCTGCGTGGTGGAGTTCGAGCACGACGCGGGCCACCGCCTGCGCCGGCAGGTGCATCGCCTCGAGGGCACGGAGCCGGTGGTCACGACCTACACATGGCGGCCGGACGGCACGCTGGCTCAGCGCGAGACGCGGGCAGGTGACGTGCTGCGCGAGCGCGTCACGTATGGCGAAGGCTGCCGCGTGCGCGAGGTCCCGGAGCGGCACTGACGTCGCGTTCTCCCGGGTCTCAGCGCCGCGTGGGCAGGCTCAGTGGACTCGGCGCGGAGCCCTCACGCAGCGGCCGGACTCGGCGAAGCTGTTGGCCGAAGGTGGCGGGATCCGAGGTCGGCAGCTCGCAGCGACCGCGTTCGCAGACGTAGGCCGTGGTGCGGCCCGACAGCGCGCGCTTGCCCTCGAGGATCGGCAGCAGCGACGCCTGCGCCTGCAGCTCGAGGGTGTCGAGGCGCAGCAGCACGCGATTCGGCAGGAAGGTCTGGCGCAGCTCCCTCAGCAGGTCCACGTCGCTGCCCTGCCTCGGGCGCACGAGCACGATCTCCCGTGCTTGGTCGAGGTAGAAGTCGAGGGCCACGAGCATGCGCGGCAGCCCGCCTCGTGAGAGCCCCTCGGAGAAGGCGCCGAAGATGCGCTCGGCCTTCTGACGCGCTGCGTCCGCGCCCGTGAATTCACCGATCCGCAGCAGGTTCAGCGCCTCGACGGAATTCCCCGAAGGCACGGCGCCATCGTAGGAGGGTCGGTCGCGCATCAAGAGCGCCTCGTGGTCGTCGCGCGTCATGTAGTAGCCGCCCTCGTCCGCGGCGTAGTGGTCGTCGAGCGCGCCTTGCAGACGCAGGGCCTCGGCCATCGTCTCGCCCTCGCCCGTGAGCTCGTAGAGATCGAGCAGGCCTTCGATCAGGAAGGCGTGGTCGTCGAGGTAGGCGCGGTGCACGGCGGCGCCATCCATGTAGCTGCGCATCAGCGCGCCCGAGTCGTCGCGCAGACGCTTCGTCACGAACTCCGCGGCCTTCTTCGCCACAGCCCCGTAGCGCGGCTCGTCGAGCACGAGCGCCGCGCGGGCGAAGGCGGAGATCATCAGTCCGTTCCATGCGGTCAGGATCTTGTCGTCCCGCAGCGGCGGCTGTCGACGCGCGCGCGCTGCGTAGAGGGCGCCGCGGACGCGTTCGATCGTAGTCGACAGCTGCGTCGGGCTGAGCCTGAGCTCGGCGGCGACCTCGGCCGCCGGACGCGGGCGACTCAGGATCGTGCGCCCCTCGAAGTTGCCCCTCGAGCTGACGCCCCAGAAGGCGTCCGCGACGCGCGCCTCGTCAGCGCCCACCACGGCCTCGATCTCCGCGGGCGTCCAGGTGAAGAAGAGCCCCTCCTCGTCTTCCCCGTCGGGAGACGGGCTGTCGGCGTCCGTGGCCGAGTAGAAGCCGCCCTCGGGCGAGGTCATCTCTCGCGCGACGTAGTCCAAGGTCTCGCGGACGATCTCGGCGAAGCGTGGCTCGCCCGTGACTTGGTAGGCCTCGAGATACACGACGACCAGCTGCGCGTTGTCGTAGAGCATCTTCTCGAAGTGAGGCACGAGCCAGCGGGCGTCCGTGGCGTAGCGGTGGAAGCCGCCCCCGACCTGATCGTAGATGCCGCCGTCGGCCATCTTCATGAGGGTCTCGCGCACGACGCGCAGAGCGCCCGCGTCCGACGTGCGCCGGTAGTAGCGCAGCAGAAACATCAGACGTGCGGGCTGAGGAAACTTGGGCGCGCCGCCGATACCACCGAAAACGGGATCGAAGCCTCGCGCGAGACTCCGCGCCATGTTCTCGAGGGCCTCTGCGCCGGGCACATCGCCCGCTGGCCGTGGCGCCGAGCTCGCGGTGATGGCTCGAGTCAGCTGCCTCGCCCGGGCCACCAGAGCGTCGCGATCGTCGGCGTATCGCACCACGATCTGCTCCAGGATCGCCATCAGGCGCGGCTTCGGAAAATAGGTCCCGCCGAAGAAGGGCTGACGATCCGGGGTGAGGATGGTCGTCATGGGCCAGCCGCCATGACCCGTCAGCATCTGCACCGCCGTCATGTAGATGTCGTCGATGTCCGGGCGCTCTTCGCGATCGACCTTGATGGCGATGAAGTGCTCGTTCAGATACGCCGCCAGCTCGACATCTTCGAAGGACTCGCGCTCCATCACGTGGCACCAATGGCAGGTGCTGTAGCCGATGGAGAGGAACACGGGCTTGCCCTCGCGGCGCGCGCGCTCGAAGGCTTCGTCGCCCCAGGGGTACCAGTTCACGGGGTTGTGGGCGTGCTGCAGCAGATAGGGGCTGCGTTCGGCGATCAGTCGATTCACGTAGGTCGGCGCGCCACCGCCCTCGAGGTGCTGCGTGCGCGGGTGATAGCTCGAGCCCTTGGCGGCGAGCAGCGCGCGCAGGCGCGCCTCGAGGGCCGGGTCCACCTGTCCGACGCCGGGCAGCTGTGGATCACCCACGCCGTCGTCGGCGCGGGTCGTGGGATGCGCCTGTGTGTGGGCGCCATGCGCCTCTGCGTGGTCGGGGCGAGGGATCGAGCTGTCACAGGCCATGAAGAGCAAGCTCCCGAGCAAGAGGAAGAGACGCTGTCGTGCGAGACGCATACGCAGCCTTCGTAGGGTTGCGCCCACACGTGTCAACGGCCTAGGAGCTGCTCGCTAGTCGCGCCGGAGCAGCTTGGCCAAGGCGCGGCTGAGCTGGTTGAGCCGGATCGGCTTCTCCAGCACGCGCGGCGCTTCGCCCGGGATCTGGGCTACGCCCGCCAGGCGATCCGGGTCGTAGCCCGTCATCAACATCACGGGCAGCTCGGGGCGTCGCCGCCGCAGCTCCGTCGCCAGCTCGCAGCCTCCCATGTCGGGCATCACCATGTCGCTGAGCAGCGCGGCGAAGCCCTCGGGCTCGGCGTCGAAGGCCTGCATGGCGAGCGCCGCCGTAGCGTACACTCGAACCCCGTAGCCCAGGTGCTCCAGCACACGCGTGAGCACGTCACGCACGGTCTCGTCGTCGTCCACGACCAGCACGGTCTCGCCAGCGCCCGGCAGGATCGATGCGTTCGCCGGGGTGTGGGCGCTGGACGCCTCCGCCAAGGGGATGCGCAGAATCACCCGCGTGCCCTCGCCGAGCTCACTCTCGATGCGCACGTCGCCGCCCATCTGTCCGACGCATCCATAGACGGTGGCGAGGCCCATGCCCGTGCCTCGACCCACGTCTCGCGTGGTGAAGAAAGGTTCGAAGACGTGGGGTAGGTCTTCGGGGCGGATTCCCACGCCCTGGTCTTCCACTCGCAGCTCCGCCCAGCCCTTGGGCGCCCGCTGCGCCTCCTCCACAGTCGCCGGCAAGACCGCGAGGCGGATGGTCACCCGCTGTGTCGGACGCTCGCTCTGGGCCTGTCGTGCGTTATCCACGAGGTTGAGCAGGATCTCCTGCACGCCACCCGGATCGACCAGGGCGTAGAGCATGGCGCCGGGCCACTCGGCGCGGATCGTCGTCGACGCCGGCAACGCCAGCTCCAAGGTCGCCACCGTGCTCTCCATCAGGGCGACCAGGTCGCGCTCGACCAGGGAGGTGCGACCCTTGCGGGCGAAGGTCATGAGCTGCCGCACCAGGGTCGCCGCGCGCTCGCCCGAGACCCGCATGTCGGCCAGGGACTCGAGCTCCCACGCCTCGCGTCCGGGCGAGTCCTCGAGCACATAGACGTTCCCCAGGACGCCCGCGAGCAAGTTGTTGAAGTGGTGTGCCACGCCGCCCACGAGCGAGGCGAGGGCCGCCATCTTGGCCACGCTCGCCATCTGCTCGCGCATGGCCTCGCGCTCGGTGATGTCCGTGACCGTACCCACCACGCCTGGGACGCCCTGCTCCTCGACCGGCGCGCAGGAGACCTCGACCTGCCGACTTCCCCGTGTCGGGTGCTCGATGCGGGCTCGGTGCACGCCGCCCGTACCGGCCGAGCCGTCGCGGCAGTGCGGACAGAGCTGCATGCAGGGCGCGGTCTGGAGCAAGGTCGCCGGACGCATGTCACTCAGAATTCGCTCGGCCTCGACCCCGACCACGTCTGCGAAGGGCTGATTCACGTAGCGGAAGTGGCCCTCGGACAACATGAAGACGCCGATGGGCGCGTGCTCGGCGATGGCGTGGAATTGGCTTTCCCGTTCTCGCAGGCGCCGCTCCTTCTGCATGGAGTCGATGGCGATGGAGAAGCGTGCGCCCGCGTCGAGCAGCACCCGCGTGTCCGCTGCGTCGGGTTCGTGGCCTTCCCGACAGACGTGCACGTCGAGCATCCAGGGCTGCCCGTCCAAGGGCCGCAAGCCGACCCCGACCATGGCCCGCACGTCGAGACTCTGGAGCTCCGCCGAACCGACCATCTCGGTCGTGTCGAGCAGGATGGGGCGCGAAGTCTCGTGCTCGAAGTGCCGCTGATACATCGTCAGAGCGGCGTCTCCGAAGGGGATGACCTCCCCTTCCACGGACGTAGCCCACTCCTCCGAGGCGTCTTGCAAGAAGACCCGGAGAGAGTGCGGCTCCGGGTCATTCAAGCGCAGCAGCGTCGCCCGGTCGACGTCGAGTGCCTCTCTCAGCGCTCTCAGACCACACCGCAAGGACTCGCGCGGCTCGAGCGTCGTGCCCATGGCCCGAGTGATGGCGTCGATGGCCTCGAGATGCTGCAACCTCGCGTCGGCGCTCTCCGCGGATCCGCCCTCATCGTCAATTTCTCGATCCCCGTAACGTCCCATGTCGTGGTCCCGTCTCCACGGCAGCATCATATGCCAAGCGTGGAGACAATACAGTCACCTAAAGTTGCTATACCGTGGTGTAGCGCGAGGACTCTAACGGGGTTCCGAACTAGAAAGGGCGCCGAGGATCACGTAGCGCCGCGCCCGCTCGCCAGCGCGGGTGCGCTCGTTCGAGCTCGGCCTCGTCGAGCTCAGCGAGGCTGCGATCTGCGCCGGCGGGCACGAAATAGGGCCACACGCCGGGTCCCGCGCAGCGCGCCGGATAGACGACGCAGCCCGTGACGCGTCCCTCGCCGAGCCAGACCTCGCCGTCCGGGAGCGCGTAGCACAGGGCGCAGACGTAGATCGCGCACTGTGCTTCCGTGGCCTCCGCGCCCAAGAGCCGTGCGAAGGCCGCGTCGTAGCCGCCTAGGGCCTGCGCCCAGCGCGCGGTGTGCACGCCCGCGATGCGAGGTTGGGCCTCGATGATCAGCCCCGAGTCGTCCGCGAGGGCCGGCATCTCGCAGTGCGACGCCGCCGCTCGCGCCTTGAGCTCCGCGTTCTCGAGGAAGCTCGTGCCCGACTCCTCTGGCGCCTCGAGGGACACCTCCGACGCCGCCACGGGAGACAGCCCCCAATGGAGCGCGAGGCGTGACAGCTCGCGCGCCTTACCCGGGTTCAGGCTGGCGATCAGCACCTGCCTGGTCAGGCTATTTGCCGCCGTGGAATCCTCCGTACCAGAAGAGCGAACGGGGTCCGCGTCCCGTGCCCGCCCCCGGGCGGCCAGGGGTGCCCGTGGGCATGTCGCGCACCTCAGTGGAAGCGCTGAAGGGCTCGATGCCGCGCACGTTCACGAAGACGTAGCCGCCGAGGACCGTGAGCCCGAACAGAATGTAGAGGACGTAGCGCATGGGTGATCTCGTGGCCCTAGAGCGTCGAGTTCTCCTTTCGGCGCTTCTCGAAGGCGGCGTGTCGCCAGCCCCCGAGTATCAGCGGGAAGAGCAGCAAGAGCATGGCGATCAGGAAGGTCATGGAGCTGCGCTTGCCAGCGGTAGCGATCACACGGACGGTGGGAGGGAGCAGGCCGCGCGCGGCGTTGGCGCCGGGCTGGGGGAAGTACTGCCACTGGGGATCGAAGCGCATGACGTAGGTGCCAGCCGGCACGGTGCCGATGTAGACGGTGGAGTAACGCTTGCCTTCGCTCCAGCTCTCGCCGCCCGAGTAGCCGTGATAATAGCCGGCCTCGGTGAAGAACTCGCGCACGCGCTGCGTGTTCTGATCGATGAGCGCCGCGCCCACGCCGATCCACTGATTGTCGCTGGTCGTGGACAGCTGCACGGCTAGGGTGGTCGGCCCCTCGGCGATGGTGAAAGGCGGCGTGGTCGTGGCCGTGTTGCGGTTCGCCGTGGGGTCACCCTGCGCCGCCGGGATGTTCAAGGCCCCGTCCACCAACACCGTCGTCTTCTGGCTCGCCTGGAAGACGAGGAAGAGGGCGAGCAGCGCGACCGCGAGGGAGACGCCGATGGCGGCCAGAGGAGCGATCCGGTGAGGGTTGGGTTGGGCGGCGGCCACGCCGACGGTGGGCAGCAACACGGAGTCGACCCCGAAGGCCGCGTGGAGCTCCTTCCCGGACACGTAGCGGCCCTCGGAAATGTTCAGCTCACGTGGCGTGCGCTCCGTGCTGAGGATGCGCGGCGGCGCGATGTAGTCCGCGAGGGCGGCCGAGTCGCCGACGTTGACCTTCCAGTAGAACTCGCCGAGCACGTACTCGACCGTGCCCTCGACCTGGGAGAAGAGCCTGTAGAGCTTGCCGCGGTACTTGGCCGTGAGGCCGGCGACGTTGGCCTCTCCGGGCTCGATGGATTTCACGTAGGTGAAGTGCCCCGAGTCCTCGACCAGCCAGCGGTAGCCGCCCTCGCAGTAGAGCAGGTGCTCTAGCCACTCGAAGCGCTCGCCGTCGACCCAGGTGGAGCGGATCATGAAGCCGATGCACAAGAGCTCCTCACCGTCGAGCGTGCCCTTGCTGCCGATGGGAAGTGCTGGCTCGCGACGCGGCGCCGACTGCTGTGCGAGCAGCTTCAGGTTGCCCTGACTGAGGTCGAGCAGGCTGTGGCAGCTCTGGCAGGCCGCGCGCTCCGTGGACGCCGGTACGGCCAGAGGCACGGGCGCTCCGCACACGGGGCAGGAGAGCTTGCCCAGGTCGACCTTCTGTTCCGCGCGTGGACCGATGGCCTTCTTGGTCAGGACCACGGACTCAGCGGGCACGGAGCGTCCAACGTAGAGCCGCGGCGCTTCGTTTCCGTCGCCGTAGTCGATGGTGGCGTAGCCGCCGCCGGGCGAGGAGAGGTCGACGTAGAAGCCACGCTCACCCGGCGTGGTCGGCAGCGGGAGCTCGCCCTCTGCGGAGACCAGCACGGACTCGCCGCGCTCGCCCACGGTCCAGCTCGCCGAGCCCGCGCCCGGCAGCACACCACTCTGGCCAGGCGCCATGGTCTGATACGCAGGCAGGCCCTCGGCGGGCACCTCGGAGGTGACGTACCAGCGACCCTGAGCCTGGGCCATCCAGGCCCAACGGCGATCCGAGAACTCGATGTACCACTCGTCCCAGGGTCCGGCGCCGTGGTCGAGCTGCAGCCGCCCGCCGACCACGAACTCGTTTCCCTCGACACTTCCGCGATCGCCCACGGACATGCCCGGTGTCGTGGGCACGAGGTCGGCCACCTTGCCGAGGCTCGAGAACTCGCGATCCGTGCGCACGATGGAGTGGCGGCAGTAGGGGCAGATCTGCGCCCCCGCAGAGCCCAGCTTGAACTCGATGGGTCCGCCGCAGTTCGGGCACGCGCCCTTTCTCGATCCGAGTTGCACCGCGCGTCAAGCTACCACGCAGCACCCGGCCTGCCCACGTCACTTCTTGCTGTTGATCTCCGGCGGGCCCGGCCGCTCGCTCTCGAGCATGCGCGCCTTTCGCTCCCAGCGTCGCCGCGCCATCTCGCGCATATCCTTGACCCGATCGGCCTCGTCTACGATCTCGAAGCCTAGGAGCGTCTCGAGCAGGTCCTCCATGGTCACGATGCCATCGAAGCCTCCATACTCGTCCACGATCAGAGCGATCTGCTGACGCTTGGCCACCAGCTGTTCGAAGAGCGCCGGCAGCGGCAGAGAGTCGGGGATGATCAGCATCTCCCGCGCGAGCTCCGAGAGCGGCAGCTCGAGCTCGTCCTTGGCCGCACGCAGCAGCAGATCGTCCTTGAGCACGTAGCCATGCACGTCCTCCACGCCGTCTTCGTAGATGGGGATCCGCGAGAAGATCGTCAGTCGGTGTTGCTTGATCGCCTCCCCAACGCGCATCGACGCAGCCAAGGCGAAGACCACCGTGCGCGGCGTCATGATGTCGCGTGCGTACAGCTCGCGGAAGCGGAAGAGCCCCTCGAGGATGCGCGACTCGGAGGCGTCTAGGGCGCCCTGCTGACCCCCGAGGCGCGCCAAGGCCGCCACGTCCTCGCGGGACACGGCGCCGCGCTCTTTGCCGCCGCGCTTCACCAGGTTGGTCAGGTGCTCGCTCGCCCACACCAGCGGGAAGAGCAGGCCGATCATCATCGGCAGCGCGATGGACGCCATGGGCGCGAGCCTGCGCCAGAACACGGCGCCCAGAGTCTTGGGGATGATCTCCGCGAAGACCAGGATCAAGAACGTCAGCAGCGCCGACACCACGGCCAACGCATCCGAACCCCAGAGGCGTTGTGCCTGCGCGCCCACCGCCGCCGCGCCCAACGTGTTGGCGATGGTGTTGAGGCTGAGGATGGCCGACAGGGGACGATCCACGGAGCCGTGTAGACGCGACAGACGCGCGCCGAGCTGCGGTCGCGTCTCCCTCAGGCCCGCGATGAACGCAGGCGTGAGGCTGAGCAGCGTCGCCTCGAGCACCGAGCAGAAGAAGGACACGCCAACGGCGAGCGCGATGTAGGTGAGCAGCAGCGTCACGGAGGGAGTGATGGCAGCCTAGCAGATCAATTGACCAGTCACCGAGCGGCACCCCGGTATCGACCGAGCCGCCCGCCAAGGGTTATGCTGAGCCTATGACTATCCACGTTCGCTGCGTGGTCGCGCTGCTCCTGCCGCTCGCCGCCTGCAGCTTACCAACCCAAGGACGCGCGCCCAATCGTGACAGCGGCGTGTTCCTCGACGGCGCCGTTCGCGCGGACTCGGGAGACGGCTGCGTCTCCACCACGGAGATCTGCAACGGGCGCGACGACGACTGCGACGGCACGGTGGACGAGGGCTGCGACTGCACGCCGGGCGATCTGCGCGCCTGTGGCAGCGACATGGGCGCCTGCGTCGCCGGAACGGAGACCTGCGAGGCCGCAGGTTGGAGCGGCCGCTGCGTGGGCGAGGTCGGCCCTGCAACTGAAGTCTGCAACGGGCTCGACGACGACTGCAACGGCACGGTGGACGAAGGCTGCGACTGCGCGCCGGGCGCGAGCCGCGCCTGTGGCAGCGACGTCGGTGCGTGCAGCGCAGGGACGCAGACCTGCACGACCGCGGGCGCGTGGAGCGACTGCACTGGATCCGTGGGCCCTGACGCCGAGGTCTGCGAGGGCAGCGTCGACGAGGACTGCGACGGCATGGTCGACAACGGCTGCGCTTGCACCAACGACGACACGCAGCCGTGCCCTGGCGGAACGAACCAGGGCGCATGCGACCGTGGGACACAGACCTGCACCGCCGGCGCGTGGGCCGCGTGCGTGGGCCGCGTGACCGCCGTCTCCGAGGTGTGCGACGGCAGCGTCGACGATGACTGCGACGGCATGGTCGACAACGGCTGCCTCTGCACCAACGGCGACACGCGGCCCTGCGGTGTCAGCGCGGGAGCCTGCACGCCCGGAACGCAGACCTGCGCCTCAGGTGCGTGGGGCAGCTGCTCGGGCGGTGTGGGGCCGTCCGCGGAGGTCTGCGACGGAGTCGACAACAACTGCGACGGCAGCATCGACGAGGGCGGGGTCTGCGTCTTGCCGGGCTGCACCTGGGCCGAGCGCGGCGGCCACGCCTACCTCTTGTGCAACCCATCGACAGGCCTGACCTGGGATGAGGCAGCGCTGGCCTGCGGGGTACCGGGCTATCACCTCGTGCGCATCGAGAGCGACGCGGAGAACACCTGGATCCGCGATCGGGTCGGCGGATCAGGCGATTGGTGGATCGGGCTCACGGATCGCGCCACGGAGGACACCTTCCTCTGGACCGATGGTGGCACGGCCTGCAACCGCGGCAAGAACGCGGGCCCGCCCTACTGCCATTGGCGCGGCGGTCGACCCAACGGAGGTTCTGCGGAGAACTGCGTCCGCATGGAGGCGGATCGCGGTTCAGGTGAATGGAACGACCGCAACTGCTCCACACGCTTCGCCTTCGTCTGCGAGGCGCCCTGAGGCTTCACGGATCGCGTGTGCCGAGCACAGGCGTGCCCACGGCGGCCGTGCGCAGGAAGCGGCGATAGTAGTCGCGCGCGGCCGATTCCTCGAAGACGACCCAGTGGGAGCCGCCGTCCCATTGGT
>JAADHO010000418.1:43374-63074 GCA_013151775.1 Deltaproteobacteria bacterium | reverse complement strand
ACGACGCCGGGGCGCTGTGGACGGCGTCCGGGCCGCTGCACGACGACGCCCTGCCTCGGCGGCGCGCCGTACCCGCGTCGGGCGGGCGGCCGGACGGCTACACGGATGGTCCCCGGGCGTTGGTAGACGGCGGGCGGACGCTGCGAGCCGCGACGCCAATATCCCGGGTAGTAGCGATAACCGGTTCCGGCCTGGGCGGCGACGGGCTCCTGCCACACGTAGCCGGCGCGTGGGGCCTGCCATTGGCCTGCGACCCACACCCAGCGGCCTTCCCAGCTCCAGTGGCCCGCGACCCAGTACGCGTTGGCGCGCGGCCGTGCGGCGGGCATCACGTCGGCTCTCAAGGGCGGCGGCGCGGAGTTCACGGTCACGTAGCCTTGGGCTTGGTAGGCCGTGGGCTGCACGGTGTGGACCGTGTAGGTGCAGCCCGTCGCGACGAGAAGTCCAAGGCTGAATAGGGCAAGCGTCTTCATGGGAGATCCTTTCGGGGCTGCTGGATGATACGGGAGAACGCTTCGAATATTCAGGGGTCTCCCAGCCGGCGCCGCGCGCGCGCGACCAACTCCTGCACACGCGACCGGCACGTCTCCGCCAACTCCCGGACGCTGCGCTCGGGCTTCAGCGCCTCGCCGACGGCGGCCACAACCAGCGTGCGCTCTCGTGCGGCGATCTCGGAGACGTGCGCACCGAAGCTGGTGCCCACGTATTCCAGACCACGCGGCACCGCGATGCCCAGAGGCACGATGTCCACGTCGAGACCGCGGGCGGCGAGAAACGCACCCGGCTGAAAACTCCTCACCTCGTCCCCGAGGAAGGTCGTGCCCTCGGGGAACACGGCCAACGTGCCACCCGCGGCGAGTCGTCGTCGCATCGCCCGGATCGCACGCACGCCGCTGCCCTTGTCGCCTCGATCCACGAAGATCGTCCCGGTTCGCGCCGCCATCAGCCCGACCATGGGCCAGCGCGCCATGTCTCCTCGCGCAACCAAGGCGCCCCCGAAGAGCGTCAACAGCACGCCGATGTCGGTCGCTGCCCGGTGATTCGCCACCACCAAGCGTCCGCGCCCGGGCCGCTTGGCGAGCACCTCCCCGATCAGGGCTAGCTCGACGCCCAGCACTTGCAACATGCGTCCGCCCAAGCGCTGCGCGTGAACGCCGCCGAGCTCGTTCCGATCCGCATGCGGGCTGAGCGCCAGCACCCCCTCGAACAGACCGTAGCTCGCGCTCGCCACCACACCCGCCGTCGCCAGGCGACGCCTGACTCGCAGCCGCTGTCGAAAATTCCGCTCCTTCACGCGGGCGTTCTAGCACATCACCCCAGAGGCCAAGTCGCAGGTCGCGTCGCTCGCGCTTCCGGCCTCGCCCTCGGAGGGCCTCGGTGGCAAGATGCAGGGGTGAGCTTCGGACTGTCTCCCGGATTGCTGGTCGCCGCGCCCTCTCTGCGCTGCCCCTTCTTCAACCACACGCTCGTACTCCTCGTGGATCACGGCGAAGAGGGCAGCTTCGGCTTCGTGCTCAACAAGCCCGCGGAGGTTCAGCTCGCGAGCGTGCTCTCGGAGCTCGACCTCGCCGCGGATCTGGCGCCCGAGGTGCCCGTGATGCTCGGCGGACCCGTGAGCCCCCAGACGGGGTGGGTGGTGTTCGAGCGCGCCAGCCTCGACGCGGAGCTCAGCGAGATCCTCGACGTGGACGCGGGCGTCTCGCTGACCGCCTCGGTGAAGATGCTGGAGGCCTTCGCCGCCGGTCAAGGGCCCGGGCGCGCGCTGCTGCTCTTGGGCTACGCGGGCTGGGGTCCCGGTCAGCTCGAGGACGAGATGCGCGACGGCTCGTGGTTTCCCATGGACGTCGACCCGCGCCTGCTCTTCGACGTCGCGCCGGAGGAGCGCTGGGACGCGGCTCTGGCGCAGCTCGGGATCGAGCCCGGCTGGGTGATGGGCACCTCCGCTCCCAGCGCCTGATCGAGCTCAGGCGTAGACGACGCAGGTCGCGCAGCAAGTCTCGTGCACCTCGACCGCCGTCACGCGCCCGCGGCTGAGCGCGAGGTGATCCATGATCCAGGCTGCCAGCAGCTCGCTCGTCGGGTTCTCGAGCCCTGGGATGTCGTTGAGCGTGTGGTGATCGAGCCGCTCCCGGAGTGGCCTGATGGCCTCGTCGATCTCCGCGAAGTCCACGATCCAGCCGAGCACGGGGTCGACCTCGCCGCCCACGACCACGGTGACGAGGAAACTATGGCCGTGCATTCGGCCGCATTTGTGGCCCGCGGGCACCATGGGGAGGCGATGCGCCGCCTCGAAGCGGAAGTCGCGGCGGATCTCGGTGCGTCGGGCCATGGCGAGGAATGCTTCGCCGGGTCGAACCTGTCAAATGCCGTCGCGAGCCGCTCCGTGGCCGGATCGCGCTATGGTCGGCGCATGACCGAATCCCTCGAGCCGCTCTCGCCTCGCGACAGCGAGACCCAGATGACCGAACAGGTCCTACCCCAGCACGCCAACGTCCTCGGCACGGCCTTCGGCGGCACCATCATGGGCTGGATCGACATCTGCGCGGCGATCGCGGCGCAGCGTCATTGCGGGCGCGTGCCGGTGACCGTCTTCGTGGACAACTTGCACTTCAAGGTGCCCATCCGCGTGGGCGACGTGGTGTGCGTGAGCGGTCGCCTGACGCAGGCGTTCCGCACCTCGATGGAGGTCTGCGTGCGCGTGACCCGCGAGCGCCCGGGCTGTCGTGACCACGTGCTCTCCGTGGAGGCTCTGCTCGTCTTCGTGAACGTGGGCGAGGACGGAAAGGCGCTCGTGGTACCGCCGCTGCTGCTCGAGACGGACGAAGACCGTCGCTTGGCCGCGGACGCGAACGCCCGCAAGCTCGAGCGTCAGCGGGCAAGGACGACAGGCTGAGGCGCGGATCGCGAAGCAGCTCGAGGCGGCCTTGCCTCTGGACGGAGCTTACCCCACAAACGCTGTATGAAAGCCCTCAACGAGCAGCTCTTGCGGCCCGCGGACGCGTGCCCGGGACGGGACGCGCCCGTGATCGTGAGCGGGCGCCACGCTGTGCTCGACGCGAGCCTGGTGCCGCCCTTTCCCGCGGGCAGCGAGCTCGTCATCGTCGGCATGGGGTGCTTCTGGGGCACGGAGCGCTGCTTCTGGCAGCTGCCCGGCGTGATCTCCACGTCGGTGGGCTACGCGGGAGGCGTGACGCCCAACCCGACCTACGAAGAGGTCTGCTCGGGGCGCACGGGACACGCCGAGGTGGTGCGGATCGTCTTCGCCCCCGAGCGCCTGAGCTATGACGAGCTGCTCCGGGTGTTCTGGCAGGGCCACGATCCGACCCAGGGCATGCGCCAAGGAAACGACCGCGGCACGCAGTACCGCTCGGTCATCTTCACGTCGTCGGCCGCGCAGCAGGAGCGGGCTGTGGCCAGTCGTGAGCGCTACGGCGCCAAGCTGCTCGCGGCGGGACACGCGGAGATCACCACGCGGATTCAACCGGCGCCGACCTACTACTACGCGGAGGACTACCACCAGCAGTACCTTCACAAGAACCCGCAGGGCTATTGCGGACTAGGCGGCACGGGCGTCGTCTGTCCCAGCGGTCTGGGTTGAGCCGCGTCCGCTCAGCGCAGCGGGCCGACGAAGGGGTCGTCGATGATGATGGTGTCTTGCTCGTGGCCCACGGGCACGACGCGCACGTGTGCGCGCAGGCGCGGCTGCAGCTCCGACTCGGGGATCGACACCATCACCGGAATGTGCCTGCCCACGAGTGAGCCCAGCGTGACCTCCGGCACCGGGAACACGTAGGTCAGAGCGTCTCCCTCGATTCCCTCCAGGCGATAGGTCACCGCCTCGGGGTACTTGTTCACGAGGTGCAGGTCGAAGGTGTTGCGCACGTCGCCTTCGGTGATCGCAAAGGGCGCGCCGCGTGGCCGAAGCAGGTTCGCCTCGAAGTTCGTGTGACTGCGGAAGGCCAAGGTCGCGGCCACCAAACCCACCAGGCCCAGCACCGCGTACACGCCGAGGCGCGGTCGCCAGAAGCGCTTGGGTCGATGCTCGAGGCCCTCGAGGGAGTCGTAGCGAATCAGGCCGGGTTTGCGCTTCAGCTTCAGCATGATGTCGTCGCACGCGTCCACGCAGGCGGCGCAGCCGATGCACTCGATCTGCAGGCCGTTGCGGATGTCGATACCCGTGGGGCAGACCGTCACGCAGCGTTGACAATCGACGCAGTCGCCCGCGTTCGGATCCTTCGCCTTGCCCCGGGGCTCACCGCGGTCGGGGTCGTAGCCGATCACCAGCGAGTCGTCGTCCGTGAGCACGGACTGCAGTCGGCCGTAAGGGCAGACGATCAGACAGAGCTGCTCGCGAAACCAGGCGAAGTCCAGGTAGAGCAGCGTGCTCATGACCATGACCCAGCCGAAGGCTTCGGGGTGCTCCGCGGGAGAGCGCGCGACCATCTGCTCGAGAGCCGGCAGCGAGACGAAGTAGCTCAAGAAGACGTGGGAGAGAAAGAGCGAGACGCCGACGAAGAGCAGATGCTTGAGCGTCTTGCGCCACAGCTTGTCGATGTTCCAGCGCCTCGCGTTGCGCCGAATCCGTCGCTCCCGCGGACCCTCGATGGCGCGCTCGATGCGCCGGTAGATGCCCTCGAGGAAGACGGTCTGAGGGCAGCTGTAGCCACACCAGACGCGTCCCCACGCGGTCGTCACCACGATCAGCGCGAAGCCGATGCCCGAGAGGATAAAGAAGCTGAGCCAGAAATCCTGCGCGTTGAAGGTGCGCCCGAAGAGGAAGAACTGACGATGCTCGACGTCCAAGAAGAGCACGGGGTGACCGCCCATGCGGATGAAGGGGATGGCCACCAAGATCACGATCAAGACGGCAAAGATCCAGTTTCGACGCGACGTGAAGCGCCCCTTCACGTCCGCCGGGTGGACGAATTTCCGGCTGCCATCACGACTCAGCGAGCCCTTGGGCTGCGCCTCCAACTCTTCGTGCTCGTGGGTCATGGACTACTCGGACGTGGGCGTCTCTGCGCTCTCCACAGTCGAGTCTTCCACGTCGGTCGCGGGTTCGGCCAGCGCGCTCTCGTCCGCTGTAGGCTCGCCGGTCGCGCTGGCGTCCGCCCCGGCGTCCACAACAGGCTCGCCGCTCGGGCTCGGCTCCTGCGCCTCGGTCGTGACGCCTTCCGGCGCGTAGAGTTCACCTTGGGCTTCCTTGCCCTCCACGTTGGTGCCGCGGATGGAGAGCACGTAGGCCACTGCTTGGTTCACCGCATCGGCGCCCAAGCTCGCGCCCCAAGCTGGCATGCCCTTGGCGGAATAGCCCTGCTCGATGGTGTGGTGAATGTCCATGGCAGACCCGCCGTGGATCCAGTAGGCGTCCGTGAGGTTCGGGCCGATCTTGCCCTGCGCCTCTTGGTCGTGGCAGGCGACGCAGTTGGCCGCGAACACGGCGCGCCCCGCGGCCACAGCCACGTCGTCTTCGCCCAAGGCCACGAGCTGCTCCGCCGTCACCTCAGGCGCGGCGGCGGCCTGCGCGGCCATCTCCTGATCGTAGGCCGCGCGCCCGACGGGTTCGACCTTGTAGCCTTCGTAGAAGAAGTAGTAGCCGATGCCGAAGACGATGGCGCCATAGAAGATCGCGAGCCACCACAAGGGCAGCGCGTTGTCCGCCTCCTCAATTCCGTCGTACTCGTGGACGATCTCGCCCTGAAGCTCGTCGTGTCGTTTGGTCTCAGCCACGGTCTTCCTCCTTTCGGGCGTTCGTCTTCGCCGTTCGAGCGTCTTCGAGGGGCATCCTCGCGAGCGCCTCGATCTCGTCCTTGTCCATCAAAAGCGCGCGGATCGTCACGGTCGTGAAGACCACGGCGAAGATCAAAAGCGCCACCACCGCCAAGCTCACGGCGGGGCTGCCGTCGAGAAACTCGCGCGCGAACACGCCCATCATCGTGCACCCCCTTCGGCGCTCGCCGTGGCCGTGGCGGCCGCCCCGGACTCTCCAGGCGCCGTGTGGTTCTTTCCGACGCGTTGCAGGTAGGCGATCAGCGCCACCATCTCGCTGTCCGCGGCCACGCCCGCTTGGCCTTGCCCTGCGAGGTTGCTAGCGATCACCGCCGCCTGCGCGCGCTCGTCCGAGGCGGATGACTCGATCTGCGCCGCCGTGTAGGGCACGCCCACCGAGCGCATCCCGCGCATCTTCGCGGCGGTGCCATCCGCGTCGATGCGCGCGTCCTTCAGGAAACCGTAGACCGGCATGATCGAGCCTTCGGAGATCTGCCGTGGATCCACCATGTGGCGGTAGTGCCAGAGGTCCGAGTACTTGCCGCCGATGCGCGCAAGGTCTGGACCGATGCGGCGTGAGCCCCACTGGAAGGGGTGATCGAAGGCGCTGTCCTGTAGTTCCGAGACCGCGCCGTAGCGTGCAGACTCCCAGGTGAAGGTGCGGATCATTTGGGAGTGACAGGTGTAGCAGCCCTCGCGCACGTAGATGTCACGTCCCTCGAGCTCGAGTGCCGTGTAGGGCGTGTTCTGGATCGTCGTGGCCTCGGGGGTCGCGATCACCGTGGGGACGATCTCCGCCACACCGCCCACCAACATGGCCACCACCGTGAACACGGTGAAGAGCCCCGCGCGGCCTTCGAGCAGCCGATGCCATGTGGGCTTGTCGTCGCTGCGACCTTTGGCCGTGAGGTAGTAGCCTCCGATGGCCACCGCGACAGAGAGCGCGATCAAGACGCTGGCGGGGATCGCGTCAACGAAGCCAGCCGCCAGCATCAAGGCCACCACGACCAGTGAGACCAAGGCGGGCTTGCCGAAGACCAGGTCCTTCCAGTTCGCGTTCTTGGGCAGGTCGTCCGCCGGGACCTCCACCGTGGTCTCGGCCGGCGCGCCGTTCATGGCGGTCTTGACCAGGTTCCAGGTCATCATGATCAGGCCGATGACATAGAGCGAGCCTCCCACGAGGCGCGTCCAATACAGCGGCTTCAGCACAATCAGCGTCTCGATGAAGTTCGGATACTCGAGGCCTCCACCGGGCTGCTCCGCACGCCACATCAGGCCCTGCGTGATGCCCGCGACCCACATGGAGACGACGTAGAGCAGGATGCCCACGGTGCCGATCCAGAAGTGGTAGTTGGCGGCCGCGCGCGAGTGCAGCTTCGTGCCGTAGAGCTTCGGCACCAGCCAGTAGAACATGCCGGCGGCCATGAAGCCGTTCCAGCCCAGCGTGCCGGCGTGCACGTGTCCGATGATCCAGTCCGTGTAGTGGGCCAGGCCGTTGACGCTGCGAATGGCCAGAAGCGGCCCCTCGAAGGTGGCCATGCCGTAGAAGGTCACGCCCGCGGCGAAAAACTTCAGCACGGGATCCGAGCGCAGCTTGTCCCAGGCTCCACGCAGGGTGAGCAGCCCGTTGATCATCCCGCCCCAGCTCGGCGCCCAGAGCATGAGGCTGAAGACCATGCCCACCGTCTGCGCCCAGGCGGGCAGAGCCGTGTTCAGCAGATGGTGAGGACCAGCCCAGATGTAGAGAAAGACCAAGCCCCAGAAATGGATGATCGAGAGGCGATAGGAGAAGATAGGTCGATTCGCCGCCTTAGGCATGAAGTAGTACATGATGCCCAGGATGGGTGTGGTCAGAAAGAAGGCGACTGCATTGTGTCCATACCACCATTGAACGAGGGCATCTTGCACTCCACCGAAGATGGGATAGCTCTCGACCATCGACACGGGTACAGCCAAATTATTCACCACGTAGAGCACCGTGATGGTCACGATAGTGGCGATGTAGAACCAGAGCGCGACGTAGAGATGCTTCTCGCGTCGCTTGGCCAAGGTCCAGAAGAAGTTCGCCCCGAAGACCAGCCAGATCACCGCGACGGCGATGTCGATGGGCCAGATCAGCTCAGCGTACTCTTTGCCTTGAGTGAGACCCAAGGGGAGCGTGATGGCGGCGCCCACGATGATCAGCTGCCAACCCCAGAAGTGGATCTTGGAGAGCAGGTCCGACGCCATGCGCGCCTTGGTGAGCCGCTGCGTGGAGTAGTAGACCCCCGCGAAGATCATGTTGCCGACGAAGGCGAAGATCGCCGCGTTCGTGTGCAGCGGCCTCAGGCGACCGAAGGAGATCCAGCGGGCGGCGTTCGCAGGCCACCACGCCAACTCGAGCGCGATGAAGACGCCGGCGAGCGTCCCGACGAGACCGAAGATGACTGAGGCCCAGAGGAACCATCGGACGATCTTGTCATCATAGGTGATTGTGATTGTTTTCATCTATTCTTCCAGCGTGGACGCCGTCCCTCCGTGGTCGGCGTGCGGTACATCTTCGTGCTCTTCAACCGGGGTGGTCGTCCCAGTGTCGTTTGTGGCTACAGGCTTCGGATCGTCGTCGAGCAGAGGCAGGAGCTCGAGTCGATCGGAGTGCTCGAATGTATGCTCCTTGACGCTGAACGCAAAGAAGCCGACTGCGAGCACGACGAGGGCGAGGCAGATGAAGATCATCAGCGGGATCACGTCCACGCGGGCCTCCCATACGCAGGCGCCGTGGCCGGCCGGGCGCGTCGCTCGCGCAACGCTAGCAGCGTGAAGGCGATGGTCACGAGGGAGCTCGTGGGCATCAGGATGGCCGCCAGCCAGGGTCGCATCAGGCCGGCCATGGCGAGCCCGATGGCGAAGCTGTTGTAGAGCAGGGCGAAGGCCAAATCGATGCGCACGACCTGCCCGAGCTGACGGCTGAGGCGAAGTGCTTCGGCGATCGGACCGAGGCCCGGGCTCACCAGGTAGAAGTCGCAGCGTGAGGCCATGAAGGGCCGGTCGATGGCCGGCGTACCGGAGCACAGAGCTTCGCGCACGACGAGTCCGTCATTCAAGCCGTCGCCCAACATCAAGGTCCGCTCCGGGGCGTGCGCCCGAACCCACGCGGCCTTGGCCTCGGGGCGCTGCTCACCCAGGGCGCGCTCCGCGGGCACGCCCAGGCGCTGCGCCATGGCCTGAACCTTGTCGTGGCGATCTCCGCTGAGGATGAAGGCGTCGTATCCGTCGGCCTCGAGTCGCTCGAGTTCGGCTCGCGCGCCAGGGCGCAGATCCTCTCGGGTGGTCAGCGAGAGCACCGGCTCGCCGTCCAGCGAGTACACCAGATCGTCCGACGCATCGGGCGTGTCCGCGCCCAGCGCGAAGAGCGCGGAGCCGAGGCGATGCACGCGGCCGCCCTCTTCGAGGCTGAGGCCTTGGCCCGCGGATTCCTGCGCCCAGCCCGTGTCGCCTCCCGCGCTCCAGCTCGCACCGCGTGCCGCTAGGGCCTCGGCCAATGCGCGGGCCTTGGGGTGTGAGCTCTGGCTCGCCATCCCATACAGCCTGTCCGCTTGCTCGGGCGTCAGCGAGTCGAGCTGCGCCGTGTCCGCCAGCACCAGGGCGCCCGTGGTGAGGGTGCCGGTCTTGTCGAAGACCACGCGGCGCACCTGACGCATGCGATCGAGCAGGCTGCGTGTGCGCACGAAGAGGCCGAGGCGACGCAGCCGAGCGCGCACGACCTCGTATCCGAGGGGCACGGCGATGCCGAAAGAACACGGACAGGTGACCACCAGGATGGCCGTCGCGACCTCGAGGGCTCGCACGCCGTCGCCTGTGATCCAGAACCAATAGACGGCGCCGGAGATCGCGGCCGCCAGGACGAAGATCACGTAGAAGCCCGAGACGCGCTGCCAGAAGCGCGAGGACGCGGGCTGCTCTTCGCCCGCTGCGCTCGTGCGGTTCAAGAGGCGCAGCACGCAGGAGGCCTCGAAGCCCGACGTGGCCGTGGCAGAGAAGGCGTGGTCGCCCGCGTTGAAGGCCCCGGCCGGGAGCGTCTCGCCGACGCCGAAGTAGCTCGGGGCGCTCTCCCCGTCGATCCAATCGAGGGAGAGGGTGGCGTGCTCCGAGAGCAACAACGCGTCGACCGGCACGAGGTCGCCCGGCGCACACACCAGGGTGTCGCCCTCGACGATGTCCATGCAGGCGATGATCTCGATCTTGCCGTCGCGGTGTCTGCGTGTCGTCAATCCGTCGACACCTTCGTCGGCCAGCAGCCTGTCCCGGTTCCGCTCGAGGGTGCGCTCTTGCAGGAAGCGCCCGAGCAGCATCAAGGCGATGAAGACCGTGAGGGTGTCGACATAGGTGGCCTCACCGCTACCGAAGAAGAAGCTGTAGCTCGAGCCCATGAAGGCCAGGGCGATGCCCAAGGCGATGGGCAGGTCGAGGTGCAGCACGCGCGCCCGCAGACCGCGCCACGCGGCCTGAAAAAACACGCCTCCGCCTACCAAAACCGAGAGCGCGCCCGCGCCATAGCTCAGCTCCGAGAGCAGCTCGAAGAGCGGGCCGCTGCGGAGCCCGAGGTAGATCGCGATGGAGAAGATCATGCTGTTGGCGGCCAGTGCCATGACCACGCCCGTGCGCAGGAGCAGCGCGTCGCTGGCGCGCTCGAGGCGCTTGCGAGCAGGACCGAAGCGGTAACCGAGGCGCTCCACCTCGTCGAGGTAGGCGCGCAGGGAGAAGTCCTCGCCGACCCGCATGTGCATGCGCCCTAGGGTGGGGTTCAGCTCCAGCACGCCTGCGCCCGCTCGACGCCGGAAGAGCTCCTCCATGACCCAGACGCAGGCGGAGCAGTGGATGCCCGACACGTCCAGGTCGCATGCGCCACGCGCGGCGAGCTGCGCCTCGATGGGCTCGAGCCACGCGCGATCCTTCTCGCCCGGGTCCACCACCGGCACGCCCACGGCGCCGCGCAGCTCGTAGTAGCGGCTCAGGCCCTCCTCGTGCAGCAGTCCGTACACGGTCTCGCAGCCTCTGCAGCAGAAGGCGCCGCCGTGCGTCCGTGACCCGCAGTGGAGGCAATGCTCTTGCGCGAGGATTGCGCTCGGGAAGATTGCGCAGGCGCAATTGTTGCGCTCGGAATGCTACTCCGACGCACCCGCTGCGCGGGCGTATGAGTTTCTGCGGGAATTCCCATGCCTCCCATGAGCACCTAGCAACGAGCATGCCATGGTGACATGATCTAGATCAACTACGGGCCGACGCAACTCACGCCGTGACACACGCTCGAGCCCCGGCTGAGGGCACGCAGCGGGCGCACGACCAGCACGATGGCGCCGAGGGCTAAGACCAACGCCAACACGCGCGACGCTCCGGGGCGCCGGATCAAGGCGCGCGCCGCGTAGGCCGCACCCAAGAGCCCCACAGAGCTGGTCAGGCTGAACGCCAGCATGATCGCGACTCCTCCCGCGACTGAACCGCTGCCCGCCGCGAGCAGCCCGGCGGCCATCAGCGCGCCGCAGGGGAGCAGCGCCGTGAGCAGCCCGAGGGCGCCCGGATCCGTGGGCAGGCGCCTCCACCAGCTGCGTTTTCTCGAGCTGCGACCCAGGCGGACGAGCGCTGCCGGTGCGGGCGAACCCGCGTGCCAGAGTCGGTAGGCGGCCAAACCCAGACCCAACGCGAGGGTAAAGGAGAACACGGCTCCGGCCACGGCCGAGGAGAGCTGACTCGACACGGCGACGCCGAGCGAGCCGGCGCCAGCGCCGAGAGCGCTGTAGCTGAGCATCCTGCCGAGCTGATAGCGCAGGGGCGCGGAGCGTTCACCGCCGCGGCACGCGAAGGCGGCCACTGGACCGCACATGGCCGCGCAATGGGGTGCGCTCGCCAGCCCCGTGAGGGCTCCCACCGCGATCGCCGCCCACAGGCTCACGGTCGCCGATCAGTCTTCGAGCCGGTCTCGGGCAACCCGCAGCACGTCCGACTGGCTGAGAATCCCAAGCAGGTCACCCGTGTCCGCGTTGACGATGGGCAGGGCGCCCACGCGATTGTCGATCATGCGATCCACCGCCTCGGCGAGGTTGGTCTCGGGGTAGGCCGTGAGTGGATCTCCCGCCATCAACTCCGAGATGGGCTGATCGTAGCGCGCCCGCAGGACGTCGATGGCCTCATGGTCGACCAGCCGCGGCATGGACACGCTCTTGATGTCCCGGTCGCTGATGATGCCCACCATGCCTCCGCCTTCCATCACGGGCAGATGCCGAACGCCCTCGTCGAGCATCAGGCGAGCGACCTCACCGATGCTGGTCGAGGCGGAAACGGTCATGGGATTCTTGGTCATGGCGTCAGAGACGAGCATCGGCAGACTCCTGGGTGCGTGCCCTCGGCACGATGTGGCAGCATGACACAGAACCTCGAGGCTGGCAGGCGATCCGCCGCTCGCGAAGTCAGGGCAGAGCAGGCGCTCAGCTCTGGGGGTGCGCCTCACGCGCGTAGCGAGAGCGCCCTCGACCTTCGACGTACCACTTCATGGTGAGGGGGATTTTGAGCAGCCATTCCTGGAAGGTCGGACGCATGAGTCCAGCGATCACGCCGCTGCCGATGTCGACCAAGACCCCAAAAGAGACCAGCGTGCGACCCTCGGACCAGGGATGAACGCGGATGTATCCCCAGCCCGCGCGGATGTCGTGGGGGCGAGTCTCGTCCAACCGAAAGAGCACGAGCTTCTCGCGCTGCTGGTAGGTCATGCGAATGTAGTAGTCGACGCTGATCACTCCGCGGCGGTGGTGAATGTGCACGACCCGCGTGGCGCCCTGCTGAGCGACCTGTCGGGACGATTCGACCTGAGGCAGCATGTATCGATAGGCGGCGGGATCGGAGAGGGCGCGCCAGATGGCGTCCTCGGGCAAGTTGATCACCTGGAAGCTGGCGCCACCCATCAGGCGCATGCCACCTCGGCGCTGGTTCTCGGGCCGAACCACCGTCTCGCCCGCCTCGAGGCGCACGCGCTCGGCGCTGGAGAGGGGCGCGGCGAGCTGCGCCGACGTTGGTGCGACGGAACAGAAGAGGCAGATCGCGACGACCGTTGCCGCCCATCCGCCGCGGAATGTGTCCCCAATCCAAGTAAGCATTTGAGGGCAGCCTAGCAGCCGCAGCGTGGTGGAGCCCGTGCTCATGTGGGTGGGACGTTCGGCGCAGCCGCAGCTTCACGGGCGCCGCGAAGAAAAGCCCTCTACACTCCGGGCGTGGCGAGGAAGACGAGCGTGGATCGCGAACATGCTGGCGTGCGTGACGCCGGGGTGATCGCCGCCGCGAGGCGCCTGCTGAACGCTGGCGCTCTGGTGGAGGCCGAGTCCGTGATCGCCCTGGCCATAGAGCGTCGCGCCCGTCCCATCGAGGACCGCGAGCTCGACGCTGTGCAGGCGGAGATCCTCTACCAGCGCGGACGTATCCACGAGGCGGAGGCCAAGGCGCGATCGGTGGTGGAGGACGGGCACGGCCCCGCACGGCTCGAGGCGCGGCAGACGCTGGCCAAGATCGCCTTGGCCAGTGGCGACTTCGAGCACGCTCTCGAGCGCTATGGGCGCTACCTCGAGGACGCCACGGAGCAGCTCGACGCGCTGCACATCGCCCTCGCGTGGGGCGGCCGGGGTGTCGCCCACATCCGCGCGGGAGAGACGCGCGCCGCCGCAGAGGCCCTAGAGCACGCCCGCGATCTAGCGCTGGAGCTAGGCGAGGCAAAGCCCCTGGCCCTCGCGGCTCAGAACCTCGCCGTGCTGCGCCACCTCGACCACGATTGGGCCAACGCCGCCGACGCCTATGGCCTGGCCCTCGATGCCCTCGGCCGCCTCGGCAACCGAGCCTCCTTGGTGCGCGCAGCGTACAACCTCGGGGAGCTGTACGAGAGCCTCGGCGATCTTCAGGCCGCCCGCCGACTCTGCCGCATGGGCGACGCCGTGGCGGGTGCAGTGGAGGCGCCCGCAGCACGCGCCGAGGGACTGCTCCTGCGCGGGAGGATCGCCCTCGGCGAAGAGGCATGGACCGAAGCGCGCCTCTGCTTCGAGGCCGCCTGGGATAACTTCCGCGAGCTGGATCCCGAGCGCGGCGTCGCGGCCCTGCTCGGAGGCGCCTTGGCCGCATCGGGGCAGGGCTCTCCGGCGCGAGCCGAGAGGCTCCTGCGCGCGCTGCCGTCAAAGCTTAGCCCACGACGACAGCTCGAGGCGGAGCTCGCTCGCGTCGCCTGGGCTCGAGCTGCCGGTGACGATCCTCGGCCCGCCGCGGCCCGCGCGGTGAGCTCGAGCCTCGAACTCGGGGATCCCTGTCTGGAGGTCCGGGCGGCCTTGGCCGCGGCCCGCGCTTTCTCGGAAGCGGGCATGCGCAGCGACGCCCACCACGAGGCGTCTCGGGGGCTCTCGCTCGATCAGCGTCTGGAGTCACGCGTGCCCGAGGCGAGCCTGGCCGCCTTCCGCGCGCGTCCGATTCGCCGACGCCTCGAGCTCTTGGCGCGTGGACACGCTCGCGCCGTGGTGGCATCGCAAGAGGGGCTGATCGTCGGACGCTCCCCCGCCATGCGCGGCCTGTTGCTGCGCATGCAGCGCATCGCCCAAGGCTCGTGTGCCGTGGTGATCGAAGGCGAGAGCGGCACGGGCAAGGAGCTGATGGCCACCGCGCTCCACGCCGCGTCGGCCCGCTGCGAGCGGGCCTTCATGCGTATCGACTGCGCGTCCCTGTCGGACGGTCTGATCGAGAGCGCCCTCTTCGGCCACGAGCGCGGCGCCTTCACCGACGCCGTGGTCGCTCACGCGGGCTGCTTCGAACGAGCCCACCTTGGCACGCTGCTGCTCGACGCCATCGACGAGGCGTCTCCTCGGCTGCAGGCGGCGTTGCTGCGAGCCCTGGGCGAGGGGCAGCTGCGGCGCCTGGGAGGCGGCCCTGCGCTTCAAGTGGACGTGCGCGTGATCTCCACGACCCGCAGGTCGCTGCGTGCCTTGGTCGACACGGGCGCCTTTCGCGAAGATCTATACTACCGCCTCGACGGCGCACGCTTGGCGCTGCCCGCCCTGCGTGAGCGTCCCCTGGATCTGCCCTTGCTCGCGCAGCACCTGTTGGCGCGCGACGCCGAGGCCCGGGGCGTCATGCCGCCGACTCTGACGGAGGACGGGCTGCAGGAGCTGGGGCGCCGGTCGTGGCCCGGAAACGTACGCGAGCTCGACAACGTCCTGCGCGCCGCCGTGCTCTTCGCAGAGAACGACTGCGTCGACCGGGTAGCCCTCGAGGCCGTGCTCGGCGAGACGACCGCCCACGTCAGCGACAGAGCTCCCCTCGACGAACGGGACCTCTGCTACCGCTGGCTACGTGAGGAAGGCCTGCCGCTGCGCACGCTGAAGAAAGAGATCGAGCGGGCCTGCGTGTTGCGCGCCCTCGACGAGAGCGAAGGCACCATCTCGAAGGCCGCCGCGCTCTTGGGCATGAAGCGCCCGAGGCTCTCGCAGCTCGTGAAGGAATACCGGCTGCAAGCCGAAGGAGAGGGATCATGAGACGATTTCACCAGACCACCCGAGGCCTCACGGCGGGGCTCCTGCTCACGCTGAGTTGGGCGCTGCTCGCGGGCTGCATGAGCGGCGGCGAACCACCCGGCGCTGTCAGCGCGGACCTCATCGGTCCCGATGCAGGCGTGATCGCGACCGCGGTCTGGAACGCCGCGCCGGCGGGCTGTGAGGGTCGCATGTCGGGCGGCAACGTTCACATCGGCTGGGCCGAGGGCCGCGCTGAGCTCGGAGTCGTGCTCTCCCGGGGGCAGATCCTCTGCGTGGACTCCTGGGCCGCCATCGAAGCCGAGCTTGACCGCTTGAAGGGCGATCCTTCACCGGACCCCATGCTCCCTCCCGAATTCGAACTGCCAGACCGCTGAGAGCCCACGACATTCCGGCGTGATCGATTGCTGCTTGCGCCATCCGTGTGCCTGGCCACAGGCTATGGCCATGGCCTCCCACGAGCATATCGGCACCTGCTTCCCCACCGGGCGTCACTACCCCGGCATCGCGGCACGCATCGCGGCGGCGATTCAAGACGTGGAGGGCCTGGCCGACGAGTACGACGCGGCCCGGGCGTGGACGGAGCTGCCGCTGGTGGTGATCGACTTCGAAACCACGGGCACGGACGCCTCGACGGATCGGGTGATCGAGATCGGCATGGTCGGCTTCGATCGGGGTGAGGTCACCTTCTGTGAAGGTCTGCTGATGGATCCAGGAATGCCGATCCCCGAGGAGTCTCGCGCCATCCACGGCATCTCCGACGAAGAGGTCGCTGGCGCGCCGAGCTTCGCCGAGGTGCTGCCCCGGATCGTGGAGTTGCTGCAGGGGCGCGTGCCCGTGGCCTACAACGCGAGCTTCGATCGCGGCTTCTTGCTCGCTGAGCTCGAGCGCGTCGAGGGCGTCGTGGCGGACGGACCACTGCCGCCGGCGTTTCGTCAGGAGGTCGTCTGGATCGACCCCCTGGTCTGGGCGCGGGAGACCCTCGACAAGCTCAAGCGCAAGCGCTTGGTCGACGTGGCGGAGCACTTCGGTGTGCCCCTCGAGCAAGCTCACCGCGCCGCCGGAGACGCCGAGGCCACGGGCCACGTGTTGATGAAGCTCGCCCCCAAGATGCCCGAGCCCTACGGCGAGCTCGTGCGGCTGCAGCGACGCTATGCAGCGCGGCAAGAGGCCGAGTTCGCGCGCTTTCGATCCATGCGTCGGCGTTGAACGTGAGCGTGTGTCGAGGTCTCTAAATGGAGACCGCCGAGAAAAGCGACGACTCACTGTCGATTTGTTCTTGACGACTGCTCAGGCAGCGCGTACATCTCCGCCATCATGAAGAACGAATCACATACGGCTCGCCCCAGTCAGCTGCGCGGAGATACGCGCGCTGAGTGTCGGTGCAGTCATGTCTCCGGGGGTGAATTCCTCGCAGGAGATGCGCAGGCGTAGGTAGGTTTCGTCTCTCTCGAGAAGCCGCCCGCGCCCAGTCGCCGGCGGCTTTTTTGTCTTCCACGCGCATGTATCTTCCACGGCGCAGAGCCATGGTAGCACAGGAAGAAATGTGAACGCTTGGTACGAGCGTGGATGGGATGGCTGCGTGCCGCCGAGAATACGCACGCAGTTCAATAGCTATTGTTCTCGATTTCGTAGAGATGAACAGCGACCTGATCCGAGGTCGCTCGAAGAAGCATGTGCTCAGCCATGACGATGCTGTCATGCTGGGAGGAGGTGATGGAGATGCGTACACTCGTATTGACTCAGGGCTACCAACCGCACGGTGTGGTCAGCTGGAAGCGCGGCATCCTGCTCTCCTTTGGAGGGAAGGTGGAGGTGCTCGAGCGCTACGCCGAGGTCGCGCGCTCGCCCTCCGTGGCCATCCCGATTCCGTCGGTCGTGCGCCTCCTGCGCTCCTACCGTCGGGGTCGACAGCGCGTGCGCTTCTGTCGCGAGAACGTGCTCCGGCGCGACGGCTACACCTGCGCCTACTGCGGATCACAGCCGGCTCATCGCGAGCTCACCCTCGACCACGTCGTGCCGCGCTCGCGCGGTGGTGAAACGCGCTGGGAGAACGTCGTCACCGCCTGTCGCCCGTGCAACAACGACAAGGGCAGCCTCAGCCTCGAGCAGGCGGGAATGAAGCTGGCCAAGCGACCCAAATCCCCGCGCTGGTTGCCGGCGCGAGACGTCGGCCTCGGACTCGAGACGCCCGAGAGCTGGGATCCCTGGATCGCCTGGGCGCGCTGATCAGCCCGCGGGTCGGCCTTGGCGCAGGTTGCCGCCGCGACCCGTGGGCCAGGGCATGCAGTTGTTGGAGGAGCCGGGGAGATCCCAGATCTGCACGCCGCCGTCGCCGCCGCCGAGGGTGTCCTTGAGCGAGAGGATCAGCTCGAGTGTTCCGTCGCCGTCGATGTCGGCCACAGTCGGCGCGGCCATGGAGCCGCGACCGTCGATCACGATGCGTTGAAGCTCGGCGCCGTTGTTGTTCAGGATGATCAGATGCGCGGGCGTCTCGGGCTCACGCGGGGCGCCCGAGCTGAAGGTGGTGAAGATCACCTCGGGCACGCCGTCGCCGTTGAGGTCTGCGATCAGCGCCTCGCCCGCGCCCGTGTAGGGCGAGGAGCGCGTGCCGAAGGTGTAGGTCCAGAGCTCGCTGCCATCCGAGTCGAAGGCGTAGAGCTTGCCGTCGTAGGCCGGCGCGAGGATCTCGGGCGCGTCGTCCGAGTCGAGGTTGCCGACGCTGGGCGAGGGCCGCGTGGGCACGATGTTCTGACCCAGGGAGGCGCCCTCGTGCAGCGGCGGGCCAGTGTTCTTGGGCGACTCCCAGCCCGCGGGGCGCGTCATGTCCGAGTGCAGCGCCCAGAAGGTGACGCCTTGATTCATGGTGCTCTCGGAGCTCTCGTGGTCGCCCACGAGGATCACGTCGAGGTTTCCGTCGCCGTCGATGTCGGTCATGGCCGGCGGGCTGTAGGTGAACTCCGAGCGGTCTCCCGTGCCCCAGCCTTGCTGCGAGAGGGCGAGCTCGTGGTAGGCCTCCACGGCGGTCACCACGCGGTCGCTGAAGGCCGCGTCGGTGGTGAAGGGCGTGCCGTCGCCGTGGAAGATGCCGAAGCCGATGGCGTCGTAGGTGGAGATCACGTCGAGGCGTCCGTCTCCATCGAAGTCCGCGAGGCCGATGTTCTGGTTGTAGCCACCGAAATCCCAGCACGCCTCGGCGGGCTCGGGCGGATCGCAGATGCCGTGATCCACCTCGGGCCAGCCTTCGCGCATGCGCCCGTCGAGCTCGTAGACGGCCGTCGCTGGGCCGGTGTTGGTCTTGTTCACGACGATCTCGAACATGCCATCTCCGTCGAGATCGCCCGCGGTGATCGAGCGCACCTCGTCGCTGCCGCCGAAGCGCTTGGGCCAGCCCGGCAAGAGCTCACCCAGGTGATCGTAGACGGCCACGTTGGTGCCGTCGGCGCCGTCGGCGTCGGAGCCCACGGCGATCTCGAGGTCGCCGTCGGAGTCGAAGTCGCCCACCACCGGTGACGCCCACATGCGGCTGCCGCCGTGATCGTTGTCTTCGGACGCGGAGTGTCCCCAGGCCGCGCGCCAGAGCATGTCTCCCGCTGCGCTCCAGGCGTAGAGCACGGAGTGTCGTGACGCGACGATCTCCATCGTGCCGTCTCCGTCTAGGTCGGCCACCGCGGGCGAGGCCAGCCAGTTCTCGTCCCAGCTCGCCGGCAAGGTCATGCGCAGAGTTGGCGCCTGCACGTCTCCCGAGCCGCCGCCCGCCGCGGGCGCGCAGGGCGTGCTCGTGTCCTCCACGCAGGCTCCGCCCTGGGGATGTCGCCCCGCAGCGCACAGCGAGCAGCTCGCGCCGAGGTAGCCCGGAGCGCACCTGCACACGACCGCTCCGCTCGAGTCGTCGCAGGTTCCGCCGCCCGCGGACTCGTTGCAGGTGTCCACGTCGCAGCTGCGTGGAGGGCTCGAACCGCCTCCGCCTCCACCGCAGCTCAGCGCCAGCGCGCCGCAGCAAAGTGCCATGAGCCATCCCGTCTCGCGTCGCGTCATGCTCGCCTCCAGAGCGCCATGGTAGCCCAGGGACGGGTCGAGGTCATGGCTCCCGTCGGCGCGCACCCGTCACCGGCTCGCCGTCCGCCACGGCCTTCACGAGCACTCCTCTTGCTTCGACTCCAGCGCCTCCCAGCGCGTCATGCTCGCCTCGACCTCGGCGGCCTTGGCGTCGCGCGCGGCGATCAGCTCCGGCACCTCTTCTCCGCGGTCGGCGTAGAGCGTGGGATCCGAGAGCTGGGCTTCGAGCGCGGCCAGCTCTGCCTCGAGCGCCTCGATCTGCGTCGGCAGCTGCTCGAGCTCGCGCGATTCCTTCCAGCTCAGGCCCGACTTCGACGCTGGCTTCTTCTTCCCGGGCGCGTC
>JAADHO010000418.1:0-43351 GCA_013151775.1 Deltaproteobacteria bacterium | reverse complement strand
GGTCGCCGCGGCTCGCTCGCGCCACTCCGTGTAGCCGCCCGCGTGGGGCACGACCCGGCCCTCGCCTTCGAAGGCCAGGATGTGAGTGCAGACCCGGTCGAGGAAGTGACGGTCATGGCTGACCACCAGCGCCGTGGCGGCGGTGTCGAGCAGCAAGCCCTCCAGAGCGCCGAGGGTGTCGACGTCGAGGTCGTTGGTGGGCTCGTCGAAGAGCAGCAGGTTCGCCGGCTCCAGCAGCAGCTTCGCCAAGGCCACGCGTGCGCGCTCGCCGCCGCTCAAGGCGCCCACCTTGATGCGGACGCGCTCCGGGCGAAACAAGAAACGAGCGAGCCAGGTGCGCACGTCCATCACCTGATCACCGACCTGAAGTCGAGTCTGATCGCCCGCCACGTTCTCCTGCACCGACTTGTCGTCGTCGAGCCCTTCACGCGCTTGGTCGAAGTAGGCGATGCGCGAATTCTTGCCCAGGTTCATCAGACCCGATTCGGCGGAGAGTTCGCCGAGCACCAGACGCAGCAGCGAGGTCTTGCCGCAGCCGTTCGGTCCGATCACGCCTACGCGGGCGCCTCGGGTGAGCGAGAAGGTCAGACCGTCGATCAAGACGCGATCGCCGAGGCGCAGCCGGACGTCCCGCATGTCGAGGATGGTGTGTCCCGAGCGCGTGGTCTCGAGCGCGAGCTTCGCCTGGCCCACGCGACGCGTCGGCCCCTCGTCTATCGCGGACTCCGCGCGCCCGATGCGCGCCTTCTGCTTGGTCGAGCGCGCAGCCGGCGAACGCCTCAGCCACTCGATCTCGCGTCGCAGAAAGTTCTGGCGCTTGGCCTCGCTTCGCGCCTCGTGCTCGAGACGCTCCGCCTTGGCCTCGAGGAAGCGAGTGAAGCCGCCCTCGTAGGCGAAGATCGCGCCCTCGTCGATCTCGAGCGTGCGGGTGGCGACCCGGTCGAGCAGATAGCGATCGTGGGTGATCAGCAGCAGCGCGCCCGAGTAGTCGCGCGCCAGATAGCCCTCGAGCCATTCGATGGTGTCCAGGTCGAGATGGTTCGTAGGCTCGTCGAGGATCGCCAAGTCGGGACGTGACACCAAGAGCCGCGCGAGGTCTACGCGCCGCCGCTCGCCGCCGCTCATGCGCCCGACGGGGGCGTCGAGTTCGCTCACGCCGAGGTGCGCCAGCATCGCCCGGGCGTCGTGCTCGCGCTCCCAGCCACCGAGCCGCTCGACCTCCGCGGCGGCCTCCGCCTGCGCCTCGAAGGCCGAGTGATCTCCCGCGTCGATGCGCAGCGTGGCCGCCTCATGACGCGCGAAGGCGGCAGACCACTCGCCGAGCCCCGCCTTCACCGTCTCGAGGGCGGTCAGCTCGGGCGAGAGCTCAGGCTCCTGCGTCAGGTAGGCGATGCGAGCATCTCGGCGGCGCACCACCTCACCCGCGTCGGGCGGCTCCTGCTGCGCGAGGATGCGCGCCAGAGTGGACTTGCCCGCGCCGTTGGGACCCACCAACCCCACGCGATCGCCGCGATGGATCGAGAGCGAGACGCCATCGAGGACCGTGCGGTCTCCGTAGCTCCTCTCGACATCGCGCGCGGTGAGGACGGGCACGGCGGGCTCGTAGTGCAGCGTGAGCGTGCGGGCAAGCCGTGGTGCGGCGTCAGGCACGCGCTTCAGCAGATTCCCTGTGTTTTGTTATCCTGAGAGCCTGGGGGTCACATGAAGACCAGCGCAAACACGGACGCGAAGCGGATCTGGATCGGGCTCGGCATCGCCTTCTTGGCGGTGATCATGCTGATCGGAGTGTGCGGCGGGATTGGCGCCTTCAGCTACGCTTTCACCAAGGGGTTCAAGCGCGCCGTCGAGGGATCTCGGACGCCAGCCGAGCCCGTCTATCGCACGCCGAGCGATGACGAGCTGCTGGGTTTCGGTCAGCAGCTCCAAGAGCAGCTCGTGGCGGGGGATTGGGCCGCGGTCGATGATCAGATGGATTGGCCTGCGTTCGAGGCTCGGACCTCCGCCGCCATGACCACGCCAGCTCGCAGGGCGCTGGCCACCGGTGGGGTCACCGGCATGCGCAGCAGGGGATTCAGCGTGGTGATGAACGGCGGTCAGCCGAACGACAGCCTGTTTTCCTTTCGCGGGGTCTTTCCTCGAGACGGTGTCTCACGTCTGCGCTTTCGGCGCGTCGCTCGGCAGGGAGGGTTTCAGTTCGTCGAGCTGCTCGTGCGCGCGCGCCCCGACACGGATCCGCGGGTGATCGACGCCTGGTCGATCAACACCGGCGAGGATCTATCCAGCACCCTGGCCGAGGCCCTCGGCGGCGTCCGCGCCGCGAATCCGAGCCTGCTCCGTCGACTCGGCGGACAGCGCAATCCCTGGACGACCCATGGGGAGGAGCTGAGGCGAGCCCAGACGCTGATGGCCGACGGTCGCGCGGAGGAGGCCCTCGCGCTCTTGGACGCGCTGCCGCAGGTCATGCGCGACTCGCGCTTGGTCTCGCTGCTGCGCGTGAAGGCCGCAGCGGCGACCGCCCCCGAGCGCTACGCCGCCGTGCTCGACGAGGTCGCCGCCCTGCGGCCCGACGATCCCGCGGTGTTGGTGATGTTGATCGATCGCCACGCGCTCGCGGAGCAGTGGGCCGAGGCCGCCGCAGACATTCAGCGCATCCAGCTCTTTCTGCCCGATCCCTACCTGGACACCGTGCAAGCCCGCATGGAGGAGCGCGCGGGCCACGTGGAGCGAGCCCTCACTCTGATCGAAGCCGCGCAGACGGCGGAGCCCGAGCTGCTCGATGTGCATGATGTGCGCATGCTAATCGCCCTGCGCCAGGGAGACATGGCGGTCGCGGATCGGGAGCTCGGGATCCTGATCCGGCGCTTCAACGTGAACGCCGAGCAGCTCGCCGCGATGGATGGCTACGCGCAGATCCGGGCGCTCCCCAGCTTCGCGACCCCCGCTCCCTGACCTGGGCCGCGTTTCGGCGCCTCGACCCAGAGCAGGATAGCATCCCGGGCCATGACCTCGCGGCGCACCTTCGGACTCGGCACCACCTTGGCGTTGGTGGTCGCGTCCATGGTGGGCACGGGCGTCTTCACCACCACGGGCTTCTTGGTCCGAGACGTGGGCAACGCGCAGGCGGTCTTGGTGGGCTGGGCCCTCGGTGGAGTGGCCGCGCTCTCGGGCGCCCTGTGCTTCGCGGAGCTCACGGCGGCCCTACCCGAGAACGGCGGGGAGTACGCCTTGCTCACGCGGGTCTATCACCCCGCCTTGGGCTTCATGGCCGCCTTCGTCTCGCTGATCGTGGGCTTCGCCGCGCCCGTAGCCGCCTCGTCGTTGGCCTTCGGTCGCTACGCCGTGCGCGCTTGGCCGAGCTTGGCGGCCGGTCTGGGCGAGCTGCTGCCCACGTCGGTTACGCCCGAGCTTGCCCTCGGACTCGCGCTCATGCTCTTCAGCGCTGCGCTGCACTCCATGCGCGTGTCGCGCGGAGCCATCGGCCAGAACGTGGCTACGATCCTGAAGCTCGGTCTGATCGTCAGCCTGCTCGTCGCGGGTGCTCTCAGCGCGCGCGGAGGCTTCCTGGCCGAGGCGGGCACGCGCGACTTCTCCGCGGCGCTGCTCTCCCCCGAGATGGCCGTGGGCCTGGTCTTCATCTCCTACAGCTACGCGGGCTGGAACGCCGCCATCTACGTCGCCGGGGAGACGCGATCGCCGGGGCGCGCCTTGCCGCGGGCGCTCTTGCTCGGCACGGCGTTGGTGACTCTGTTGTACGTGGCTCTGAACGCTTTCTTCCTCGACGCGGCGCCTCGGGAGCTGCTGGCCGGACACGTCGAGGTCGCGCAGATCTCGGCGAGCCATGTCTGGGGCCCGGTGGCGGGGCGCTACGTCGCGGGTCTGGTCGCCTTGGGGCTGTGGAGCGCCGTCGGTGCGCTGACCATGACGGGGCCGCGCATCTACGAGGCCGTGGGCCGGCGCTACTCACGCCTCGCGTGGTTGAGCGTGCGCCGCGAGGGTGGCGGGCCCGTGGCGGCGATCGCGCTTCAGACCGTGCTGGCTGTGGTCTTCGCCATCAGCTCGACCTTCGACAGCTTGCTCGAGTGGGCGGGGCTGACGCTCGCCGTCATGGCTTGCCTGACCGCCGCTGGCGTCTTCGTGCTGCGCTGGCGCGAACCCGAACTCCCGCGGCCCTACCGAGCGTGGGGCTATCCGCTGACGCCGCTGCTCTTCCTGACGCTCTCCTCTTGGATGATCGTCTACACCGCCTTCGGACGACCGCTCACGGCTCTGGCGGCCGTCGTGACCCTCGGGCTCGGACTCGGCCTGTGGGTCCTCGTGCGCGTGACGGGCGACGAGCCCTCAGAGGTAGGCCCAACCAAAGGCTAGGCGGACGCGCAGCGTGGCGCCGCTGCGCACCTCTTCGTCCTGCCGTCGCCAATCGTAGTCGACGCCGACGGCGAGGCCCATGGCGAGGGCTCCCCAGACGGCCTGATATCCGAGCTCGGCGCCACCCCGCAGGCTCAGCCCACGGCCTGCTCCGCGAGATGTGCCGACGCCCGCCACTGGACCCAGAAAGATGCCGTCGAGTCCTCGACCCTGGGGCCAGAGGTGCCAGCCCAGCTCCACAGCGAGGCCCTCCTGGGCGCCCGATCGCGCCCAGGCGGGAGAGATCCACACGCTCTGGTAGCGCCGCGGGGCGAACTCCACGGAGAGGCCATAGCTGCCGAAGTAGAGGGCTAAGGGATCCACGGTCAGCGCAATTCGAGGCACGGGCGACGACGGGTCGCTACCCAGGGATTGGCTCGGCGCGTGGGCGTCTTCGGCGGAGGGTTGAGCCGCCGCGTGGCCGAGGGAGGCGCAGGCGACGAGGAAGAAGATCAGGGCGAATCGAGTATGTGGTGAGTGCTGCATCGTGGTCTCGCGATCACTCCTCTTCTCGGTCCGAGCGCGCGCTGGTTGCGGGCTCATTCAGCCCGTGGTTGGATTGGCGGGTCGGTTCGCGATTGAAGCCTTGGCGCGCGACGACGTCCCAAGGACTGGGGAAAGACCCCTCAGCGGCCCCCCGCTTGTGAAGGTTGGATAAATGACCCGCAATTTCACGCTCTTGGCCATGAGTTTGGTGCTCGCCGTCCTAGCCTCCACGGGCTGCACGCTCTCCCCGCGCCGCCGCGGCTTCATGCTCGGCCCGAGAGGCCCAAACCAGACGACGGGCGCCACGGCCCAGGCTGCAGCGCCCGGAGCGACATCCGGCGCGGCTCCAGGAGCTCTGCCCGCTGGAAGCGATCCTCAGCTCGCCCAGCTCAATCAAGTCGAGCAGGCGCTCACCCAGCAGGGCTTCACGCGCGTGGGTCCGGCCGTGCGCAACACCAACATGCCCGCGAACGGCATGGTGGCCTACGCCATCGACGCGACGGCGGGCACTTGCTACGCGGCGGTCGCGCTGGGTTCCGAGAACACCGACCTCAACATGGTCCTGCTCGACCCGTCGGGTGGAACCGTGGCCCACGACGTGCGTACGGACGCCCACCCTTGGATCAGCTTCTGCGCCACCTCGGCGGGGCGGCACATCGCTCGCCTGCAGATGGTGTCCGGCAGCGGCAGCTACTACTACGCGCTCTACAGCGGTCCCAGCGGGCGTCAGGTGGATCTGAGCGCCATCTTCGGAGGCAGCACCGACCAGGTGCAGGTCGCGCAGATCGACCCCACCACGGCGGGCCGGCTCCGTGCCCTCGACGCCCGCCTGACCTCCGATCGCTTCCGGCGTGTGGGCGAGCCTCGCGGAGCCGTGTTCTCCAATCGAGAGGATCGCAGCTATCCGCTGAGCCTCCAGGCGGGCACGTGTTACGCGTTCGCGACCTTGGGTGGACCGGGAGCCGAGGACACGGACGCTTCCGTGATCGACGGCTCGGGGAACATATTGGCCAGCGACACCAGCACGGAGCTCGACAGCTTGGTGCGCTTCTGCCCCGAGTCCACGGGCACCTACAACCTACGCGCGATGATGTATGGAGGCACGGGTCCGCTCTTCGTCGCCGCTTGGGCACAGACGACCGCGCAGCAGCCCAGCGCGCCCACTGCAACCGTGATCGCGACCCAGTCCACGGCCGGCGCGACCCTCGACGAGAACGTGCGCCTGCTCGACGCGGACATGCGAGCGCGTGGCTACACGAGCTATGGAGAGACGTCCCGTGGACAGCTCGGAGAGGGCGAGTCTCGTGATTTCCCCATCTCCCTCGAGGGTGGAAAATGCTACGCCGTGTTCGCCGTCGGTGACGGAGGCGTGCGCGATCTAGACCTCCTGCTGCTCGATCCGCGAGGCCGCGAGATCGATCGGGACATCGAGCAGGACGCGCGCCCCATCGTGCGTGTGTGCCCCGAGCGCAGCGGCGACTACGCCATCCGTGTGCGCATGGCCAACGGCCAAGGCACCTTCGTCTACTCACCCTATCGATGGCCCCGAGGCACCCGCGGGCCCTTCAACCTCGCGGGGCTGATGTATGTGCGCCTGGCGGAGGTCACGTCCTTGCTCGGCGTGGAGGGTTACGAGCCAAGCTCGGACTTCATGCCCGATCGCGGACGGCTCGCCAGGCAAGGCCGCAGCACGACCAAGAGGCTGAACCTCCCCGCCAACGCCTGCTTCGCGATCCTGGCCGTGGGCGGTGAAGGCGTGAACGACCTCGACGCCTCCCTCTCCTTCGGCGGCGAGCAGGTGGCCGCAGACCAGACGCGGACGGCCTTCCCCGCTGTGCGCTACTGCACGACGCGAGCGGGCAGCTACACGTTGACGATCCGGGCCGCCGGCGGCGCAGGAGATTATTTCTATCAAGTCTTCGCCCGCGGCGGCGCCAACTAGAGCCCGCCGCTCCGCGTCCGTCACCGCTTCCGTCCGGGGGGCGTTGTCATCCGAGGATCATTTCCGCTACCCTGCAAACCCCCTGGTAGTTTCGGAGGCGCGGATGCGTAGATTTGCACTTGTATGTTTGATGGGAGCGCTGGCATTGGGCTGCAGCGCCTCGACCTCGAACCCCACCCCCGACGGAGGCGGCCGCGACGGCACCACGGCGCCTCCCCTGCGAGACGCGGACGGTGACGGCATCTCGGACTTCTACGAGGGCTCAGAGGATCCCGGAGGCGCGCCCGACACGGACGGGGACGGCACACCGGACTATCAGGACACCGACAGCGACGGCGACGGAATCCCCGACTCGGACGAGGGTGGGACCTTCGGAGCCGACGTGCCTCCGCGCGACGCGGACGGTGACGGCACGCCCGACTTCCGCGACCTCGACTCGGATGGCAACGGCATCCCCGACGTCACGGAGGGAGCCATCGACACGGACGGAAACGGCGTGGGCGACTACGCCGATCTCGACAACGATGGCGACTCCGTCACCGATGTGGACGAGATCGGTGGGGATCCCGCGGCGCCCATCGACTACGACGGGGACGGGCTGCCCGACTACCTCGACATCGACAGCGACGACGACACCATCGGCGACCGCTTCGAGGCGCTGCCCGAGGACACGGACGGAGACGGCACGCCGGACCGTCACGACCTCGACACGGATGGAGACGGCTACTCCGACATGGAGGAGTCCGGCGACGGCGATCCGACCACACCTCCCGTCGACACGGACGGTGACCTCACGCCCGACTTCCGCGATCCAGACAGCGACAACGATGGACTCAGCGACGAGGCCGAGCGCCTCGCCGGCACCAACCCGCGCCTCGCCGACACGGACGGCGATGGAGTGACCGACCTGATCGAGGTGGCCGCCTGCGGAGGAGACCCCTCCTGCGCCATGGACGCCACGGACCCGAGCGCGAGCCCGCGCACGCGCGGAGACTTCGTCTTCCTCGAGCCCTACATGGAGGCTCCGGATCCCCTGCGTGACACCCTCGTCTTCTCCACCGACCTGCAGGTCGCCGACGTCTACTTCTTGATGGACACCACGGGCTCCATGAGTGGCTCGATCAACAGCCTACGCACCGGACTTTCAGGCTTGATCCCGCGGGTACGCGCCGTCATCCCCGACGTGTGGTTCGGCATTGGGGAGTTCAGGGACTACGGCGACAGCCCCATGTACCGCAACCGCCAAGACCTGAGTTCGGATCCCGCAGCCTCACAGGCAGCGCTCCGCACCCTAAGCCCCGGTGGCGGCGGTGACGGTCCCGAGGGAGACGTCCCCGTGCTGTGGTCCGTCGCCACGGGCATGAGCCCCGGCGGCTATGGCATCAGCAACCGCACGGGCTGCCCGGCCGGTACCTTCGGCTACCCCTGCTTCCGCTCGGGCGCTGTGCCGATCGTGGTGCTGATCACGGACGCCCCCTTCCACAACAACAAGGCGGGAGGCAACGGCTACGGCTACACCAACTACGCGACCATGCTCGCCGCGATCACGGCCGCCCGAATTCGAGTGATCGGCATCGGCCAGGGCAGCGGCGGCATCTCGGACCTGCGCGACATCGCCCGAGACAGCGGCGCGGTGGACGCCGGTGGTGCGCCCTTGGTCTCGCTGTACAGCGGAGGCGCCATCAGCGACTCGGTGGTCAATCAGATCAGCACCTTGGCCAACGAGACGCCCATCGACATCTCCCTCGTCTACGAGGACGACCCGGGCGACTCGGTGGACAGCTTCGCCGCCTTCGTCGACCACCTCCAAGCCAACGAGGCGGGCGACCCGGCGCGTGGCTGCGATCCGCGCACGGGTGAGGACACGGACGGAGACGGCTATCCCGACACCTTCCGCGGCGTCACGCCCGGTTCCCCCATCTGCTTCGACATCGTCGTGAAGCAGAACGACACCGTTCCTCCCACCACCATGCCGCAGATCTTCCGCGCCACCCTGCGCGTCCTCGGAGACGGCTTCACCGAGCTCGACTCGCGCGACATCTTCTTCCTGGTGCCGCCCGAGGTTGCCCTCCCCGGCGGTCCCGACTGAGTCCGTGGGCCCAGCCGCAACGAGACGGACGACGAGGGATGGTCCTCGCGTAGCGAGGTCCGTCCCAGTCGACGTCACACTTGGTTCGGCCTCGATTTCGATGGGGCAGGTCGCACGAATCACGCACTTCGGCCCATTGCGCTCAGAGCCGACAGCTCGGCCGCATCTTAATCGAGGCGGATGATTGCGACACGCAGGGCGGCTTACGTCAGCGGCGGTTGAGTTCGTAGATCAAGCGCAGACCCTCGAGGGTGAGAAAGTCGTCGACCTCTTCGATGGTCTCACTCTCGGGTTCGATCAGGTGCGAGAGTCCGCCCGTGGCGATCACGGCGACCTTCCCGCCCATCTCGCGCCTCAAGCGCTCGACTAGGCCATCCACCAGGCCGACGTAGCCATACGCGATGCCCGCCTGCATGGACTGCACGGTCGTGCGGCCGATGGCGTGGGGAGGCATGGCCAGCTCCGCTCGGGGTAGCTTGGCTGCGTGCTCGAAGAGCGCCGAGGCGCTGATGTTCATGCCGGGCGCGATGGCGCCGCCGAGGTATTCGCCCTTGGCGGAGATGCAGTCGAAGGTCGTGGCCGTACCGAAGTCCACCACGATCACCGCGCCGCCCACGCGCGCGTAGGCCGCCACGGCGTTGACGATGCGGTCGGCGCCCACCTCGCGCGGGTTGTCGTAGAGGATGGGCACGCCCGTGCGGATGCCAGGGCCCACGACCAGGGCCTCGTGATCGAAGCCGCGATCGATCGCCTCGACCAAGACCTCGTCGAGCTGCGGCACGACGGAGGCGAGGATGCTCGAGTGGACGTCCCGGGGTTTCAGGCCCGCGAGATCCAGCAGCGAGAGCAGCAGCACGAGATACTCATCGGTCGTGCGGCCACGGGAGGTCTCGATACGAAAATCGTGGACCAGGCGCGCGCCGTCGTAGAAGCCGAGCACCGTGTGCGTGTTGCCGATGTCGATCGCGAGGAGCATGGGATCACCCTACGCCGTGCGCAGCCTGCGAAGTAGTCGCTAGGCCTCAGCGAGGCCTGAGCGCCAGGGCATGGTCCAGCATCTCGCCGAAGGTGTCGATCACCTCGGCCGCCGTGTCCACACGGATGATGGGCTGCGAGGGAGGTGCGGGAGCTGCTGCCTCGACCTCCACGGGGCTGGCCTCGGTTGGCGTCGCGGCCTTGGCCGCAGCGGGCTGAACGGCGGGGCGCTCCAACGTCTTCGGTTCTTCCGCTGCCGCCACCGGAACTGCGGGAGTCGGCGCGGGAGCCGAAGCTTGCGCTGCGGCCGCGGGAGTCGGAGCTGCGGGAGTCGACGCTGGAGCCGCTGGAGGAGTCTTCTTTGGAGTCGCCGAGTGCTCGACCACGGCGATCTCGAGGGGTGACGACGGACGACGCCGTCCGGTGGTGGCCGCCTCGTGTGGGGCCACGGGGCTCGCGGCCACGGGGGCCTCGGCGGCCGGTTCTTCGACGACGATCTCGAGCTCGGGCTCGCTGACCGCTCTCAGCGCGCTCGACGCGGGCACAGGGCGGCGGTTCTGAGCGATGCGATCGCGCAGCGCCTCGAGCTTCTGAATACGCGGGCTCATGCGGCCTCCGGAGCGGCGAGGTGAGCGACCAGAGTCGCAAGGTCGGCGCCCTCGCGCGACCAGGTCCAGATCTGTTCGGCCACGCTGGGATCGACCACCAAGAAGCGGTCGTCGCCGACGGGTACGCACGCCACTTCCGCCTCCGCCAGGGCCGAGACGAGGCCACCGAGCAGCGCCGCGACGCCCAGGTGATCCTCATCGAGCCGGGGCAAACCCGACAGGCTCGCCACCAGCGCCTCTCCCCAGCGCTCGAAGCACAAGCGGCCCCAGCCGAAGAGCGCCAGCGCCGCGCGGGCGTGACCCAGCACGTCCTCGGCGCTCGCCGCGCGCGGGCTCCCTCCAAGGGATGACTCCACGTGGGCGCCCACGACGCGTCCGAGCTCGCGCAAGGCCGTCAGATCGCCATTTTGCACCGCCGCGGAAACCAAAGGCGCCACCACGGTGTCGGACAAGACGAGCACGCGCTGACCGCCACGCGTGTTCATCGCGCCATGGGCCAAGTCGATATGAAAGAAGTCGCCAGGATCGAAGGGGGGGATCGCCATGCGTGAACCTCCGAGACGGGTGTAGATGTTCAGGGCCGCGTATGTCAATTCATCCGCTGAGAACACCACACGCGACGCGTGGCATTCGTGACATCATGTCACGCCCCCGTCGTCGTGGGGAGAGCCTCTGGAGACAATATCTCATTTCTTAACTGCTTAGGACCGTCCCTGAAAATGTCTGGGCGCGTGTGCGTCGTGGGGCTGTGGTTGCTGTCGGCGACGGTGGCTGCGCAGGACGCTGGGCAGACGCAGAGCGAGCGCATCTTCGACGACGTGGCCGCCAGCCTCGTGATCATGATGGAGCCCCATTGGACGGGTGCGCGGGTGCCGCATCCGCCGGAGGAGCCGCGTCCGGATCTGCCCGTGGCGGCGCGCTCGGTGTTCCTGCCGCTCGCGGTCCACGCCGACGCGAGCGTCCCGAGGGAGCGCATCGAGGCCAGCTTGCGTGCGCTGGAGCACGCCTACCTGCTCTCGCAGGAGACCGGCTTCGGTCTGCCTTGGCCCGACGGAGGCCGGGGCGGCACGGGCGAATTCGATCTCTACCTCGAGCCCACGGCCCGCGGCGCCGAGGTCCACGCCGACGCGCCCGTGGCCTTCGCCTTCCTCGACGCGGTCTCGAGCTACGCCAGCGTCGATCCCGAGGTCGACGCGGACAAGCTCGAGAGCTGCGTGGCGCAGGCGCTCGCCGAGGCCAGCTTCCTGAGCCAGGACCCCGCGGAGTCTGCCCAGTGGAGGCACGCCTACGGCGCCTGGCTCGCCTTCGCCCAGACGGGGCGCTTCGGCTGTGGAGATCCCGTGGCGAGCCAGCAGCTCGAGCCCTGGCGCTCCTACGTGCAAGATGGCGCAGAGGACGGCGGCGGCGGCGCCCTGCTGCTCGAGGGCCTCTCGCTCCCGCGGGACGGAGGCACGGGCCGCTTCATCCGCGAGGTGGTGCAGTTCGCCCGGCAGCGCACCTGGGAGGGCTCGGACCTGCGCGCGAGCCCCGACCTGTGGGAGACGATCCACGCGGTCATCGAGCACTCGAGCGACAAGCTCCCCCGCTCGCTCAGGCGGCTGGCGGCGGATCGCTTCTTCCTCGGCAACGCCGAGCGTCGACGCGGCGCCACCAACCGAGCTCTGCTGGCCGCGGATCAGGGCGTGGCGGTGCCCGTCTTCTGGCGCGCGCGCTGGAGCCAGCTGCCCGCGCACTCGCCCACCATGGTCCCGGCGATCGAGCCCTACGGCTCGAGCTACGCCATCGTAGACGTGCGCGACGCCGCGCCCGACTCGATCCTGCGCGTGTGGCTGCGGGGCGAGTACGGCGTGGAGTGGACCATGGTGACCATGCGCCTCGACGCCGACGGTCGAGAGCTCGGGCGCATGAGCGCACCGCCGCGTGGAGACGTGCCGCGCGGCTACCTGCCGGTTCAGCTCGACGCCGGCACGGCCGCTGTGGTGATCGTGGTGCTCAACCTGTCCAGGCGCCTGCCCGACGCGGACTACATCGACGAGAACATCCGCACCTTCCGGCTGATCGTCGACGCCGAGGCGCCGGCATCGGCCGCAGCTCCCTGAGGTCGCGAGAAGCGCGCATCCACGCTCGGCATTCGGTAGCATCGATGCCATGGCCGAGCTTCGCCCCTATCCCTTCTCTCGCCTCGTCTCGCGCATCTTCCGCGAGCTCGACGAGCGCGGCTCCATCTTCGACCTGCCGCAGAAGCGCTTCGTGCGTGGGCGCGCCGGGCTCGACACGTCAGTCGCGTTTCACCATCAGCTCGCCTCGTCGCCCCTCGGACCGGCCGCGGGTCCGCAGTCGCAGCTCGCGCAGAATATCGTGCTCGCCTTCCTCGGAGGCGGTCGCGTCTTCGAGCTGAAGACGGTGCAGATCCTCGATGAGCTGGAGGTCCCGCGCCCCTGCATCGACATGCAGACCATCGGCTACAACGTGGAGTGGTCGCAGGAGCTGAAGCTCGAGGAGTCCCTCGAGGAGTACGTGAAGGCCAGCATGCTGCTCGACATGTTGGTCGCGTCGGGCAAGTTGGAGCTCGCGCCGGGCTTCGAGCACGTGATCTTCGACATGAGCGTCGGCTACGATCTGGCCGGAATCCAGAGCGAGCGCGTGCGTGCCTTCATGTGCGGCATGAAGGACGCGAGCGACGTGGTGGCGCGGCTGCGCTCGCAGATCCCCGCGGAGTACGCCGAATATCGCGACCTCGATTTTCGCACGGAGCTCAGCGACACGCTCACCCTCTCCACGTTTCACGGCTGCCCGCCCGATGAGATCGAGCGCATCGTCGACTTTCTGCTGCGCGAGCAGCGGCTGAACTGCGTGGTGAAGTTGAACCCGACGCTGCTCGGCGCCGAGCGCGCGCGCGGGCTCTTGAACGACCTACTCGGCTACCCGGATCAGATCCCCGACAGCGCCTTCGCGGGCGACGCGACCTGGCAGCAAGCCGTGGACTTCACGGGGCGTCTGGCGGAGACCGCCGCGAGCCTCGAGCTCGGCCTCGGCGTGAAGTTCACGAACACCTTGATCGTGGAGAACGAGCGCGAGTTCTTCCCCGCGAGCGAGCAGCAGATGTACCTCTCGGGTCCACCACTGCATGTGCTGGCCATGAACCTCGTGCGCCGCTTCCGCGACGTGTTCGGCGACGCACACCCCATCTCGTTTTCTGCCGGCATCGACCAGGCGAACTTCGCCGACGCCGTCAGCCTCGGGCTGGTGCCCGTGACGGTCTGCAGCGATCTGCTGAAGCCCGGCGGCTACGCGCGCATGGAGCGCTACTTCAAGAGTCTGTGGTCGCGCATGGAGGCGCTCTCGGCGCCCGATGTGGAGCACTTCATCCTCTCTGCCCATGGTCACGCGGAGGCGGCCTTGGCCAAGGTCGACGGGCTCGACGACGCCACGCGCGCGGCCTGCCTCGAGGCGCTCGCGGAGGGAGACGCGCGCGCCATCGCCGACGAGGCGTGGGAGAGTTGGGTCAGTCAGGCGAAGCTGATGAACACGGCGAGCTACGTCGAGGCGCTCGAGTCCGACGCCCGCTACGGCCGCGCGGCGAACGCCAAGCTACCCCGCAAGGTGGGGAGCACGCTCGTGCTCTTCGACTGCCTCACCTGCGACAAATGTGTGCCCGTCTGCCCCAATGACGCGAACTTCACGCTGAAGCTGCCCGATGCCGAGATCCCGAGCGCGCGCCTCCTCCCCGACGGCGCAGGTGGCTTCAGACGAGTCGAGGGCGCGGCCATCACGCTGAAGAAGAAGCATCAGCTCGCGAACTTCGCGGACTTCTGCAACGAGTGCGGCAACTGCGACGTCTTCTGTCCGGAAGACGGCGGACCCTACGTGCTCAAGCCGCGCTTCTTCGGCAGCCTCGAGGACTTCGAGGAGTACCGGGATCACGACGGCTTCTTCCTCGAGCGCACTCCGAAAGGCGACGCAGTACACGGACGCTTCGACGGTCTGGTCCACCTGCTCGAGGTTGGCGCCGAGGACGCACGTTACTCCGGCGAAGGCTTCGCGCTGACGCTCGCGCCAGAGAGCTTCGAGGTGCGCGACGCCAAGATCGAACACGAGGTGGACCTCACCTTCCTCTACATCATGGACGCCCTGCGCCGCGCCGTACTCGACGGCGACGTGAACTACGTCAACGCGTAGGCGCGGGTGCTTCGGGCGCCACGCCTTCACCCGGCCCCCGCAGCGTTCGTCGCCTACCGTTTCTGAAGTCGCGGCGGAATGGCGCACCGGGTGACGCGGGTTCCACCACACATGCCCAGCTGTCCGAAGTTCCGGGATCGAGCATGACCTTCGATGTCGTGGAGGGCGATCTGCTCGAGCAGCCGGTGGACGTCATCGTCAACGCCTGGAATCGCAACATCATCCCCTGGTGGTTGCTGATTCCGCAGGGCGTCAGCGGCGCCATCAAGCGACGCGCTGGCTATGGGTGTTTCCGCGAGCTGGGCTACCGGCCCTTACCCTTGGGCACGGCGCGCCACACCTCCGCCGGCCGTCTGCCCTACGCCGGCATCATCCACGTCGCGGCCATCAACATGCTCTGGCGCGCCTCTGCTCGCTCGATCACGGACTGCACGCGGTCCGCCCTCGAGCTGGCTGAGCGCCACGGCTATCGCTCCCTCGCCACGCCGCTGCTCGGCAGCGGTTCCGGTGGCTTCTCGCCCGACCGCGCGGAGGCGTTGATCTGCGAGACGCTGCAGCAGCTCGATAGCCCCGTGAAGGTGCTCGTCGTGCGCTTCCGCAAGCCGACCTAGGGTGGACGCTCTTCGGGTGGCGACAGGCTCGGGCGCGACCAAGGTGAGGACGACGCGCTTCTTGGTCTTGGTGTGCTCTTCGAAGAGCGTGATCTTCTGAGCGAGCTCGTGGGCGTAGGCCTTGGTGACCACGTATGGGCGGTCACTGAACTTCATCTCGCAGAGGTTGATGACGCCGTCGCGTCGATCGAAGAGTAGGTCGACCTGCGCGCCAGCGCGCTTGCTCGACTTCTTGCGCGGAATGTGGCGCCACGAGCCGGCGTCGGTCACGAGATTCTCGATCCCGAGGGCGCGCTGGATCGATTTGGCCACGTTTGACAGCATAGGTGGCCAAATCTTTCTCCGCAATCGAGATTTGGCCACCTTAGACAGCATGCGTGGCCAAATCTCGGCGAGCGCCCGGTGGTACAACCACTCCTCTACGTCACCCCATAGCACCGCGCGGTGTCTTCGAGACTTGGTGTACTCCTTGACCTGTGGTCTGGTGGCATATGCAGGATGGTTCTGGCTCTGCATTGTCTGCGTAGCGCGCATGTTGTATCGGCGCGCCGTGTAGGGGCCTTCACCGATGGCATGGTCCTGGCTTGACAGCGAGCATGCGCTTGACCCAGTGGATGCTTCCCGTCTTGCTCCTGACGTTGACGGCCTGCGCCGCTCACGTGGACGACGTACAGCCGCAGACAGCGGCCATCGCTGGGGGTGTGGCTGCGGGTGCCTGCGACTATCCGTCGGTGGTCGAGTTGAGGAGCGCTACGAGCCTCTGCTCGGGGGTATTGGTCGCGCCTCGAGTCGTGCTCTACGCGGGGCATTGTGGTGCCGATATCGTGCGCATCACCTTTGGCTCCGCGGGTTCGTCCACAGACCGGCAGACCCCCACGCGCTGCTTCGTGCATCCGCGTTTTGCGGCCCGGGAAGGCTATGACTGGCTAGACTACGACTTCGCCGTGTGTGAGCTGCCTGTCGCGGTCGATCTGCCTGTGGTGCCGATCGTGATGGGCTGCGAGGTGGACCAAGTCGTGCCCGGCGCCGCCGCTGTGCTCGTCGGCTTCGGGCGCACGCCAAGCGGCGGGTCGGGAGTGAAGCACTCCGCCAATGGCGAAGTCGTTGGCATGCTGCTCGCCGCACGCCGCTCGGTGATCGTATTCGGTGCGACGCCGGCAGAAGGCATCTGTCCGGGAGATTCGGGGGGGCCCGATTTCCTCCGCCTCGATGACGGCACCTGGCGGGTGTTCGGCATCCACTCCATGCAGGGCGGCTCAGGTTGCGACGGTGGTGATCACACCGACGCATTGGCGTCCATGGCCGTGCCTTTCATCGAGTCGGTGCTGCCCTACGACGTCAGCCCTTGCCACGACGCCGATGGCGTCTGGTCGCCTGGTCTGGGTTGCGGTCGCTTCCCCGTGAGCCTCGAAGGCAGCGGAGCGAGCTGGGGCAGCTGCGCGAGCACCCCACTCGCCAGCACGCCGAGCGCTACCTGTGTGCCCACCACAACGGACGGCGGTGTGGGTGACGGAGGCACCATTGATGGAGGCGTGAGCGATGGCGGGACGGTCGATGGAGGCACGGTTGATGGAAGCGTGAGCGATGGGAGCACCGACGATGGAGGGGTTGATGGAGCGATCGTGGATGGGGGCGCGGACGACGCGCGAGTGTCAGACGCTGGCGCTCCAGACGCCACGCCACCCGACTCGCCTGACTCCACGGTGCCCGATGCGGGCACGCCTGATGGCGACTCCGACTCCGGAGGTCGTGTGGACGCTGGCTCTACGGGTCCGGATGGCGCAGGCGGTTGCGCCATCGGCGGCCATCGAGGAGAGGGGCCCGGAGCATGGCTCGCTTTGCTGTGCGCGGTCTGGTGTCGGAGAAGAAGGCGCCAGCGCCAAGTCTGATGCCATTCGAGATCGGCACAGCTCACGATGTGAGCGCCGACGCTTCCCCGACGTGTACTCAGCGCGCCCAGAGATATCTCTTCCTCGAGCCCCGGCGTGGAGGCAGAGCCCTTCGGCTCTTCGCCCCTTTGCCAACCCTCACAACTAGGAGTACACCGCTCGGCTCCCCTCGGGGCTGACACCATGAATCTCCTCGCGAACCAAAGGCCGACCTCCGCATGACGACAGACGCCTTCTTGCTCGCCATGGGGGGCAACTCACTGATCGACCGCTCTCTGCCGCCCACGGTGGAGAATCAATTCGCCATCACCTCGCGAGCCGTGGCGCCCGTGGCGGAGCTGATGGCGCGCGGGCTCCACATGGTGATCACCCATGGCAATGGGCCGCAGGTGGGCTTCATGCAGCTGAGGCAGCACCTCGCGCGCGAAGAGGTGCATCAGGTGCCCCTCGACTCCTTGGTCGCCGATTCGCAGGGCGCCTTGGGCTACATGATCCAGCGCGATCTGCGCGAGCACCTGCGGCGCTTGGCTACAGAGGCTGGCTCCACGGTGGAGGCCGAGGTGGCGACGCTCGTGACCGAGGTGCGCGTCGATCCGAACGATCCGGAGATGCAGAACCCGCGCAAGCCCGTGGGCCAATTCTACACCAAGGACGAGTCGGAGGCGCTCACGCGCGAGCGCGGCTGGGCCATGGTCGAGGACTCCGGTCGCGGCTATCGGCGCGTCGTGCCTTCGCCTTTTCCCCTCGAGATCGTGCAGCTCGCCACCATCCGGCGCCTCGCGGATCAGGGCGTGACGGTGATCGCCTGCGGCGGCGGCGGCATCCCCGTGGTGCGCGTAGAGGGCGGCACCATCCGCGGCATCGAAGGCGTAATCGACAAGGATCGCACGAGCGCGCTGCTCGCGAACCTCTTGGGTCTGAAGCGCATGATCATCACCACCGGCGTCGAGCGCATCTTCCGCGGCTTCCGCAGCGGTGAGCCCGAGGCCATCGAGGAGATCCGCGTCTCCGAGCTGCGCGCCCTCGCCGACGCGGGCGAGTTTCCTCCGGGCAGCATGGGCCCGAAGGTCGAGGCCGCCCTCACCTTCCTCGAGCGCGGCGGCCAAGAGGTCACCATCTGCCGGCCGGAGGACCTCTGCGCCGGCTACGAGCACCGCGCCGGGACGACGATTCGGCATGACTGACGTCCTCGCGCACTCCCAGCTTTTCGCGAGCGCCGCATCTGGCCTCGCCCAACCTGAGGCTCCCATCGACGGGAGGCCTCGCTGAATTGGAGTCCCATATGACAACGCCCACCCTCGACGCGGAGACCCTGAAGGGGCTCTTCGGCAAGAGCCTGATGCTCACCACGGACTGGTCCACAGACGAGCTCGAGACTCTCTTGAACGTCGCCGCCCGCTTCGCCGCCCGTGACCGTGCGGGCGAGTCGAACGCCTTGATCCCCAACGAGCTCGGCTACGCCGTCTTCTTCGATAACTCCACCCGCACCAAGAGCGCGTGGGCCGGCGCCGTGACGCGCCTCGGTATGAACCCCGTGATCGTCGACGGCTCCTCCACGCAGGTCGCCCACGGCGAGACGGCTGTCGAAACCGGCGCCATGCTCGGCATGAACGCCCACGCCATGGGCATCCGCCACGACCTGATCTTGGGCGAAGGCAACACCTTCATGCGCGACGTCGAGAAGGGCATCAGCGACTACCTCGCCGCCACCGACAACGCCCGCAAGGTGCCGCTCGTCAACCTCCAATGCGACATCGACCACCCGACGCAGACCCTCGCCGACATGAGCTGGTTGCGTGAACACTTTGAGGACGCCTCTCCGGACGCGATCCGCGGCAAGAAAATTGGCGTGAGTTGGGCCTACTCGCCGAGCTACGCCAAGCCGCTGAGCGTGCCACAGGGCCTGATCACGCTGCTCACGCGCTTCGGCGCGAACGTGACGCTCGCTCACCCCAAGGGGTATGAGCTCATGCCCTCGTGCGTGGAGGCGGCCGAGCGTCAGGCCAAGGAGTCGGGCGGCAGCTTCACGCAGACGAACGAGATGGACCAGGCCTTCGAGGGCGCCCACGTCGTCTACCCCAAGAGTTGGGGTCCTTACGACCTGATGCTCGAGCGCGTGGACGCCAACCGCGCGGCGGACAAGGCGCGCATGGGCGACATCGAGCAGCGCGCCCTGACGCGTAACGCCGACTTCACGGACTGGATCTGTGACGAGCGGCGCATGGCGCTGACCGACGCAGGCGACGCCCTCTACATGCACTGCCTGCCCGCCGACATCGGCGCTGAGGTGACCGAAGGCGTGATGGAGAAGCATCGCGTCAATCTCGCCCGCGAGGCCAACTGGAAGGTCTACGTGATCATGGCGCTGCTCGCAGTGGCCAAGGTCGAGAACCTCGAAGCGAAGCTCGGCTGAGCCGCCCCACCTCCTCATTTTCCCAAATCCAAGACCGAAGAAGATCCCATGTCGAACCTTGATCAAAAGACCGCCGAGCTCGCCGCCAAGTACCGTCCCCTCGCCGCCGAGCTGCTCGCCGAGGTCGTGCGCATTCCCGCCGACTACGTCGACCGCCCCGTGGACGATGGTGGCGACCCGGACTGCGGGCTGAGCAACCACGAGCAGCCCCGCCTCGAGTATCTGAAGAAGCGCATCGTCGAGATCGGCGCCGTGCGCCACGCGGACGACGTGGGTTTCGATGACTTCGGCAACCTGGTCTGGAGCGTGGAAGATCCCGACGACGGCATCGCCCGGGAGGACAAGCGCGTCGTCTACTTCGACGGACACTCGGACACGGTGAAGGCGCTGCGCCCCGCCTGGATCGAGCGCACGGGCGGACTCGACTCCTACGATGGTCTGGTCGACGGCTCGAAGATCGACCGCAGCTTCTTGCGCCAAGAGCTGGGCCATCTGCCCGCGGACGACGAGTGGGAGCACCTGCTCTTCGGTCGCGGATCCGCCGATCAGCTCGGCGGCGTGATCACCGAGGTGGTGGCCACGAAGATCATGCTCGAGCTTCAGTCCGAGGGTGCGCTGCGTGGCGTGATCGTGCGCTGCTACGCCACCGTCTGCGAAGAGGACAACGACGGCGCGGGCCCGATGTTCTTGATCCGCAAGGAGCTTCCCGGCGCGGGCGCCGAGCGCATCCCGGACGTGGTCGTGCTGACGGAAGGCACGGGCGACGCGAGCAAGGGCGCCCTCGGTATCTACCGCGGACAGCGCGGGCGCATGCAGATCGAGGTCACGGTGACCGGCCGATCGTGCCACGGCTCCATGCCTTGGGAGGGCAAGAATCCGCTCGAGTTCGGCGGCGCCATCCTGGCCGAGGCGGCTCAGAAGTATGACGACCGCGTCGGCTTCCTCGACGACGAGTTCCTCGGTCATGGCACGCGCACGGCCTCTTGGTCCGAGCTGCACACCCCGAGCGACTGCGCCGTGCCGGAGAGCTTTGTCTTCCGCTTCGACCGTCGCCTGACCGTGGGCGAGATGCCCGACCAGGCCGTGGCTGACGTCGAGGCCCTCGACGCCGTGAAGACGGCGCGCGACGCGGGCCTCAGCGTAGACGTGAAGATCCCCACCTACGAGGAGCCGAGCTGGCGGGGCTACCGCCTGAACAATCCGCAGGTCTACATGGGCTGGGTCACCCCTGAGGACCACCCGGCGATCCAGGCCGCGCAGACCGCCTACCGCGGCGTCATCACTCCTCACGTCAGCGACTCGAGCGAAGAGGCGGGCGCTTTGCGCAAGGAGCCGCGCGTCGACCGCTGGATTTTCTCCACTGACGGAGTGGGCTTCCCGATCCCCGTCGAGGACGAGTCCATCGCGGTCTCCGAAAAGAAGAGCTGGGTCGTCTCCGGCGCAGTGAAGCACCCCGCCATGTTCGGCCTCGGACCCGGCATCGAACAGAACACGCACAAGATCGGCGAGTGCGTCGACCTGCGCGAGCTACAGCACGCCATCGCCTTCGCCGCGCGCTTCCCCAGCGTGTTCGTCGACACCGCCGGCTGAGAGGCAACAGCCAGGCCAGCGCCTCAGCCGATGCCGCGCCCCACTCCGCTGTCGCTTTGAAACTCGAGCAGCTCCGCTTGATGATGCGAACGCAGCGCCGTGAGTAGCTCAGAGAGGTCGCCCGCCACGATGCGGTCGAGGCTGTGCAACGTCAGCCCGATGCGATGGTCCGTCACACGGTTCTGGGGGTAGTTGTAGGTGCGGATCTTCTCGGAGCGATCTCCGGAGCGCACCATGCTGCGGCGCTCGGCGCCGATGGCCGCCGTCTGCTCCCGCTGAGCCGTCTCGAGCAGTTTGGCGCGCAGGATCTGCATCGCACGAGCCAAGTTCTGGTGCTGTGAACGCTGCTCTTCCGAGCGCACGCAGATACCCGTAGGCACGTGTTTCAGGTTGATGGCGGAGTTCGTCGTGTTGACGCCCTGACCTCCAGGTCCGCCAGCGCCCGTCTTGGTGATCTCGAGGTCCTTGGGGTCGATCTGCACGTCTACCTCGTCCGCCTCGGGCAGCACCGCCACGGTCGCCGCTGACGTGTGCACACGTCCCTGAGACTCGGTCGCGGGCACGCGCTGCACGCGATGTACGCCGCCCTCGAAGCGCAGCTCCGAATACACGCGATCGCCCGACACCATGGCGAGGACTTCTTTAATCCCGCCCGCTGCCGCCTCGCTCATGGAGGTGACCTCGAGCTTCCATCCCCGTTGCTCTGCGTAGCGCGTGTACATGCGGAAGAGATCCTTGGCGAAGAGCGCCGCCTCCTCGCCACCCGTGCCGCTCCGAATCTCCAAGATCGTGTTGCGCTCGTCGTTCGGATCCTTCGGCAGGAGCAGGAGCGCGATCTTCTCGTCGAGGCTCGCGATCTCCCCTTCGAGTTCAGGGATCTCCGCCTGGGCGAGCTCACGCAGCTCGGGATCCGTGAGCAGCTCCTTGTTGCCCGCGAGCTGGGACTGGAGATCGCAATAGCGAGCGTAGGAGGCGACTAGCTCCGTCAGGTCTGCGCGCTCACGGGAGAGCTTCTGGAGACGCTTGGCGTCCGTGGCTACCTCGGGACGACACAGGAGCTCCTCGATCTCGCGATACCTCGCGGCCAAGCGATCGAGCTTGTCGCACGGTATCATGAAGCTTCGGGGACGGCGCCGCGGAGCTGCGGGAGCGCGTCCACGAAGCCGTCGAATGATGGAAAGATTAGAGCGTCATCGTCTGAAGGCACGCCCGTGGCCTGCTCCTCGCGCCACTCCGCGGCCTTCAATGCGGCGATGGCGATCTCCATCTGCGCGGCGTCGGGCTCAGCGGTGGTGATCTTCTGGAACAGGAAGCCTGGCCACAGGAAGATCCTCAATGGCCCTCGCGTGAAGAAGCGCGCACTCAGACGCTGCAGCTCGAAGGAGATGGCGGCGATCAGCGGCAGCAGCGCGATTCGCAAGGCCAAGATCGAGAGGTGACCCGTGAGGCCCTCGGCGTTGGGCAAGAGCAGAGGCGCGGCGATGGCTCCAACGAGGATCGAGACCACGACCACCATCACCAAGAAGGTCGTGCCGCAGCGCGGGTGGAGAGTGGACTGGATGCGCACGTTCTCCACCGTCAGCGGCAGCTCCGCCTCGTAGGCGTGGATCGTCTTGTGCTCTGCGCCATGATACTGAAATACGCGCCGGATCTCTGGGACACGCCGGATGGCGAGCAAGTAGCCCATGAAGATCAGCAACTTGAAGCCACCGATCACCAGATGAAAGCGCGGGTCGGTCAGCTCCCAGTGGGTGCCGAAGAGCTTGCCGAGTCCACCCGCGAGGCCTTGGGGAAGCGCGATGAAGAGCGCGAGGGCGAAGAGCGTCGAGAGCCACATGGAGCCCGCACCCGTGCCCGCGTCCTGCGCCCGCTCTTCCTCCGTCATCTGCTGATCGGCGCTGAACTTCAAGGCGCCAAAGCCAAGCTTCAGCGACTCGACCAAGGACGCCACGCCGCGAAAACCGACCAGACGAAACAGTGGCATGCGCCCCGCCATGCCCGCGTGGGGGCCTTCACGCACGGCGATCGTGCCATCGGGCCGACGCACGGCGACGCTGAGCCCGCCCGGCGCGCGCATCATCACGCCCTCGAGCACGGCCTGCCCGCCGATGTATGGTTTTCGGGTGCCAGCCTTGGCTGGCGAATCTGCGCGGGTCGAGGACACGGCGCGCTCCAGCCGACTAGGCTTCGGCCTCCGTGGCCTTGATGCCGTACTTCTTGCGGAAACGCTCGACGCGACCCGCCGTGTCCATCAACTTCTCCTTGCCGGTGAAGAAGGGATGGCACTCCGAGCACACGTCCACGGTGTAGGATCCTCGCGTGGAGAAGGTCTCGATGACGTTTCCACATGCACAGGAGATGGTGGCCTGCTCGTAGTTCGGATGGATTTCGGCTTTCATGACGCTTCCTCGGGCTCCGACGATGAGAGCCCTCCGCTAGGGGGCGAACTATCTAGCCGATCCCGGCAGACCCCGCAAGCCAGCCGCAAGTCCAGATCGGCGTCGAGCGAAGCTCTGCCCAGACGGAGTTCAGGCGGGCGGGCGCAGCGGAGGATCGCCCGCGCTCGCGGCGCAGGCCGGATCCGGCCCGTTCGGAGTTCTGGTGAAGAAGAACGTGCTATGGTGTGGCGCCGCGGATGGAAAGCCGGCGTGGGGACGTGGAGACATCGCATGCGACTTGCAAAACTCATCATCGGGCTCAGCCTCGTGCTCGTCACCGGCGTAGCGACCGTGCAAGCCCAAGAAGCCTCGGCGAGCCAGCGATCCCTCGCCCGCCGGCTCTTCGGCCAGGGCGTGAGGAACGCTCAAGCGGACGAGTGGGCGGAAGCCCGTGACGCCTTCCAACAGGCCTATGATCTCGTCCCCAACCCCACCATCTTGCTGAACCTCGCCGGCTCCCAAGTGCAGAGCGGTCGCCTGGTCGAGGGCGCGGAATCGTACCGTCAGTTTCTGCGTGAGGTGACATCGGGCAGCCTGGCGCGGCAGCGACCCGCGGCTCAGGACGCGCTCGAGGACGTGGAGGCGCGCATCCCGCGCCTGCGCCTGCTCGTCCCTGGACTGAACGAGGACGACGTGGTGAAGCTCGATGGAGAGCCTCTGGTCCACGCAGTCCTCAACAACGAGCTGCCCGTGAGCCCCGGAGACCACGAAGTGGTGGTCGAGCGAGAGGGCGTCCAATGGGGCCACGGCACGTTCAGCCTCTCGGAGCGGGAGCTGCGGCGCTTCGAGGTGACGCTCGAGCGACCGGCCAGCGTGCCCAGTCCGGAAGAGCTCGCGCGCCAGAGCACCGAGGACGACACCCTCGATCTAGGACTTCAGCGACCTCCACCCGACAACAGCAACGTCTGGATTTACGTGGGCGCTGGCGTGGGCGCAGCGGTGCTGGTGGGCGTGCTCGTCGCGGTGCTGGTCGCTTCGGGTGGTAGCAAGTCGCCCTACAACGACGGCAACTGGGGCGTGCTCGAGGTTCGCTAGCTCGGACGGGACGAGTCCGGGCGACTCGCCACGCGCTTCAGAACCCCGGGTTGTCCACGAAGGGAGTGACCACGGTGCGACCACCCATGGTCGTGGTGGAGACCATCGTCGCCTCCTCCATCATGGCCGCGGGCTGCATCTCTGCCGTCGGGCGGTGACGCTCCGTCATGTCTGTTCGCATCGTGTTCCCCTCGCGTACCGGGCGCCGATGCCATGTGTTCTGTGCGGCCTGGACCATCTGCGTTGCGACCATCTGCGTCGCGACCATCTGCGTCGCGACAGGAGGCGGCTCGACTGGTGGCTCGACAGAAGGTGGCACGTCTAGAGCCGCGCGGGCCGCGTCGGTGCCGGCGTCCGCTTCGCTCGATCCAACCGGTGTGGCGATGCCGGGCTCCGGCTGCTGCTCTTGCTCGGCGAGACCCGCGTCCGTGGTCTCGGAGGTGGTAACTCGCGGAGGCGGATTGGACACGCTCGAGGTCTCCTCCGGAGCGAAGAGCGCGCGGCCTCCAAAGAAACCACCCCCCAGAATCGCGATCAAGGCGACGACGGCGATGGCCAGACTTCGCCCTGGCCCGCTGGGAGTCACCACAGGCGTGGCGCCCGTGGGCTCACCGTCCACTGGTGGTGGCGGCGGTGGAGCGCCTCCGGCTCGGGGCGGACCGGCCGCGGCACCGCGGGAGGACACGGTGGCCGCAGGACTCTCCAGATCCGCGGCGTCGATGGTGAGCGTGCGCAGCACCTCTTCCTGATCCACAGAGCTCGCGCCACGAGGTTCGACGATGCCCGAGACGCTCTCCGGAATGGAGGCGCGCTCGCGCTGGATCTCGTCGTGCATCACCGTGGCCATGAGATCGCTCAGGTGCGAAGCGTCCATGGCCAGCGCACGTGGAACGGCGTCCGCGAGGGCCCGGCGAAACGCGCGACCGTCGGGGTAGCGATCGTCTGCGTTGGGTGCGAGGGCCTTGAGCACGACGGCGTCCAGCGCGGGCGGGATCCCCGGCGCGAGCTCACTCGGCGGCCTCACGTGTGGATCGCGGACCATGTCGAGGAGCTCGAGATCGTTCTGGGACTTGAAGAGCCGACGCATGGTCAGCATCTCCCAGAGCACGATCCCCAAGGCGTAGATATCCGTGCGGCGGTCCACGGCGAGGCCCTTGGCCTGCTCGGGCGCCATGTAGGCGAACTTGCCCTTCAGCGTGCCCGCGGTCGTCTGGTTCGTGCGCTCACGAGCCTTGGCGACGCCGAAGTCGATCAGCTTCACGTGGCCCTTGAAGGCGATCAGCACATTCTCGGGAGTCACGTCGCGGTGAACCACACCCAGCAGGCGACCGTCGTCGCCCGTGGTCTCGTGGGCGGCATGCAGGCCATCGGCCACAGCCACGGCGATACTGACGGCGAGCTCTGGGAGCATCCGGCGACGCGCCTTGGCCAGCGCCTTCAGCAGCTGCGCCAGAGAACCGCCGTGCACGTACTCCATCACCAGGTAGTAGGTGCCCTCGGTCTCGCCGAGTTCCTCCACGTGTACGACGTTCGGGTGGTGAATCCGTGCCGAGAGCATGGCCTCGTCTACGAACATCTGGACGAAGCGGTCGTTCGTGGCGAGGTGGCTGTGGATCAGCTTGATGGCCACGTGCTTGGCGAATCCAGCAGCGCCTTGACGGCGCGCGAGGAAGAGCGTCGCCATGCCGCCCGACTTCAGCTGGGCGATCACCTGGTAGTGATCGATCTGGTCTCCAGGCTTGAACATTCGTCTCCCGAGCATAGCCGAGCGCGGCGGAAACGCGAACCACCCCGTGCGGCTGCCCGCAGTGATGAAGGAGAACCGTCAAAGGCGCAAGACCTTGGCTCGGATCCGATCAGGGCACGGAATAGACGCTGCGCGGGAAAGACGAGGGCTGCGTGTCGCCGCCGCCTAACTGCCCGAGATCGTTGGCTCCCCAGCAGAACACCTGACGAAACTCACCCGCGGTCACGACACAGGTGTGGGCCGCACCGGCACTCAACTCCGAGACCGGCGCGAGCTGCCGGGAGATGCCGGGCTGAACCTGAGGACCGTTCCCCGGGACGCCCGTCTGATCTTGGTCGTCGGCGCCCCAGCAGAGCACACCCTCGGCGGTGGCCACGCAGCTGTGATTGGCTCCCGCGGCGATCCGGGTCGCGCCCGAGAGCCCGAGGACGAGTCGAGGGACGCTGCCATCGGCGCCCACGCTGCCCTGACCGAGTTGCGCGAGGTCGTTGCGACCCCAGCACATCACCTCGCCGGTCGCGAGCAGCGCGCACGAGTGGGCCTCGCCGAGCGCGATCGCCGTGGCCTGCTCCACGCCCTGCACGCGCACGGGACGCGGAGAGTCCGCAAGGTTCGAGTTGCCCAGCTGACCGCGATCGTTGGCGCCCCAGCAGAACACCTCGCCAGCCACCAGAGCGCAAGCGTGACGCGCGCCGAGGGCGACTGCGAGCGCGGGCTCGATGCCAGTGACGATCGTGGGCAGATGGCGCTCCGTCGTGCTGCCATCGCCGAGCTGCCCCGCGTCGTTGGCGCCCCAGCACGAGACGACGCCCCGGGCGCGCACTGCGCAGGCGAAGCCGGGGCCCGCCCGCGTGCCACCGAAGGCGCTGCCGGTCGAGCGAAAGCGCGACGTCGCGACCTGCACGGCGTCGACGAGTCCCGGCACCGCGCGCGCGTCCGGGCGAGCCTCGGTCGTGCCGTCACCGACCTCGCCAGCGGAGTTCTCGCCCCAACAGGAGACCGAACCGCGGAGCCGCAAGACACAGTTTGGCTCACCCAAGCTGACCTGCACCGCGTCCGAGATCGAGAGCTGCGTGGGCACGGCTCGGAGATCGCCGTCTCCCCAACAGTAGAGCGGCCCTCCGGTCGTGAGCGTCGCACCGGACCCCGAGCCCGCGTCCGACCCGACCCCCGCGTCGACAACCTGTGGTGGCGCCGCGATGACGCAAGAGCGCGCTACGCCGACGGCGAGACCGGAGGAGATGGGCGCCGGTACGGGATCGCAGGCGAGGACCAACAGGCTGGCCGAGACGACGAAGAAAGAACCCAAGACGCGCGAGAGACTCACCTTCGTAGGGGAGACGATGGCTCGGGTGGTGTCAAGGCCGGTGAGGCGCGGACCCTAGGCGTAACCCGCGTGCTTCGTGAACGTAGGCTGCCAACATGCGGACCATGGACTACCGAGAAGCCGTCGAAGAACTCTACGCTGAGGCCGCCGCCGAGCCGATGCCTGTGCTCTGCTGCACTCAGACGCCAGCCTGGAAGCTGCCAGGGCTCGAGCTGCCCCAGGCGATGCTCGACCGAAACTACGGCTGCGGCACGACGGTGCATCCGAGGGATCTCGCCGACGTGAGCCGTGTGCTCTACGTGGGCGTCGGCGCCGGCATGGAGGCGCTGCAGTTCGCCTACTTCGTGCGTCGGCCGTCGGGCGTGATCGCCATCGACACCGTGCCCGCCATGCTCGACACGGCGCGCGAGCTGCTCGCCGAAGCGGCGACGACCAACGAGTGGTTCGATCCGAGCTTCGTCGACCTGCGCCGGGGCGACGCGTTGGAGCTGCCCGTGGAAGACGCCTCCATTGGTCTCGCGGCCCAGAACTGCCTCTTCAACATCTTCACGCGCGAGCACCTCGGGCGCGCCCTGTCGGAGATCCATCGCGTGCTCGAGCCCCACGGGAAGCTCGTGCTCAGCGATCCGGTGGCGAGCCGGCCCATGCCCGCCCATCTGGCCGCAGACGACTCCCTGCGCGCGGCCTGCCTCTCGGGCGCCCTGCCCCTCGACGAGTACCTCGGTGCGTTGGTGGAGGCAGGCTTCGGCACCGTCGAGGTGCGTGGTCGCCGACCCTATCGCCTGCTCGACAAGCGCCGCTACGGCCTCGACGAGGATCTGCTGCTCGAGAGCGTCGAGGTGGTCGCCATCAAGGATCCGATCCCCGACGACGGCCCCTGCATCTTCACGGGCCGCACGGCGATCTACGTGGGTGAGGAAGAGTCCTTCGACGACGGCAGAGGCCACTTCATGCTACGCGACCTGCCCCTCGGCGTGTGCGACAAGACCTCCGCGGCGCTCGCTGCCCTCGGACGCGACGACCTCTTCTTGAGCGAGCCGACGTGGCACTACACGGGCGACGGTTGCTGCTGAAACCAGCGTCGCATTAGCGTCCCCATTCAGGGACATCTCAACAACTTGACTGCTTAGGACCGTCCCCGAAGCGACGTCCCGAAGCGACGTCGACGGCGGAGGAACAGCGCGCTGAGGCCGATGAGCAGCCACGCGGGAGGCGCTTCGTTCGAGGCGCCCACGGAACAGCCTCCACCCGAGGGCGCAGGCGTGTGACAGTAGGCCTCGGCGACGTCACCCCGCACGCATTCGAGACCCACGGGGCAGCCGGCCGAGGCGCCGCAGAGCTGCGTGCAGATGCGCTCCCCGGCTAGCTCGAGGCAGCGACCCGAGGCGCAGTCCATGTCGGCCGCGCAGGCCTCGCCGAGCAAGGCCCCGGTCGGCGCGCAGTGGTCCACGTCGCAGCGCGTGCCCTCGCCACAGTCGCGATCTCGGCTGCAGGAGCGCGAGCAATAGGCGCGCTCCGCGTCCACCCGACAGCTGTCGGCGCGCACACAGTCTTCGTCCGTCAGGCAGGCTTCGCCGTCTTCCGCGGGCGCGCCACGTCGACACAGGGCGTCTCGACAGTGGCCCAGCGTGGGGCAGTCCGCATCCGTGCTGCAGGCGGCGCTGCAGTAGCCCGTCGCGCCCTCGATCACGCAGCTGCCGCTGCCGCAGTCGGCGTCTTGGGCGCAGCCCTCCCCGAAGGCGCGGAGGCCGCTGACGAAGTCCCCGGGCAAGCAGCCTCCACAGGCGCCCACGTTCACCCCGCAGACCTCCCCGACGGCGCACTGACCTTCGCCTCCCTGACAGCGTGAGAGGCAGCGCGCTCGGCCGTCCCCCGGATCGAAGCAGGAGAGCGAAGCGCAGTCCGTGTCGGCGCTGCAGTCCGCAGCGTTGGCGAGGGCCCCGGGCGCGCCGGCGACACACGCGCCCTCGCAACCGGTGGTCGTAGCGCAGTAGGCGCCGGGCGTGTCGTCGGACCCCGCGTCGAAGGCGTGCTGAATGAAGGCGCAGCTCTCCAGAGGCCGCAGGGGAGAGCAGGTGTGGGTGCACACGCGACCCGCCGGGGTCTCGCCACAGGTCACGGCGTCGGCGCGCGGCTCGAAGCGCTCGGGCAGCTGCGCGAAGCCGCACTCGTCGTCGCTCGTGCAGGCCTCGCCGAGCCCGAGGCAGCCCTCGTCGATCTCTCCGTCGCAGTTGTCGTCGAGGCCGTTGCACAGCTCCTCGGTCACGAAGGGACAATCGCCCGCCTCGTAGAGCGCGGTGTCGATCAGCCCGAGGAAGGGCTGAAGCACGTTGTGTGCGTCGACCGTGCTCGGACACGCAGGACCCGCGACGGTGGCCTGCCCGAAGGAGGCGACACCGACCACGGCACGTCCACCGGGTGCGTCTTCCCAGATCATGGGTCCGCCCGAGTCTCCCGAACAGATGTTGCCCGAAGAGTAGAGGTCCCCGCTGCGCACGCTCTGAACCTGCCCCACCTTCGTGTATTTCTCACCAGACTCGCCATCGGGTCGCTGCCCATAGCCCACGAAGGTCACGTCACGGCCGACCAACTCCACTGGATCACCCCGGAAGATGGGCATGGGCGTGACGTCCGGCAGGTTTCCGTCCGCGTCGGGGCGAAGCGTCATCACCGCCACGTCGATGCCCACGAGAGCGCCCGAGAGACCCCCCGATGTGCTGAAGCGGCCCGGGGTCGTGGCCACACGGCGCACGCGAAAGTCCGTGCCACCGAACAAGCTCGAGCCCAGCGTGATGCTGAGCAGACCAGGGGGTACGGGACCCTCGGCGCCCGAGAGCTGCACACAGTGCTTGGCGGTGAGCACGACGCTCGGCGAGATTAATGTGCCCGTGCAGGAGGCCGCGCCGCCCACGAGCTTCACCCCAACCACCGCAGGCTCACCCGGCTCGGGCGTGCCGCCGGCGATGGCCGCACGACGTGGCGCGACCTCGGACGCGGGCGAGACGCAGGAAGCGAGGGCGAGGAGCGCGAGGAGACCAAGCGAGACAGCGTGGGGCGTGTGCACGCAGGGAAGGTTCCATGGAGGCGATGCCAACGAACGTGTGCAAACGCACGCTCACCCCAAGAGGCGGCGCGACTCGGACGGCGCCCTACTGCTCCGAACCCGGCGCCGACTCGCCACTCATCAGAGCCCGGATGCGCGCGCGGACCTCTGGATCGAGGGAGTCCTTGCGCGTCTGGCACTCCATGCGGTGCGCCAAAGCGTAGGGCAGCACGAGGCACTCTTGCACCTCGGGTGGCAGGTCGTTGCAGGCCTCGAGGAAGGGCTCTCGATCCGGAGGGTTGCGCTGCCCGGAGGTGCCGACGTGGGCGCGCAGCTCACGCACCATGGCCACGAGGTTGTTGTAGCCGCGCTCGCAGGGCGTGTCTCCGCCCGCCTCGGCCGCCGCGTTCAGCGCCGCCTCGATGGCCTCACCCGTCTCGCGAACTTCGGCGAGCCCGGCGGCGTTCGGATCGACCACGGCGTGGGGCTCCGCCGTCGGCGCGGCCCCAGGCGGCGCTTCGGTGGCGCCTACGATGTTCGCGGGCAGCACGGGCGACTGCTGCGTCGTTGGAGCCGCCGCGGCCAAGGCCGGTGCCGCAGCAGGCTGAGCCGTCGCAGGCTGAGCCGTCGCAGGAGCGTTTTCGACCTGAACCTCGGCGGAAGCCGCGGACGCGGGCTCCTGATTGTCACAGGCGACGAGGGCGACGAGGGAGACGAGGAGGAGAATGAAGACGGGACGCATGAAGGCGTATTTAGCGCCAAAGTCCCACTCCCCGCCAGTGGGCACCCCAGTCGGGCGTCCAGACGTCACGAAACGCGGACTCGTGCATAGGCATCACGTGTTCGCTGAAACCAGGCTGCGCAGGGCCCTCGCGAATGTTCGACGCGGCATGGCGTATCGGCCTCCACACGACGAGTTGAAGCGCAGCTGCGAGCGCGTCGCCAACGGATTGCCCAGGGCAGTGCGCGAGCTGCCACGTCAGTGGCTCGGCAAGCGCAACGCCGGCTGCGGGGCAACCCACGGCGTGCTCGAGGCCTGCGACTTCTCCTGCACGGCCTGCTACTTGGCGCCCACCGCTCAGAAGACGCCGCCCTTGACCTTCGAGCAGGTCATGACGCAGCTCGACGCCCTGCGAGCCCACCTCGGACCGGGCGGCAACGCGCAGATCACGGCCGGTGAGGTCACGCTGATGCCCGCCCATGAGCTCGCGCGCATCGTGCGCTACGCACGGGAGATCGGCCTCGACCCCATGCTGATGACCAATGGGCAGACCCTCGCGCGGGATTCGAGCTACCTCGACACGCTGTGCGAGGCGGGTCTGCAGAAGATCTCGATCCACGTGGACAGCACACAGCGCGGGCGCGACGGCTACGAGAGGGGAGCGAGCGAGACCGAGCTGATGGTCGTGCGGGAGCGCTTCGCAGCGTTGATCAGAGACGCCCGAAGACGCAGCAAGGGGCCGCTCCACGCGGCTCACACGGTCACCGTCACGCCCGAGAACGTGGACGATATCCCCGCCCTCGTGCGCTTCACCATGGAGAACGCCGACGCCTTTCGCCTGATCGGCCTGATGCCCACAGCGGGCGTGGGCCGCACGCGCGCCGACAGCATGCGAGGGGAGAGCCTGTGGCGACGCGTCGAGCAAGGCGCGGGCCGCAGGCTGAACCCCCACACCTTCCACTTCGGTCATCAGGCCTGCAACCGCGTCAGCCTCTTCTTCGTCGTGCGCTTCGGAGAACGCCTCGAGGTGGTGGAGGTGGCGCGCGAGGACGCACAGATCGACGCGCGCTTCCTGCGAGAGTTGGAGCGAGGGGAGACCGCACACTTCAACACGGACGACGCCGAGGGCGCGGAGGCCATCGGGCGCTTCTTGGGGCTCTTCGCGCGTCAGCCCCGACAGCTGCTGAGCTGGCCCGCCTACGCGATCTATCGCGCGGCGACCGAGCGACGCTGGCTGCCGGCGTTCGTGGCCGCTTGGGCCCGCGGAGCCCGCTGCTCCATCTCGCCCTTCGCCATCGTGATGCACGACTTCATGAGCCCCGAGGAGTTCGACACGGAAGAAGGCAAGGCTCGCCTCGACTCCTGCGCGTTCCGGGTGCCGGTCAGAGGCCGCATGATCCCGATGTGCGAGCTCAACGCCACGAGCCTGCGCGAGGAGCTGAACCGCGAACAGCGCCTCATCACATTGACGCGCAGGGCATAGGGCTCGATGTTCGTCGAACCGAGGGCGTAGCTCGACCGTACACACGAAGGAGGAACGCCTCCGGACACGACGTCGGGCGTCTCCCACGTTGGTTAGAATTCGGCTCTTAGGAGGGCAACTTGAAGACCATTTCGATTCGAATCGCGGCCGCGTTGGCGTGGACGGCCTTGGCCATGCCTCACGTCGAGGCTCAGACGGAGGCACCGGCGCCCACGGCGAGCGCCGAGGAGGAGCCTCGCCCGATGATGGGTGTGGAGCTCGACGACGGCGCGGCGCGCGGACATTTTCAGGTCGCGCAGGCGCTCTTCCGCACCGGCCGCTACGTGGAGGCGGGGGATGAGTTCGAGCAGGCGTATCGACTCTCGCATCGCTCGGAGATGCTCTTCAACGCCTTCGTGGCGTATCGTGATGGAGCGGATTTCGAGCGCGCGACGGAGTCTCTGGCGCGCTACCTCGAGACGGATCCGGAGAACCCGGGGGCACCGCAGCTCAGCGCACGCCTCGAGCGCATGCGAGCCCGGCTCGCCGAACAGGACGAGGTGGAGACGCAGCGACAGCGCGCCGTGGCGGGCCAAGCGCAGGCCGAGCACGAGCGGCAGGAGGCGGAGGCGCGTGCGGACAGGGAACGTCAGCGCGCGAACGAGGCGACGCGCATGAGCAGCGCCACGCGCCGAGCTTGGGTCGTCACGGCCTCTGGCGGTGGGCTGATTCTAGCGAGCGGCGTGCTGGCCTTGATCGCCAAGTCGCGGGTGGACGGACTCGAGGCAAATTGCCCGAACAATCGCTGCCCTTCCAATGTGGACTTGGCCGGAGACCGCAGCCGAGCGCGCCGCGCCGTGATCGCCACGGACGCCCTGTGGATCTCCGGCGCCGCGGTGGCGATCTTGGGCTTCGTGCTGCTGCTCACCGCCAACTCCGACGCCGACGAGCCGGCGACCCGCGTGGGCGCCTTCTGCGACGGACACGGCTGCGCGGCCAGCTACCGGAGGGCGTTCTGATGCGCGCGTTCGTCCTGATGGCCATCACGCTGCTCTCGCTCACGAGCTCCGGCTGCTTCGCGATCTCGGACCTCGGTCGCTTCGAACCCGACGAGGGCTGCGACGTCGACCTCGACCTTCAAGGCTTCACGCCCCACGCCGAGGATCTCTTCGAGCTGCGCGTGGTGAAGATCGTCGAAGGCTCGACGACGCCCTTCCTCAGCGCCCGCGCGATCCTCGACCCCATGGGAGCAGTCAACGCGCGCATCGTGATGCTCGACGCGGCGCCCGCCGGACACGCAGCGCTCGACTTCTACTCCGACGAGAACAACGACGACCTGTACACGGATCCGCCAGACGATCATGTGTGGCGTATCGACGACGCCTGCGTCTCGCCAACCCGTGTCTTCGTGCACCGCTTCGACTTCGTGAACCTGACGGAGCCGATAGCCATCGGAGAGGACTTCACGCTCAGCCTCAGCGGCATGAACGCCGACGGGAACGCGCTCGAGGTCCGCGTGATCTCCATGCCACCGGCGGGCGTAGACGAGCCACCGCCCGCGCGCACGGTCGGACTCTATCGCAAGGCCGCGGTCACCCAGTCCGACTTCGACGTCACCATCCCGGGCATCATCGACCTCGGCTCGAGCTATCAGGTGACGATCTGGTCCGACAAGACGGGCGATGGCGTCTACGACTCGCCTCTGCTCGGCCCCGACGAGGGCGACGAGTCGTGGATCATCCCGGCGCTCGGCAGCGATCTGACGTCGGCGAGCTTCGCGCACCTCGAGGACTACAACGAGATCGCCGACGTGGTCGTCGAACTTCGCTGAGCGGCGACGCTCGACGACATCGCCGTAGCCGCCTTGGCGTGGGCGGGCGATCGACGGGGCAACGACTTAGCTGCTTAGGACCGTCCCCGTGCTGATGAGGTCTGGGATCTTCTGTACATTGCGCCGCATGGTCGATGAGCACGATGAGACTAGTCCAGAGACTCCAGAGCAATCCGTGGCGCGCACGCGCGTAGACCGTCGAGCTGTGACGGGCGAGGGCGAGTCGATGCCGCCTTCGAGATCGATGGCGCCGACGCTGCCGATTCCGAGTGAAGAGGCGCTGCTCAGTGGTGAACTCACGCTCGACGACGTACTCGCCGACGAGGGGTTTTCCGCGCGCTATCACCGCGGCGAGCTGTTGGGCGTTGGAGGCATGGGCGAAGTACGCCTGTTTCACGACCACCGCATCGGTCGGGACGTGGCCATCAAGGTGATCCAGGGCGACGAGGTGCACGCGGGTCAGGTCGTGCGTTTCCTGAGAGAGGCGCGCGTGCAGGGTCAGCTCGAACATCCGTCGATCGTCCCGGTCTACGATCTGGGACTCGATCAGAACGGTGACGCCTACTTCTCCATGAAGCGCCTGAAGGGCACGACGCTCCACTCCATTCTACGGAGCGCCCGCAAGGGAGGCGGTTTGGAGCAGACGGGTTGGTCGGAGCGCAAGCTGCTCGGCGCGTTCAATCAGGTCTGCCTGGCCGTGGACTACGCGCATCAGCACGGCGTCGTGCATCGCGACCTCAAGCCCGCCAACCTGATGTTTGGCGACTTCGGCGAGGTCTACGTGCTCGATTGGGGTCTGGCGACCATGCCCGGCGCGCTTCCCTTGCCGGCGGAGTCGGGCGAGGGGTCGAGCGGATCCACACCGCGGGCGACGCGTGCAGGAGACCTGATCGGCACACCCGGCTACATGGCTCCAGAGCAAGCCCGCGGCGACGGCGACACGGCGGGTCCGGCGGCCGACATCTACGCCTTGGGCACGATCCTCTTCGAGATGCTCGCCCTCGAGCCCATACATGGCGAAGAAGGCGTGGCTCTGCGAATCGCCTCCACGGTCATGGGCTCCGCAGATCGCAGCCCCGCGTCACGCACGCCGGGTCGCGAGATCGCGCCCGAGCTCGACCAGATCGTGCTCCACGCCACCGAGCTCGCGGTCGAGGATCGATTCGGCTCCGCGCGAGAGCTCAGTGACGCGGTCGAGGCCTACCTCGACGGCATGCGCGACTCGGATCTACGCGAGAAGTTGGCGCGAGATCACAGGCAAGCCGCCGAGGCTGCCGCCGACGAGGCGCTCGCGCTGGAAGACGAACAGCTCGCCGAGGCGCAGCGCAGAAAGGCGATGCACGAAGTCGGCCGAGCGCTCGCCCTCACACCCGAAGACCCGGAACCTCTGCGCACCATGGTGCGTCTGCTCGATTCGCCACCACGGCGCATACCCGACGAGGTGCGCGTCACCTGGCACGAGATGAGCGACGAGAAGTCGCGCTGGGCCATGGGTGTGGCGCGGTGGATCTATCTGCTCTGGCTCTTGCCCGCGCCCTTCATCTTCTGGGCCGGGGTGCGCGAACCCAAGTCCATGGCCATCGGCGCCATCGCCACCCTCAGCACCATGCTCGCGCTCCATATCGGATCTCGCCAGCGACCTCTGGGCGCACCGATCCAGTACGCCGCCGTGATCGGCAGCGCCATCGCGCTGGGCGCCGGCACGCGCATGTTCGGCCCGCTGATGTATATCCCGGCGGTGACCGCCACCGCGGCGCTCTCCTTCGCCATGACCGAGAAGACCGGCCGTCGCTACATCTGGACGGCTCTGTGCAGCATGGCGGTGCTCGGCCCCTACCTGCTCGAGACTGCGGGCCTGCTCTCACCCTCCTACGCCATCCGCAACGGAGTGCTCGAGGTGCTGCCTCACATGCACGCCTTCCCAGCGGGCGCGACCGTGCCCTACCTCTTGGCCGCGTCCATGCTGGCCGTGATCGTCCCCGCGATCGTCTACGGAGGTATCCTGCGTGGTCGCTTGAACGAGGCCGAGCGCAGCATGCTGACTCAGAAGTGGCACCTCGAGAGGCTGCTCCCGCCGGCAGCGAGTGGCCCAACTTGATCCAGCACTGCCACGCGGCGGTAGCCGCTGCTATGCTCGCGGCGTGAGCTACTCGAAATTGGTCTTGCCGCTCGCTCTCGTCGCCTCCTTGGGAGTCGCGCGAGGCGTCCGTGCACAACCCCCAGCGGCCGAAGTGGCGCCGGACACGTCCGACGAAGCGGCCTCCGCGCAGGACTCCGAGTCCAGCGCAGGCGACGCTCAGCAGCCCGACCAGGAGCAGGTCAGCGCCTTGCTCGACGACGAAGCGAGGACGCGTTTCAGGCTTGGGACGACCCTCTACCGGCAAGGTCGCTTCGCCGACGCCGCGCGCGAGTTTCGAGCGGCCTACGAGGTCTCCCATCGACCGGAGTTGCTCTACAACCTCTACCTCGTGGAGCGCGACGCGGGCAACACACAGGAGGCCGCGGACGCCCTGCGGACCTACCTCAGCGACGCCTCGGAGATACCCGACCGAGGCCTGATGGAGGGACGACTCGCGGCTCTGGACAGACAGCTCGCGGCCACCGCGGCAACCAATGGCACGGCCGATGACACGACCGACGACGCGACCGACGACGCGACCGACGACGCGACCGATGAGACCGACGCCGACGAGACCGCCGGACCGCCAGTGTCCCCGCGAAGCCGCGTCTTGCCCCTCACCTTGATGATCGCCGGTGGCGCCGTGGTGGTCCTAGGCACGGCCTTCGCTTTCGCTGCAAAGGGAAAGTACAACACCCTCGACTCCGACTGCACAGACGGTGTCTGTCTGGACGCTTCGAGCCAGGACGACATCGACGCTCTGCGCCGGAATACTGGACTCGCGGACCTCTCTTTCATCCTCGGTGGCGCCAGCCTGATCACCGGCGTGGTCCTCTTCTTGCTGCGGAGAGACAGCTCCGAAGAGCCGGCCGTGAGCGCTGGCTGCGGGCCGAGTGGCTGCGGCCTCAGCATGCAAGGGAGCTTCTGATGCGCACCTCCGCCTTCTTCGTCCTCTTCGCGCTCACGCTCGCCGGATGCAGCGCAGTCTACCCCGCGGACGATTTCAGCTACACCGAGTGCGGTCCCGCGTTGCAGCATTGGACGGGTGGGAAGCCCTGCACCAACGACATACTGACCTGCCTAGCGGCCTGCACAGACAACACCGACTGTGAACGAGCCTGCTACAATGGACGACCCGTGTGCGCGAACTGCCTGATCACCGAGAGCGTGCTCTGCTGGCGCGAATTGGGCTGCGAACCCGAATACGAAGACTTCGCCTGCTGCGCCGCAGACCAGAGCTGCCGCCTCGATGACGACACCTGCTTGAACGCACAGTGTAGCGTCGAGCTAGAGAGCTGGACCGCGTGCCAGAGTGAACTCGTCGACGACTGTGTGCCCCCGGTCATCGACGTCTGCGTCCGATAATTCTGATTTTGGGGACGGTCCTAAGGAATCCACTTATTGTGTACATCCAATAAGTGGATTCCTTAGGACCGTCCCCGATGAACTCGCTGAAACTCGTAGAAGTCGCTGCCTAGGGCGAGGATGCCTGTGAGCTCGTCTAGGGCGCGGCGGCTCTCGTCGAGCAGGGCGGGATCCGCGAGGTCGCTGCCTGACAGCTGCTCTCGGTAGTGACACTCGATCCACGCCGTGAGCTTGTCGTGGGCTTCGAGGTCGTAGAGACACTCGCGTAGCACGCTCTGATACTGGGGCACGGTCATGCTCACACGCAGACGCAGACAGGCGGGCCCGCCACCGTTCTGCATGCTCTCGCGCAGGTCGACGTAGTGCACCTCGTCCACCGGCGTGCCGGGCCACGCGAGCAGACGCTCGATGAAGCGCGCTGTGGGCTCGTCCTCGGCACACTCCTGCGGTGCCAAGAGCAGGCGCGATCCAGCCGAGGTGCGCAGCAGCTCGGAGTTGAAGAGATAGCTGCCAACCGCGTGCGCGAGCGGCAGCTCCGACTCCCGCGCCTCGACGACGCAGAGCTCTCCATCGAAGGCCCGACGCAGATCCTCGAGCGCGGCCGCATGCTCCACGTAGGCGCGCTCATGCAGCAGCAGGAGGTCCTCGTGGCCCACGGCGATCACGTCGTTGTGAAACACCCCCGCGTCGATGGCGTCCGGCGACTGCTGCAAGAAGAAGGTCCGCGTGGCCGCGAGCCCGTGTCGACGTGCGATGGCCTCGGACGCCTCGAGGGTCTGACGCGCCGGGTAGCGCGTGGGCTCCGCGCCACCTCCGAAGGCGCGACGCCCAAAGGTGAAGAGCTCGAGACCTCGAGCGCCCGGCGCGGAGCACAGGCGCGTGTGATTGGCCGCACCCTCGTCGCCGAGATGCACGCCGCCGGGCAGGGGCGCGTGGTGTGCGAAATGCGACTCGCAGTGAAAGACCCGACGCAGTGCGCGCGCGGTGGCGTCGGGCTCGAGGGTGCGGTGCAGCTTGCTCGCGAGGTTGGCCGGCGTGAAATGCACGCGACCGTCATCCGTATCCGCGCTCGGCGAGACCGTGGCGGCGTTGGCGGTCCACATGCACGAGGCGCTCGACGCAGCGGCGAGCAGGCGTGGCTGCTTGGCCGCCGCCGAGAGCACGTCGACGTCCGATCCCGTGAAGCCGAGCTGACGCAAGAAGCCGATGCTCGGCCGCTCCTGCGGCGGCAGGATGCCACACGGCACGCCTCGCTCGAAGAGCAGGCGCAGCTTCTCGAGACCCTGCAGCGCCGCCTGCCTCGGGCGCGAGATCTGCGACGCGTGTGTCTCGGAGGCGACGTTCCCATGGCTCAGCCCTGCGTAATTGTGTGTCGGACCCACGAGACCGTTGAAGGCGACTTCCAAGGTCTTCATGCGTCGATTGCAGCAGATCCGACCGCGCCGGTCGAGCGCCTGCGTGGATTTTTCTGCAATGGGTTGCGTTTCAGGGCCACCTGCTGTGACAATGGCCGTCCTATGGCGTCGGAAACGATCATCTGCTCCGTATGCGGGGCCAAGAACCCCGCGAACAAATCTCGCTGCGACGCGTGTGGCGCCAAGCTCGAGTCCCTCGGCACCCTCGACCTCTCCGAAGAGGAGCGGCAAGCCAAGCGCTATCAGCAGGATGGTTTCGCGTGGAAGTGGGTCATCGCCTCCTTCGTGATCTACATCGTGCTGCAGGCGATCGCGCTGGCGCTCTTGCCGGCGGTGATCGACAGCTACGACCCGCAGGGGTTGTGGGGTCTGGTGATCTCGGCGGGCATCTGGTTCGTCGGCGGCGTGGTCGTCGGCGCCATCTCACCCGGCAAGACCTTCATCGAGCCCTCGGTGGGCGCCGCCATCGCCGTGCTGCCCACGGTGGCGTGGCTGATGCGCATCTCCGACGTACGCGAGGTCTCGCAGATCTCCTACCTGATCTTCGGCGCCCTGGGCGTGATGATGACGCTGATCGGCGCCCTCTTGGGCGAGAAGATTCAGATCCGCCGCGAAGACAAGAGCGCGAGCAGGACAGGTCCCGCGAGATAGTCCCGAGCGTGCCTCAGAGCCTCACGCGCAACGCGAAGGCCGGCGTCAACACGAGACCACCGCGATCGAGGGACGTGTCGCCATGTGTGCCCCACCACTGCTCGTAGGCGGCCGTGAGCTCGAGCAAGATGTGGACGCGACGAAAACCCAAGGCCAGCCCGAAGAGGGCGCCTCCGTAGAGCTTCTGTGCGCGCACATCTTGACGCGCGCCGTCGACTCCGAGTCGACCCCGCACTCCCTCGGCACCTGCGCGTGCGCCGAACCAGAACTCGTACACTCCGCCGAAATCGATCGAGTAGGTGACGGGGACGTCGACGCCGAAGCGCGTGGCCTGCCCGCCCTCGGATCCGCCGCCAGCGATCTGCCCCACGTAGGGCGCGATGGCGTACACGAAGCTCGGTCGCGTGCTGCCCTCGGCTAGCACGTGCTCCCGTCGAAGCTCCACGCGTGCGGTGCTGCCCGCCACGCCGAGCCCGATGTCGAAGTGGTGGGCGAGCCCATAGCGCGCGGCCACCACGGGCACGACGCCTCCAGCCTGAGCGTCGCGGCGATAGCGGCTGTCTCCAGCGGTCAACACGCTGGGTTCACGCAGCCGACCGAAGGGCACGCGGGCGGCGCCGCCGAGCAACACGTCGCCGCGTCGCGAAGGCGTGGTCGAGCCTCCCGTGAGCGCGGGTGGAGCGATGGCGCAGCCGCCGACGAGGAGCATCGACAACAACGCGCGCGAGTGGAGATGTCGCGTCGCGCTCATTCGTCGAGCAGGCGCAGCTTCACGCGAGGCGTAGGGGTCGACGCGCCGGGTGGAGCGTCACGCGCGCCTTCGTCGTCGAGCAAGTCGGCCACGAGATCGTAGTCCCCGGCTTGGGTCACGAGGGCGAGGCGCAGCTCACCCGGACGCGCCACGCCGTTGGCCAAGAAGACGCGTCCGTCCACCTCGGGCGCCTGTCCGAAGAAGCGGCCCTCGAGCAACAGGTCGCTCTCGTCGCTCACGCCCGAGACCAGCACCTCGAGCTGCTCTCCCACACGCGCGTCGAGCTTCGCGCGGCTGATCGGGCGCTGCAGCTCCATGGCGCGCTCGCGACGCTCGGCGATCAACTCCTCGGGCACCAGAGCGTCCTGCTCGAAGCTCGCCGTGCCCTCTTCGTGGGAGTAGCCGAAGACGCCGACGTGATCGAATTCGGCCCAGCGCAAGAACTCGAGCAGCTGCTCGAAGTCAGCTTCCGTCTCGCCGGGGTGACCGACGATGAAGGTGGAGCGGAACACCATGTCGCCCAGACGCTCGCGCAGGCGCGACACCACCTTGCGCAAGCGCTCACCCCCATGACCTCGGCGCATACGCGTGAGCAGCCCGTCGCTCGCGTGCTGCAGCGGCATGTCGACATAGGGTAGTACCACGGGGTGATCGGCCAGGAGCTCGAGCAGAGGCTCGCTCAGGCGCTCCGGGTAGAGATAGTGGAGGCGCAGCCAGCGCAATCCGTCGAGCTCGGCGAGGCGCGCTACCAAGGCCGCGAGGTCGGGACGATCGGGCAGGTCGCGCCCATAGGAGATGGTGTCTTGGCTGACGAGGTTCACCTCGACCACGCCCTCGGCGACCAGGCGCACGACCTCGGCGGCGATGTCATCGATCGAACGCGAGCGCTGCTTGCCGCGGATGCCGGGGATGGCGCAGAAGGAGCACGTGCGATTGCAGCCTTCGGCGATCTTCACATAGGCGCTGTGCCGGCTCTGGCTCAGTACGCGGGGATCACTCGCGCGCTGCGTGTAGAAGGCGGGATCGTGCACGAGCATGCGCCCGGCGCCGCCCTCGAGGACCTTCCCCAGAGTGAGCATGTCGCTCGAACCGAGGAAGTGATCGACCTCGGGCATCTCCACGGCGAGCTCGGCGGCGTAGCGTTGACTGAGGCAGCCCGCGACCACCAAGGTGTGGCAGCTACCGGAGGCGCGCAGCGCGGTCATCTCGAGGATGGCGTCGATGGACTCCTGCTTGGCCTCTCCGATGAAGCCGCAGGTGTTCACGACGATCACGTCGGCGGCCTCGGCGACGGGCTCGTGCACGTAGCCCGCGCCCTCTCCCACTCCGAGCATGATCTCGGTGTCGACGCGGTTCTTGGCGCAGCCAAGGGAGACGAAGTGGATCTTGCGTGGCATGAACTCGCCGCGTTCTACGCTGCGGACGCCGCAGGGTCGAGTCGGGTCCAGAAGCTCGCTCGGGCGAGATTTCGCGCCGAGTCGTTGACCCGAGGGCCTCGGATGGGTACCTACCCTCCACCGCAACTCAGGAGTCCCCATGCGCCACCTCTTCGTCTCACTGCTCTTCGCCTCGTGCTTCCTCGTTCTCTCCGCCTGCGGCGAGAACAAGGACAACAGCTGCACCACGGACAGCCAATGTGGCTCGCTCATCTGCGCACATCTCTCCGCCTGTGGCCCCGAAGGCTGCCCCGGCATCTGCTCGACGCCCTGCGACAGCCAAGATCAGTGCGGCACGGACGAGACCTGCGTGGACGAGCTCGGCAGCCGGCGCGGCTACTGCCGGCACGATGTGCCCCGCGGCGGCAACCCCGACGGCGCCGTCACGGGGCTCTAGTCGACGCTCCGACTCTGCTCGGCCGCTACTCCACCTCGACCACGCGCCACTCGCCTTCTTCGTGAACCAGCGTGACGTGCCGCCCACCGGTCAGGCGCACGCGTGCTTCGTTTCCGGCGACCTCGGTCTCGAGATCCAAGGGATCGGCCGTGGCCTCGAGGAAATCGCGGATCTCCGCCTCGACGTCGGCGCGCGAGGCTTGGGAGAAGGTGCGCAACGCGCCGGCGAGGCTGCGGCGCATCAAGGCCCGACGCAGCGCTAGCACGGCGTCCTCCGGCGTGCTGAGGCTCGGCGCGTCGAGTACGCCTCCGGCCACACGCAGACGCCCGTCTTCTTCCACCAGGAGCACGCGCTCGCCGTCCGCGAGGTCGATGCGTGCCTCGACCCGAGCGGGCTGCCGGTCGAGCCCGCGAGCCAACGCCTCGGC
>JAADHO010000289.1 GCA_013151775.1 Deltaproteobacteria bacterium | reverse complement strand
ACCAACTCGAGCACCGGCTCCTCCGAGGGCGGCGCGCGGCGCGCCCGATTGGTCAAGGGATGCCTGTCCTCGATGGCGCGCACCAGCTCTCCGTGACGCGCCACGCGCGCGAGGATCGGCCGGCCGGTCATGCGCGTCAGCTCCTCGAGGGCGTGCGCATCCCAGGGGTCGAGCATCGCCACCACCAGCGCCTCTCCCTCGAGGGCGATGGGCAGAGTCTGGAGGGAGCGAGCCATCTCGCCAGGCAGCAGGCCCGAGACCTCGGGTGGCGCCGAGCGCAGGAGGTCGCCGTCGGCGAGGGGCCCCGCCCCGCGGCTGACGAAGAAGCCCGCCAGGGCGTCTTCGGCGAGCTTGGCCATGACGAGGGCGCGTGCGAAGCGGGTCCCGCTACCCACTCCGCCGGGCGCCGCCGCGTCGACCTCCGTCGCGGTCGCCACGCCAGCGGCCAGGAGCTGCTCGCCGAGTTGCTCGACCATGGGAGTCTCGTACAGGCGCCCCCAGGGCGGGTCAAGCCAGGCCGCCCGATCGCGCGCGCGGAGGGGGCACACATGGGTCGCTCGGGCTGGTAGGGTGCGCGGGTGAGTCTGGTTCTGCACATCGAAGACGACCCCAGAAGTCGCCGCCTGGTGGAGAAGCTGCTGGTGGCGGCGGGGCATGAGGTGATGGAGACCGCCAGCGGCCTCGAGGGCATCCGCATGGCGAGCGAGCGGCGGCCGGATCTGGTGCTGGTCGACATCAACATCCCAGATCTCGACGGCTACGAGGTCACTCTGCGACTGCGCGGCATCCCGGCGCTCGAGGACGTGCCCGTGGTGGCCATCACGGCGGAGGGCGATCGACAGACCAGCCTGGCGGTGGGCGCAGACGGCTACATCAGCAAGCCCATCGACGCCCGTCGCTTCGTGCGCACGGTGGAACGCTACCTCGCCGGTCATCGCGATCCGGTGGACGAGAGCGGCGAGATTCTACTCCGCGCCCGCTCCCAGAAGATCGTCGAGCGGCTCGAGAGGAAGGTGGTCGAGCTCTCGGAGGCCAACCAGCGCCTGCAGGAGATGGCCTCCCTCAGGCGTGAATTCTTGCGCAACACCAGCCACGAGCTAGCGACGCCTCTGACCCCGGTGGTGGGCTATCTGAAGTTGCTGCTCGCGGGTGAGTTCGGCCCCCTCGGGGAGGCGCAGCGCACCTGCTTGAAGTCCGTCCAGGCCTCCGCCGAGCGGCTCAGAGCGGTGGTCGACACGCTACTCGACGTCAGCGCCTTCGAGAGTGGCCGGATGGAGTATTTCCCGCGAGAGTACGACTTCTTGGAGGTCGCGCGCGAGGCTCTCGATCGCGTGGCGCCTCGTGTCGCCGAGCGGCACCTCTCCCTCGAGGAGGAGCCCGCCCCCGTCGGCATGCCCGCCGCGGGAGACGCAGACAAGCTGCTGCGCTCGATGCTTCACCTGCTCGACAACGCCATCAAGTTCAGCCCGAGGGGCGGCCGCATCGCGGTAGCCGTGCGCAGCTTCGGGCAGGGCGCCGACCTGCGCTACGCCTTGTTGGTGGCGGACGACGGCCCCGGCATACCCGCCTCCCGGCGCGACCTGGTGCACGAGATCTTCTATCAGGTCGACGGCTCCGTGACGCGCGCCCACGGCGGCATCGGGCTCGGCCTGGCCTTCGCACGTCACGTGGCGCGGGCTCACGGAGGGGACGTCACGCTGGAGAGCCCGCCCGGGCGCGAGGTCGCTGGCGCCTGCATGACCGGGACGCTGGTCTGTCTCGAGGTCGAGCCACACCTCCAGCACTCCTGACGTGATCTACCTCGACCACCACGCGGCCTCTCCCCCGAGCCAAGATGTGCTCGAGGTCATGGCGCGCGTCTCCCGGGAGGCGTGGGCCAACCCCTCGAGCCTGCACGCACCGGGTCGCCGGGCGCGTCAGCTGCTCGAGCAGGCGCGGGAGCAGGTCGCCGCGGCGCTCGACGCTCGCCCGCGCGATGTCGTCTTCACGTCGGGCGGGACCGAGGCGTGCAACTTGGGGGTCTTCGGTCTGGCCGCGGACGCTCGCGGCGTAGTCACCAACGCCATCGAGCACCCCGCCGTGACCTCCGCCGTGGCCGCGCTGGAGGCCCGAGGCGTGCCCGTGAGGCGCTTGACCGCGCGGGCCGACCTCGCCCCCGACGTCTCCACCCTGCGGGCCGCCTTCCCGGAGCCTGGCTGGCTGATGGTGTGGCAGTGGGACAGGCGCTGTGCAGCCCCTCGACCGCTGCGTCGAGGCCTGTCACGCGGCGGGCGCGCACCTCTTCGTGGACGCCACCCAAGGCGTCGGCAAGCTCCCGCTGACGTCCGCCCTGCGCATGGCGGACGCCTACGCCATCGCCGGCAGCAAGCTCTCGGGTCCCGCGGGCTCGGGCGCGCTCGTGCTGCGTGGGGCAGAGGTCGCGCCCCAGGTGGTCGGCGGCGGGCAGGAGAGCGGTCGACGCGGGGGCTCCCCTGGCTTGGCGGCGGCGGTCGGCTTGGGCGTGGCCTGCGCAGCGCTCGAGGGCCGGCTCTCCGCGATGGAGCGGGTAGGGCGCTTGCGCGACCGCCTCGAGGCACAGCTCGAAGGGCTGGGTGCGCGGGTGAACGGAGCCGAGGGGCCGCGTGTCGCGAGCGTCGTCAACGCCTCCCTGGCCGATTGGCGTGGTGATCTATTGGTAGCGGCGCTCGACCTCGAGGGCCTCGCGTGCTCGAGCGGTGCGGCCTGCTCGAGCGGCGTCAGCGGGGGCTCTGCCGTGCTCGCAGCTCTCTATCCTGACGAGCCTTGGCGCGCGAGTCACGCCCTGCGGCTCAGCCTGGGGCCTGGCACCACGGAGCCGGAGGTGGCGCGCGCGTCGGCGATCTTGACCAAGGTGATCGCGCGCTCCAGCGCGGGTTGAGTCGTCTCGATGGCGTCGAGCTTCGCACCACGGAATCAGCATGTGTCTGGATTGTGGTGCTAAGTGCTAGGAATATCAGCTGTATTCAAATCAGGTGGTTGTCTGAAAGCGCTTCGCGAGAAACGAATCCACTCCGCTTGACCCGCCCCCATGGCGCCCCAAGCTCGGAGTATGAGCGAGCCCCGGCGCGTCTTGCTGGCCATGAGCGGAGGTGTGGACTCCTCGGTCGCCGGAGGCCTGCTGCGCGCGGCGGGGCATGAGGTCGTCGGCGTGACGCTCCACCTCTGGGACGCCGAGGGAGAGGCGAAGGTGGGGCGATGCTGCGCCCCGGAGGATCGCCGCGACGCACGCCGCAGCGCCGACGTCCTGGGCATCCCCCACTATGTGTTGGACGAGCGCGAGGCCTTCGCCCGGGACGTGGTCGAGCCCTTCGTGCGGGAGTACCGCGCGGGACGCACGCCGAGCCCCTGCGTACACTGCAACCGCACGGTGAAACTGACCTATCTCATGCAGGTGGCCGATCGCTTCGGCTGCAGCCACGTCGCCACAGGTCACTACGCGCGGGTCGAGAGGCGCCCCCACGGGCACGCCCTGCTGCGAGGCCGGGATCGACACAAGGACCAGAGCTATTTCCTCTTCGGGCTCGAGTCGGAAGATCTCCCCAGGCTGCTCTTCCCCTTGGGCGAGTTGCTGAAGCGGCAGTCACGTGAGGCGGCGCGGGAGCTGGGTCTACCGAACGCCGAGAAGCCCGACAGTCAGGAGCTCTGCTTCGTACCCGACGGGGACGTGGCGGCCTTCGTCGCGCGGCGCGCCGGGGTGAGCGCGGGGGGCGAGATCGTCGACCAGGACGGTGAGGTGTTGGGGCGCCATCGGGGCGTCGAGGGCTTCACGGTGGGTCAGCGTCGCGGCCTGGGCCTAGGCGGAGGACCCGTGCGCTACGTGCTGCGCGTGCTGGCGCAGGAGCGGCGCGTGGTGGTGGGGCCCGCGGAGGCGCTGCGCAGCTCCGAGCTCGAGGCGACGGGCGCCCGCTGGCTGAACCCGCCCGACGAGCTGGAGTTCGCGGCGGAGGTTCGCATCCGCTATCGGCACACGCCCGCCTCGGCACACGTTCGGCGCACGTCGACCGGGTTCATCGCACGATTCTTGGAGCCACAGCGGGCGATCACCCCGGGACAGGCCGCGGTGGTGTATCGTGGAGAGGAGGTGCTCGGTGGCGGCTTCATCCTTTGAGCG
>JAADHO010000241.1 GCA_013151775.1 Deltaproteobacteria bacterium | reverse complement strand
CACCCGCCGCACAGCCACTCACCACCAGGAGGATGAGCAGTCGCCACTGAGTGGCCGTGGGCTCTCGGCCGCTTGGGCCGCTGCCTTCAGGCGCTAGATAGGTCATGGCATGACCATACACGGCTTTGCGCTCAGATCTTCCCCAGGTGGGCGCTGGTCGTGGAGGGAAGGTTCACGGAGGAATGACGTATGTGGCGACATGGACAGTTCACATCATTCGCGTTGCCGACCGCGCCCACACCTGACGCGCGCGATCCTGGCGGCCTTCGCGGTGGTCGTCTCGTTCAGCCTCTCAGCGTGCGGAAACCCTCCACGACGGAGCGGATCACGCGATGCCTCCGTGCTCGACGGGTCGCGTGTCGGCCCAGACGGAAGCCCACCTATCGTGAGCAGCCCGAGCGCCCCGCGGATCCTCTCGCTTCGCATGTCCAGCACCTCGCTCTCTCCAGACGCCCCCGTCACGATCACCGCCGTTGTCACAGACCCCGATGGGATCGAGGATCTGATCGGCGGAGAGCTCTTCGACGTGGCTTCCGGCGCGGTCTACGGATCCTTCATGACCGCGGCGGGAGAGGGAGCCTACAGTCTCGTCGTGACCTGGGATCAGGCCGACGCCATGACCACGATCGATGCCCCTGGCGCGGGTGCGTCGAGGGACCTGCGCGCGCGCTTCTTCGACACGGCTGGCAACACCGCTGAACAGGACATCGCTCTCCTGCTTCGCTGTCAGGACGACGGCTCCGTCTCCGCCTGTGGCGGCAGGTGTGACGGAACGGCGCGCTGCGGCTCCAGCTGCGTCGACACTACGAGCAACGACAACAACTGTGGGGCCTGTGACTTCCGCTGCGTGGACCCGTCGCCAGAGTACGCTGCCCGCTGCACGAACTCCGTGTGCACCTGGTCAGCGCAGGGCCGGGTGCGACAGAGCTGCGACGCTCTCTGCACCAGCCAAGGAGGCGAATGCCTACCCGGGTCGCCAGAGGCGCGGTATTGTCGTTCGAGTTGCTCGAGTTCCTTCTACACCTACCCCGATTGCGGCGCGGTACCGGCGGCGACGTCGATGGCCTCCGGTTCTGGGGACTTCAACTCTCTTCAATGCGAATGCGGACTATCGGCTACCGGTGTCCTGTGCGCGCCGGGGCCCGAGGACAACGATGAACGATGCTCCGACGGTTGCTCCAACGACGGGGACACGTACATCGACTGTGCGGACTTCGATTGCAACGGAACAGTCGTCTGTAGCAGGTGAGCGAACGACGAAGTAGGTCCGAAGGGTGATCACTCGCAGGTCGAATGCGTCACGATGAAGGCGCCGAAGGTGCGCTCGGGGTCGTCGTCGTCTGCGATTCCGTCGGGCAGGCCGTTGGGCTGGGGCGGCGCGACGCTGCCCATGGGGAAGGTCACGGGATCGCCCTCGAAGGTGCCTTGGACGATGGGCGTGCCCCACAGGTCGAAGACGCTGTGCACGACGTAGGCCTCGCCGAGGGAGAGCACGCTCGAGAGATCCACGTCGACGCTCGGGCCTTGGTCGTAGTTGAAGATGGCGACGCGCGCGCGTCCGGCGTCGTAGCCATTCGGGTGCACGAAGACGCGGGTGCCCGTCGTGGGTGCGTCGGGCTGGAAATCGTTCCCCGGGTAGAGCGTCGAGTCGAGGCCGTCGAGGTTGCCGTAGATGGCGTTGCCGGTGAGCGTGAGGCTCTCCCAACTGCCGCGCAGCCAGAAGCTCTCGACCAGGTAGTTGTCGGTCAGCGTGGCGTCGACATTCATGATGTCGCCGCCGTAGCCGAGACGCGTGCCGCGTCCGCGCGACCACGACACGTTGTCGACCATGTTCAGGCGCGCGACGGGCTGAAAGCCGCCGATCAGGCAGCCATCCTTGCGCTGTGACGTGCGAGGATCGGAGGCGCCGGTCTGGAACCAGACGTTGTCCCGCACCTCGAAGCCTTGGATCGCGCCGCCCTCCGTGTAGGCGTGAATGCCCGTACCGAAGCCGAAGAAGATGATGTTGTCTTCGAGGATCTTCGTGCCCGTCTCGTTCTGCACGTAGATGGCGTGGCCGTGGCCCCGACCGGGCGCCGTCCAGCCGTTGTTGTAGATGATGTTCCCGTTGAGCTCGCTGTCGATGGCGGGGCGCCAGAAGGAGAAGCCCTGCGCTGTGTCGTGGACGACGCAATTGACCACCTGCACGTTCGAACCGAAGACGGTGATGCCGGGGCGCAAGCTCACGTCCGTGGGCCCGGACGTGTTCTCGACGGACTCGCGATCCGCGTCCGTGCTGAGCACCTCGAGACCTTGGTAGCGGGTCCACTCGCCGTTGATCGTGAGGCCCGCGTCACCCTCGTCGCTCACGTCCGAGTTCAACGTCACGCGCGCGCCGGGCAGGGGTCGCACGAGGATCGGGAAGGCCTCCGTGCCGCGCAGGTCGGAGATGAAGATGCCGCGGTACTCGCCCGCAGCGAGCCAGAGCGTGTCGCCGGGTGCGACGGGACCATCGCTCGAGAGCGCGCTGGCGAGATCGAGGGGATCTGCCTCGGTGCCCGCCGCCGTGGGTGAGCCCCCCGGACTCGCGTGGATCCCCGAGGTGTCGAGGGGCGCGGGGACGACGCAGCGCTCGTCGCCGAGGCCCGCGTCCGGTCGGGGAGCGGCGTCCGCTGATGAGGCTGCGTCGGCGGCAGAGCGCGCATCCACTCCCGCATCCGAGCCGCCCGAGCCTCCGCACGCTAGGGTCCCGAACAGAGAGATGCCAACGAGGAGCCGAGAGAGAGAGCGTTGCATGGACTTCCTTGGCGAAGGCGCGATGACACCGCGCGCCGGCATGGGATCGGACGTGACGAGCGCGAGACTAGGCACAGCCGCGAGCGGTGGCTACGGGCGCGGCCATACACTCGTGACGCCAATGGGAAACGCGCGCTGCCGGTCGCCGCTGGGGCGCTGCTGGCGGGGTACTTGTGGGCGTTGCCGGCGCGTGAGACGCTGGACTCGGTCGGGCGCTCAGGGCGCGCTCGTTTCCCACTTACGCACGGAGGCCGCCATGGACGGGTTGGACATTCGCTGGGTCGCGCTGCTGATCGCGTCGCTGAGCGCATCCGCCTGTGTGGGCTCGGGGAGCTTGGGAACGCGAGATTCGGCCGTGGTCGGAGACGGCGGGGCGGCGGACTCGGACATACTCGGCGATGGCGGCGCGCTGGACTCGAGCACGCTGGGCGATGGCAGCATGCTGGACTCTGGCGTCGTGGACGCTGGCGTCGTGGATGCTGGCGCGCTGGACTCCGGCATGCTCGGCGACGCTGGCACGCCGCCTCCGCCCGGGCCCGACGTGGTCGAGCCATGCGAGCCGGGGCGACCGGACAGCTGCTGGCTGGCCCTGATGTCTTCCGGCGCGTGCGGCACGTCGACCTTCACCGAGGACTTCGTGACCAATCGGTACAACGTGCACCGCTTCTCCTTGTCGGTGCGCGCAGACGTCGCGGTGGACGTGAGCCTGAGGCGAACGGGCGGGACCTGGGATCCCGCCCTCGTCCTTCACGACGCGTCCGGCGCCACGATCTACGATGGCGAGCACGGCGTCGTCAGCGCGGGCCTCACGGTGACGGCCATCGACAGCGGGCGCGGGTCCGACGTGGCGAGCGTGCGCATTCTGTCCACGACCGACATGCAGGTGACGGGCTTCCTCACGGGCTGGCATGTGATCGAGGGCGGCTTCACGCCGCGCATGCCCACGGACGCGACCTACGCCTTGAGCATCGCCACGGACTGCGTCGCGCCGGGTGGCGTGGTCTGTCCGCCTAATCTCGACGAGTCCGACATCGTGGGCGGCTACTACCTGCTCCCAGACTCCGATCCGGCGGGCTTGTACACGCGCAAGGCGCGCTGCTCGCGTGGGAGCCGCTTGCTGGTCTGCGTCCTCTACACCGTGGCTCAGCGTTGGGCTGCGCTCAGGCCCGGCTCGGCCCGCCTCGCCATCTCGGATCTCAACGAGTGCAACCCTCGCCTCGCCGGAGACGCGAACCACGCCACGCACGACGACGGAACCCACGTCGACATCAAGGCGGGCTGCGCCACGAACGCCGGCTGCGACGCCGCGCAGTCCATCGACCTCGCCAAGCTCTTCATCGACACCGGCGAGACCTGCGGCATCATCTTCAACGACACGACCGTTCAGGACGCGGTGAACCCCTACTTCGTGTCGGAGTACTCGTACCGCACCTGGCATGGAGGCGCGGCCCGCACCTTTATGCGCTCGGTGGCGGGTCACACGACCCACTTCCACATCCGCGTGAAGCGCCCCGACGGTACATGCGCCCCACTGAACTGAACGCGCCGGCAGGGCGGCGCTCGACTCAGCGGCCCGGGTACCAGCGGCTGACCATCATCCAGAGCATGAAGAGAGCGATGGCGAAGGCCGGGTAGCCCAAGGCGCGCCAGACGCGTCCGAGACGTTGAAACTCAGGGTCTAGCGGCGCCTCGCGCTCGAGGGCTCGCTCCGCCAAGGCGCGCATGCGGATCTGAATCCACACGGCCGGCAGCCATAGGGCGCCTTCGACCACGAAGCAGGCGTAGATCCACAGCAGCCAGGGTGTCGTCAGCGGCAGATGCGTGATCGCGGCCATGGCGATCCCGCTCGCGGGCAAGAGCACGGCGGAGGGTGTGGTGAAGATCCAATCGGCCCGCACCATCTCGCGCTGATACCAGACGATCACGCGCACGTCGTTGGTGGTGTCGACGCGCAGCTTGTACCACGCGGTCATCAGCCCGGCGCCGAGGAAGAGCATGGCCGAGAGGATGTGCAGCGTCTTCAGCAGCGGCAGGGCGCCCATCACGCGAGGATACTCGAAGCGAGGATCCCTTGGCCTAATGCATCCAAGATTCTGGAGAGAGGTGGTACGATCCAGAGTATGACGATCCGTTTCGCCGCCGGTCCGATCATGCACGGGCCACGACGCGCCGTGGTTCGAGAGATCTTCGCCGACGCCTTGGGCGCGGCCGCCGGGGAATTTGTCGAGGTCGTGGCGCTGCCCGACTACGACGCCTTGGGCGAGGCCGTGGGCAGCGGCGCCGTGGACTTCGCCTGGCTGCCGCCAGCGGTCTACGTGTCGCAGGAGTCTCGGGGCATCAGCTTGCTGCTCGCCTGCGCGCGGGTCGCGGGCGCTCAGTACCGCGCCTGCCTCTTCGTGCGGCAGGACTCGAGCCTGCGGGAGGCGAAGGATCTATGGGGCGCTCGCGTGGCTTGGGTGCACCAGAACAGCGCGGCGGGATACCTCTTCCCGCGCATGGAGCTGAGGATCCAGGGCCTGAAGCCCGACGAGGTCTTCGCCGAGCAGAAGCTCCTCGGGAGTCATGGCGCCGTCGTCCAAGCGGTCGCCCTCGCCGAGTCGGACGTGGGCGCGACCTACCTGACCGTGGACGCTCGGGGCAGGCCCGTGCGCTGGGGATGGGAGGCCGAGGTCGATCTCGATCGCATGCGCTCGATCCTGATGACGGAGCCCATCCCCTCCGACGTGATCTGCGCGAGCCCCGGCATCGCACGAGAACGCCAAGACGCCATGTCCAAGGCGCTGATGGCCATGCACGACGTGGCTCAGGGCAGCCGCGCCCTGATGGCCTTCTTCGGCGCGCAGCGCCTCGAGCCGACCTTACCTTCTCACTACGACGGCGTACGCGCGGCCTTTCACAAATAGCGCCGCCGCCCCGGCTCGAGAGCGCGGGACGGCGGCGTGAGGTCGGTCGCGGTACCAGGCCGAGGTTCAGCCCTGGCTCTGGAAGCGGAAGGGGTAGGTGACGATGGTCAGCTCACCCGTCTGCGGGAAGCTCCAGCGCTGCACGGCGCCGCTCACGCACTGCTCGACACGCGAGCTGCGCAGGGTGGTGTTCTGCACCATGGAGGTCTGCACGGCGCCGTCGCCTCGGATGATGAAGCGCACGGCCACGCGGCCCTCGAGGTCGGGGCGCTGCTGCAGCGCCTGCTCGTAGCAGAAGCGCACCTGGGAGAGGTTTCGGTGCACGACGCGGCGCACCTGCTCACGGCTCAGCCCACCTCGCGTGGTGGCGTGGCCGCCGATCGCGCGAGGCGTGTGGTGGTTGCCGATGCGGAGGTGGCTGGCGACCGTGCCGTAGTGGCCGCCGGGACCCGAGCAGCGCGCCAGGGCTTGGGCGTGACCCAGGGTGCGCTCGAGGGTGTGGAACTCCGCCGATGTGCAGGTAGCGCCGATGGTGCCCACCGTGCCGAGAGTGCCCACGCCCACCGTGCCGACGAGGCAGTCCGTGCGACCCGCGGGGCAGCCGCCTCGACCCCGTCCGAGCATGCCGAAGCCGCCCGCGCCGGGACCGAAGCCCGCGGCGTCAGCCGTCAAGGGACCGTAGAGGGACTCCTGACTGAAGCCCGCGGCGTTGGCGGCGCCGTAGGGAGAGGAGATGTCCGTGGGCATGCCGGCGAGGGCGCTGGCCAAGGCGCCGAGCACACCCGCGCTGCGCACGCTCTCGCGGTCGAGGGGCACGCGCTGCTCTTCGTCGTCTCCGCGCACGGCCACTCCGCCGCCCGTGTGACGCGTCTCGTCTTCGGCGCCGGTGGCGCCCTCGTCGCCTTCCATGGGCTGGCCCTCGCTGCTCGGAGCGCCGGCGGCTGCCTCGTCGAAGAGCGGATCCTGCTGCTCGATCGCCAAGGCGTCCATGCTCGCGCGGATGTAGCGTGCGCGCTGCGTGTCCATGTTGATGTTCAGGGCCGAGGCGGCGGGCGGAGAGAAGGTCATCAAGACGAGCATGACGGCGTGAAAGAGGAAGGACGCCCCGATGTATCGCGCAGCCGTCCAGTCCGCGACACCGCCCTTGGCCGCCCGCTCGGGTGGCGTCGTGCCGCGCACGCAGAAGATGAACTCACCGATGCGCAGCTCGGCCCGCGCGTCGACGCTCAGCGGGACCACGCGCACGCCCTGAGCGTCCGAGGCGATGGCGCCGAGATCGACCTCCACGTCCACGCCTTCGCGCGACTCGAACATGCAGGCCGAGGCGCCCGCCGGGATGCGCAGGGCGTAGCCTCCGAGCTCGTCGGGGACGATCAGCTCGAAGCCCACCTCCGGAGACTCCTCGGGCATGGCGAAGGTCGCCGTCGGTCCATACCCGAGCGTGAGCGCTCGAGGCTCTGTCCACAGCTCACTGGCCAAGGGGGACGTGCCCCAACTCATCACCACATCGAGGGCGTACTTCTCCATCGCCAATCCTCCTTTGGATCGTCCATCGTTCGTCGTCTCGGGGGACCCGCCGTCGGGCGTCCGGCCCACTCCGTTCACCCCTACTGACACTGCCCTTCGCCGGAGGTTCCGAAATTTTCTCTTCACCGGTCGCGAGCTGCCCGGCTCTGGACCTCGCTTCGGCTCGACGCCGTGGTATTCCCTCGGCGCATGAACCTCGATGAGCTCCCTCCTCTGCCCGCCGCCCCGCGCCGGATCTACTGTGACCGCACCTTGAACCTGCGCGCCCTCGGCGCCGTGGGCTTCGACATGGACTACACGCTGGTTCACTACCGGACGGAGGCGTGGGAGCGCCGGGCCTACGAGTACGCTCGCCGACCGCTGCTCGAGCGTGGCTGGCCCCTCGACGGGCTGGACTTCGATCCCACCTTGGTGGCCCTCGGGCTGATCCTCGATCTCGAGCTCGGAAACCTCGTGAAGGCCAACCGCTTCGGCTACGTGAAGCGCGCCTTCCACGGCACGGCGAGCCTCGACCACGAAGAGCAGCGGCGCGTCTACGCGCGCACGCACGTGGACCTCGCGGAGCCTCGCTGGGTGTTCATGAACACGCTCTTCGCGCTCTCCGAGGCCTGCCTCTACAGCCAATGCGTCGATCTGCTCGACGCCGGCGCCTTGCCCGACGTGCTCGGCTACGAGGCGCTCTACCGCGTCGTGCGCTCCGGTGTGGACGAGGCCCACATGCTCGGCGAGCTGAAGGCCGACATCGTGGCGCACCCCGAGCGCTACATCGAGCCCGATCCAGAGGTGCCCCTGGCGTTGATGGATCTGCGCTGCGCCGGCAAGCAGGTCCTGCTGATCACCAACTCGGAGTGGAGCTACACGCGCGACATCATGCGCCACGCGATCGATCCCTTCATGCCCGAGGGCCAGACCTGGCGTGACCTCTTCGACCTGGTCGTGGTCGGCTCGCGCAAGCCCGCCTTCTTCACCGACCGGAGCCCCGTCTTCGAGCTGGTGGACGAGGACGGCCTGCTGCGTCCCCATGTCGGCCCGTTGAAGAAGGGCGAGGTCTACCTCGGCGGGCACGCCAGCCTGGTGGAGCAGTCCATCGGCGTCAGCGGAGAGGAGATCCTCTACGTGGGCGACCACATCTTCAGCGACATCAACGTGAGCAAGCGCGTGCTGCGCTGGCGCACGGGGCTGATCGTGCGCGACCTCGAGGCGGAGCTGTCCGCGCTGGAAGAGTTCAAGCCCGCCCAGGCTCAGCTCAGCCAGCTGATGATCGACAAGGAGCGCCTCGAGCACGCCTTCTCCCTCGCGCGCCTCCACAAGCTGCGCCTCGAGCGCGGCTACGGGCCACAGCCGGCAGAGGACGCCGCGACTCTGAGCGCGCGCATGCTGACGCTGCGCAGTGAGCTGGTGGCCCTCGACGCGCGCATCGCGCCCTTGGCCAAGCGCGCCTCGAGCCTGGCCCATCCGCGCTGGGGGCTGTCCATGCGCGCGGGCAACGACAAGAGTCACCTCGCCCGGCAGATCGAGCGCAACGCCGACATCTACACCTCACGCGTCTCGAACTTCCTGCACAACACGCCCTTCGTCTACCTGCGCTCGCCGCGTGGGAGTCTGCCCCACGACAGCGGCCCCACGGGTGGTGTGCCGGGCGTCTGAAGGTCGCGGCTACGCGGGCACGAGTGAGGAGAGCGCGGTGGAGAGCTGCTCCACCACCTCGCGCGGGCTCAACGCCTCCACGAAGGGCAGGCGCCAGAGGGGGATGTTGGCGTGCCTGCGCTGCAGCGACTCGACCACCTTCTGGGACGCGCGCGCTCGGCGCTCGGCCTCGCGCTCGAGCAGCTCGATGGCGCGCCCCATGGCGGCGGTGGTCTCGGAGGCGCCGCTCAACGTCTGGGCCCAGGCGCGCTCGGGCGCCATGGCGGCGTTCACGATCAGCGCCGCCGGTCGACCGATGAGCTTCTCGAGTCGGCGGATCAAATACGCGGCGTCGTCCCGCGCGGCCCCCGTGGGCGCAGCCACCACGAGGTAGCTCGAGCGCGAGCCCAAGAGCAGCTCGGCCATGCCCTCGTTCAACTCCACGAAGCGGCCACGCACCCGCGCCAGCTCACCGAAGAAGCCCGCGAGGTCACCGACGGCGGGGCCCAAGACGCGATCGAGCAGCTTGCCCGCGCGTCCCTTGGGGCGCTGCTCACCGTCCGATCGAGCGAGCGCCGAGAGCCAGGTCACGGCGCGTCCTCCCAGCAGCTTGGCGAGCCTGTCGGGGTAGCTGATGAAGTCCACGGCGTTGCGCGAGGGAGCCGTGTCGATGACCAGTGCGCTGACCTCGTGCTCGTCGACGGCGCGCCAGGTGAGGGTCATGGCGACCAGCTCGTGCATGCCCGGGACGGCGTTCTCCAGCATCTGGTACAGGCGATTCTTCAGCATCCGCTCGAGGGCCTCGGGCTCGTTCTCGAAGAGAATGTTGATGAAGGTCTGCATGGAGTCGCGAGGATCGGGCATCATGGCGAAGAGGGCGCCGTCGCCTGCGTCCATCTGCACCGCGGTCGCGTGACCTCCGAGCTTGACGCCGAGGGCGTCCGCGAGCCGTCGCGCGGGATCGATGCTGACCACCAGCACGCGCTCGCCGCGCCGCGCCAGAGTGAGCGCCAAGGCCGCCGAGGCCGTCGTCTTGCCGACGCCTCCACCGCCTGCGCACACGTAGGTCTGGGGACGACTCACGCCGCCCCCGCTTCTCGCAGCCAGGCCGCGACCTCGGGGCCGTGGGGATCCGCCGGCGCCATGGGCAGGCGCGTCAGTCCGCGCGCGTGTTCGTGGAGCGCTACCTGCTCCAACACCTCCACGACCTCGGCTCGCATGCGGCTGCGCACGGAGAGCACCTCGACCAGCCTCGCTGCGGCGGCGCCCACGTCACCGCCCGCTGCCGCGACCCTGCGCGCGTCCGTCAGCGCCTGCGCCTCCGGCACGGGCGGCACCCGGTTCACGACCAGCCTGTCGACCGGCAGCCCCACCTCCTCGTCGAGCTGCTGACACAGCTCGAGTGTCTCGGTGAGCACCAAGCGCTCGGGTAAGGTGACCACCGCGATGGACGCGCGCCCCGGCTTCAGCAGCTCGTTCTGCACCCGCGCGCAGACGTCGTAGAGAGGTCCGCGTCGGGTCAGCTTGCCGATCTGCTCGGCGACTCGCAGCCAGGCCACGCCGTGGCCGGTGGCGGGCATGTCGAAGACGACGCGCGCGCCGGGGTTGTCGACCACGGTCTGGCGGCAGAGTTCGAGCACGGCCAGCTCACGCAGCGCGGGCGCGGAGTTGATCATCGGCTTCATGGCGAAGTTGCCGAGGGCGATCTTGGCCAGCAGCGGGGATCCGAAGACGGGACCGGCGGCCTGCATCACGGCGCGGCGCGGATCGATGATCACGTGCTCGATGCGATCGCGCGCTTGTCCCAAGGCGCGACGTCCCGAGGCGCCGTCGCCAAACTCCACGAGCACGGCGCGCGTGCCGGCGTCCACCGCGGCGCAGACCAAGCCGGCGGCCATCGTGGTCTTGCCCACGCCTCCCTTGCCCGTGACGAAGATCGCGGGAGCCAAGCGTGGCAGCGCGTCGATGGAAGCCTGGAGCGTGCTGGCGGAGTCGGGCGTCATGCTCGGCCCTCGGCCGGACCTCGCTTCATCGGCTTCGCTTGCGGTCGCTTGATCATACGGGAGCCCGTTTTTGACCACGGGCAGCATGCTGTAGCATGGCCCGATGCTGGCGGCGATCGCTGAATTCACGCTCTTCGGCGTTCCTGCAGAAGCCCTACGAGCTGCCGGATCTAGAGGCCGCCACCCGCCGGGCCCTCGAGTGAACTCGGATCTGGGCGTTCAGGGGATCTGAAGGCCGCCCGAGACGTTGATCTCCTGGCCCGTGACGTAGTCGCTGAGCGGTGAGGCGAAGAAGAGCACGGCGCGCGCGACGTCTTCAGGCTGACCGAAGCGCCCGAAGGGGATCTTGGCCAAGGAGGCTTTGCGGCTCGCCTCGGGGATGCCGAGCTCCGAGCCCGCCTCTTTGGCCGCCGTGAGGCGCGTCTCGGTGAAGCCCGGAGCCACGGCGTTCACACAGATGCGGAAGCGTCCCCACTCTTGCGCGACGGTGCGCGTGAGGCCCACGTTGCCCATCTTGGCGGCCGTGTAGTTGGCCTGACCGGGGTTGCCGCGGATGGCGGCGGTGGAGAAGAGGTTGACGATCTTTCGCGCGTGGCTGACCTCGCCGTGTTCGCTCAGCTCCGCCTTGGCCACGTCGCGCATATGCGGCGCCGCGGAGCGGATGCAGCGGAAGGTGCCGCCGAGGTTCACGTCGATCACGAAGCTCCACTCGTCGTCGGTCATGCGGTGGATCACGTGGTCGCGGGTGATGCCCGCGTTATTGATCAAGATGTCGAGGGAGCCGAAGTCGTCGACCGCCTGCTGCATCAAGGCGTCGGTGTAGGCCGCGTCCGTGACGCTGCCGATGGAGACGTGGGCGTGACCTTCGGCGATGGCGTCGCAGGCGGCCTTGGCCTCGGCCAGGGGCGCCTCGTCCAGGTCGTTCAACACCACGCGCGCACCTTCGGAGACGAAGAGCTGTGCGATGGCGCGTCCGATGCCGCGACCCGCGCCCGTCACCACCGCCACGCGTCCGTCGAGCAAGCTCATTCGTTCAGCTCGCGCTCGAGCACCAGACGTGAGCTCGGCGTGAAGCCGCTCTTGTCGAAGAAGCGCAAGAGCCCGTGATCGTTCCAGGCGACCTCCGTGCGGATGCGATCCACGCGCAGCGCTCGGGCGTTCATCACGAATTGGCGCATGAGCGCCTCGCCCACGTGCTGTCCGCGCAGCTCCGGCAGGACGCCGAGGGCCTCGATCACGGCCGTCGGCTCGGGCCGCCCGAACTCGCCATAGTAGTTGGTGGACATCAGGAAGCCGACCACGGCGCCGTCGAGCTCGGCCACGAGGGAGGTGTGGATGCGGCTGTCACTCAGGGCCGCTTTCACGCGATCCTGATAGTACTCTTGGCGTCGACGCCCCACGGCGGCAGCGTCGATGCGCACGATGGCTTCGAGATCTTTTCCCTCGAGCGTGCGGACGAGGACGTCGTCCGTGTCGAGGCGGCCCGGTTCTTCACTGGTCATGGCGGGAGAACTATCGACTCTGGGCCCTGGGATCAATGAGCCTCCTCATCTCGGGGCGCGGATGCCCATGGTAGGGGCTCGTGCCCCCGGTAGAGCATGATCCTCCCGGTCCGTGGCGCGCGGGACTTGTCCCGCGCAGCGAGCGTCGTGCTCGTATCCGTCCCCAACGGGCTCAGGGACGCCCAAGGGCGTCCCGCCACGGGAGAGCATGATCCGAATAGATAGACCCGCACAGCTTTCCGCGCGACGTGCGAGCCCGCACTTCCGGGAACTTTTGGGGGCTCTCGGACGTCTGATGAACCGGATGCTCACGCACGCCAGACGGATCCTGCTGCTCGCGGCCTGTTTTCTGCTCGCTCCGGCGGGCTCGGCGGTGGAGGCTAGGGTTGGCAGCGTCGTGCACTACTCCTTCTTCGACGGCTGGCCTTCGGAGCACTACGCCCTCGACGGCACGCAGAGGTTTCTGCCCCAAGGTCAACGCCTGCGCTGCGACTCCAGCGGGCTCGTGCGCTATCGCAGCGAGCACCTGCGCTACACGGTGCGCGTGAACCCCGCCTTCGCGCAGCGGCTCGCGGCCTTCGATCGGCTGCTCGAGGCGCGCGGGCGCGAAGCCTATGGGCGCGCTCCGAGACGCCTGGTGCAGCGCGGCGCGTACAACTGTCGCTCCGCGCGAGGTCGTCGCGGCCGCATCAGCGAGCACGCCTTCGGCAACGCCTTGGACTTTCAGGGCCTCGATTTTCCGCGTCTACCCCGTGGAGCGGCTGCTCCCGCGGGCATGCCCCGGCGTCTGAGGCGCGGATTCTCCCTGCGCATCGCCGACCATTGGGGCCCTCGGCGAACCCGAGACGCCTACCACGCGCGCTTCCTGCACGCGCTCGCCGAGCAGCTTCGTGGACACACGGAGATCTTCCGAGGCATCGTCGGGCCGCCCCAGCGCCGACACCGAAATCACCTCCACCTCGACGCGGCGCCCTGGCACTACGCCATGTTCGCCTACGAAGTGGAGTGACCGCAGGACGCGATTGCCCTTTCGGATTCCGGGGTGATTTGAGACCCTGGGCCTGGAGCGACGCGAGTGACTCGCGCAGATAGGACGGCATGACGGATTTCGGACAACCACCTGGCGGCGGGCCACCACCTGGCCAGCCACCCGGCGGCGGCTTCGGCGCACCCCCCGGCGGGCCACCTC
>JAADHO010000008.1 GCA_013151775.1 Deltaproteobacteria bacterium | reverse complement strand
ACGACTACGACGCCTTCCGCGCGGAGGCCGCCTGGGCGGACGAGGCCGTGCTCTTCGCCGTCTTGCGACGAGCGCACGACGAGGCGCCCTTCACGAGCTGGGCTCCCGGACTGCGGGATCGCGACGACGCAGCCCTCGACGACGCACGCGAGACGCACCGCGAGGCCTACGAGGCGGGCATGGCGGCGGCCTTCTTCTTCGATCGACAGTGGGCACGGCTGAGGCGCTACGCCCGCGAGCGGGACGTGCAGGTGCTCGGCGACCTGCCCATCTACGTCTCGGGCGAGAGCGCAGACGTGTGGGCACATCGCAGCGCCTATCAACTCGACGCGGAAGGCCACGCCCTGCGCGTCGCCGCCGTGCCGCCGGACGCCTTCAGCGACGTGGGGCAGCTCTGGGGCAACCCGCTCTGGGATTGGGACGCCCTCGGACAGCGCGGCTACGACGTCTGGCTGGATCGCGTCGGACGCGCTCTGACTTTGGCGGACGGTGTGCGCTTGGACCACTTCCGCGCCTTCTCGGCCTACTACTCCGTCGCCGCGCACGCGACCGACGCACGCGACGGCGAGTGGCAGCTCGGCCCGCGGGATCCGCTCTTCGACGCCCTGCGCGCTCGCTTCGGTGCGCTGCCCATGGTCGCCGAGGATCTGGGTCTGATCGATGAAGAGGTGCACCTCTTGCGCGGTCGACTCGGCCTGCCGGGCATGCGCGTCCTGCAGTTCGCCTTTGGCGGTGGCGACCACGAGCTGCACCTGCCGTGGCATCACCCCGAGGACTCCGTGGCCTACACGGGCACCCACGACAACGACACCACGCTGGGCTACTGGCTGAACTCACCGCAACACGTGCGCGATCACATCATGCGCTCGCTGGGCTGCGCCGACGTGCCCGAGCAGGCGCTCCACGCCTTGATCAACGCGGCGCTGCGCTCGCGCGCCAAGCTCGCCATCCTGCCGGCGCAAGACCTGCTCGCCCTGGGCTCCGAGGCGCGCATGAACACGCCGGGCGTCGCCAAGGGAAACTGGCGCTGGCGTATGACCTGCGCGCAGCTCGAGGCGCTGAACGCGAGCTTCTACCGAGGCTGGCTCGAAGACGCGGACAGACACCCTCAGGGGTGAAGCAAGGAAGACGTGCTTCGGTTTGCCATCTCACGGGCGACGTGCATCATCGTCCCATGCACGTGATCATCGTCCCCTGCTACAGCGACAACTACGCCTACCTGATCACCGAGGAGGGCTCCGGACACTGTGTGGTGGTGGACGCGCCCGAGGCGCCTCCGATCGAAGCCGCCCTCGAAGCGCACGGCCTCACGCTCGACGCCATCTGGCTGACGCATCACCACTTCGACCACGTGTCGGGTGTGGCCGAGCTGGCGAAGACGCGCCCCGGACTCGAGGTGCTCGGCAGCCGCTACGACATGCAGCACGATCGCATCGCCGGGCAGACGCGTGCCGTGGCCGACGAGGAGCGCTTCGACTGCGCGGGCCACGAGGTGCGCGTGCTCGAGGTACCGGGGCATACACTCGGCGCCGTCGCCTTCGTCGTGGACGGTGACGTCTTCACCGGCGACACGCTCTTCCTCGCGGGTTGTGGTCGCGTCTTCGAGGGCACGATGGAGATGATGAGCGAGTCCCTCGCGCGCTTCCGCGAGCTTCCCCGAGAGACGCGCGTCTTCTGCGGACACGAGTACACGCTGAACAACCTGCGCTTCGCCCAGAGCGTGGAGCCCCAGAGCGAGATCATCGAGATGGCCCTGAAGGCCGCGACGGCGCAGCGCGAGGCGGGCGAGTTCACCGTGCCTGGTCGCCTCGGCCAAGAGCTCGAACAGAACCCCTTCCTGCGCTTCGACGACCCCGTCCTGATGGGCGACGACACGCCGGTCGAGAGCTTCACGCGCCTGCGGCAGGCGAAGGACTCGTTCTGAACACGACGGGCTCTTTGGCGAGGCGTGCGGAGGCGGCAAGCCCGGCATCCATGTCGCTGGCGAAGCATGGTCGCCTCCACGCTCCTTTGCGCTCGCTTGCGACTGCGCATGCGCCTTGGTAGTGCTTCTTGCGTGACAACCATCGAACTCGCGGAGCATTTGAAGCGTCAGCGCCGAGCGATCGGCCTGAATGAATACAAGGTTGCCGATCTAGCCGAGCTGTCCGTCGAAAGGCTGCGTCAGATCGAATCTGGCAGCGCGCCCACGGTCTGGGAACTGAACACGCTCGCCTCAGCGCTCGCCGTGGACCCGAGTGCCCTCCGAAGCGGGAAGCTCGACACGGACCGCCGCAAGAGCAGCGCTCGCTTTCGGGCGCCATTCGGTATCGAAGAGCTCACTCCACAAGATGCCCGCACGCTCGCGCGCGCTGCCGAGGCAGCACGTATCCACGCATTTCTTCGGCGCCTCCTCGGCGAGAGATCCCCGAGCCAAGTGGAGGCCGTTCGGAACGTCGAGGGGATCTCCTCGCGAGGCGCCATCTGGGAACAGGGTTATAGCCTGGGAAGACACGCGCGTGAGCACCTGGCACCGAGGCACGCGGCGATCCTATCCGTCCAGAAGCTGCTGGAGAGTCAGGGCGTCCTGGTCCTACTCGTCGACTTGGACAGTAAGGCGATCGATGGAGCGAGCCTGTATGAACAAGAGGCTTCGCCCACCATCCTGCTCAACCGAGTCTCTCCACGTGTGAGATCACGGCTATCGCGACGAGCCGTGCTGGGCCATGAACTGTGTCACCTTCTTCACGACTCATCGAGCCATCGAGATCTGCTAACCGTCGTTTCCCGTTCGTCCGATCGCTCGCCGACGGAACAGCGCGCAAACGCCTTCGCACCTTCCTTCCTCGCGCCGAAAAACTGGGTCATGAGGGGCAGCGGTACAGACCGCGACGTCGTCGTACGCATAGCGCGCGAGTGGGGTCTGACCTTTGAGGGTGCAGTATGGCACGCCAAGAACCTGAAGCTCATTCCGAGTACCACTACCGAGGAACTGATCACCGAGAGAACCGAAGTCGACTCTGGCAACTTCGAAGTCGATGCCGAGCGCATATCTCCTTCGGAGCTGGATTTGGAAGTCGAACCCTCTGTGCTGGGTGGGAGCGCACTGGGAGACGTCGCCATCAAGGCCGCGTCGGCGAACCTGATATCTGTTGGTCGGGCGGTAGAGATCCTCCAACTCAGATGACGACGTGGGTGATCGACGATGGCCCACTCGGCACCATGGCCCAAGTCTTCAATGATCAATGGTCGTGGCCGACGCAAACGTTGCATGTGCTGGATGCGGTTGCCCGTGGAGCTAGACTCGACAAGTCGGGTCGGCGAGCCGCGCTTCTCGAATGGGGTCAGAAGACAGGCGCCATCGTCCGGCATACCGTCTGCATAGGGTCCGACGCGGAGGCCTACCTCGCTGAACATCTGCGGCCAGACTCTACTATCGCCACGGCAGACCTCGGCGAGCACGAGTCGATCGCGTGGATGCGACATGAAGCCGACGACGACTCGATGTTCGTCACGGTCGATAAGAGCGCCGCCTACCTTGCGCTGGTCGAACTCGGACCGTCACGTATCGCCAGCCCGTTCGATCTCTGGAGCCAGCTCACTCGGACTTCGTGCATCACTCGGGAAGATTTCGAATTACTCTGTGAACGCGCGCAGAAGGCGTGGAACTTGCGGTTTCCGCTACGCCTCCGGGAACCCGCATAGCGCTTCGACGACCCGGCGCTGATGGGCGACGACACGCCGGTCGAGAGCTTCACGCGCCTGCGGCAGGCGAAGGACTCGTTCTGAACACGACGGGCTCTTTGGCCCAGAAGCGGTCGAAGAGCAGCAGGGCGCCGAGGGTCAGCAGGATCGCGACCAAGCCGGTCCAGCCGTAGAGGGGCGGCACGCGCGGATCGACGTTGGGCACGAGGTCGAGGCCGACGCGCGTCAGCGCCATGGCCGTGCCGCGAAAGAGCGCGCAGGCGACGACCGAGCCCGAGCGCACACGGATCCACTCGAGGATGGGCGAGAGCGCCAGACAGTGGGCGAGGATCAGCGCAGCGCCCGTGAAGATGTGATCGCCGAAGATGAAGCCCGTGGCCACATCGGGCAGCAGGTAGACGCCCCAGAGCAGGCCAACGATCAGCGAACGCTGGAAGAAGCCTACGCGCAGGTGAGCGTGCAGGAAACCGCGCCAGCCAATCTCCTCCGCGAGGGCGAGCAGCAGGTTGAAGGTGAGACCCACGGGCAGGGCCATCAAAATCAAGCTGAAGGGATGATTCGGCGGATTGGTGTGGACGTAGGTGTTGAACGCCGCGAGATTCTGCGGCTCCGTCGCGGCGATGTGGGCGCGCTTGGTCGCGATGTACTCGGCGGTGCTCGTGACCACTTCCTGCCCGGGCCACAGCGCCGCCACCAGCAAGGCCACGATCAGGATCAGCGCCGGCGCGAGCCAGGCGAAGAGCCAGGAGCGGTTGACCTTCAAGTTCAACCCGAAGGGCAGCTTCAGCGGACGCTTCAACACCGGGCCCTGCACCACCAGCGCGGCCAGCGCGACCGGGAACATCTGCAGGATGGCGATGAAGCGTCCCGACGGGCCCACCCAATCGCCGCCCGCGGCCAGGAACGCCGCCACCAGCCCCCAACCGCCGACGACGGTGAGGACGTAGAAGAGGACCACGGGTTTCAAGCGTTCGTTCACCGCGCGGACGTGTAGCACGTTCTCGAAGCGGGCGCGGGAGCCGATGGGGGCAGATCAGCCGAGGACCATCAAGGTCACGACCGCGTTGTGAACGAGGTGAGCCAGGGCGGGCGCCGTCGTGCCTCCAGACCAGCGTCGCAGCAGGCTGAGGGCGAGACCGAGGAACGCGACCGAGGCGAAGGCGCCCCAGGCTCCCCACTGCTGCGGCAAGTGCACCAAGGCGAAGAGCAGCGTCGCTCCGAGGACCGCGGCGCCGCGACCGAAGCGAGCCTCGAGGACTCCGTAGAGCAGGCCGCGAAAGAACAGCTCCTCGGCCACGGGCGCCAGCACCGCCACCGCGGCGAAGGCCAACATGCCGCTGGGCATGCGCACGAGCTCTTCCACCGGCGCGACGCCTGTGCTGGGCACGACACGGGACAGCCACACGCCGACGAAGCGAGCTCCGAGCCCGACCACGGGCGCGAGGACGAGCCAGCGCCAGGGCGTGGCCGAGGCGAGACCGAGGGCGGGCAGGCGTGGCTTCGAGGCAAAAGCGAGTGCGAGCACGACGTGGGCCGACGCGAGCAGGAGCCCCTGCAGGTAGACGCCGGAGACGCCCCGGGGCACGAGATAGGGCGCGCCAAAGAGCAGCGCCACCAGCAGCGCGAAGGCTACCGCGGCGTGCACGAGGTGACGCCCAGGGTCGACGGAGTCGTCTTCGGACGGAGCGCGACTCGGACGACCGAGGGCGAGACCGAGGAGCAGCAAGAGCGCACCCAAGGACGCGGACCAGACGGCGGCGCGATCTGAGAGCGACAAGGCCGAGCGGGCGACCAACCGCAGCTCGAGGCGTCGGCTCGTGGCCCGGGCCTGTGGCTCGGCGCGACGCATGGCGAGGGCGTACTCGCCGCCAACGCCCAGTGAAGAGGCGCTGACCAGCAGGCCGCATACGCCCGACGGTACGGCGCGCAGGTGTTCGAAGAAGCGCGCGTCGAGGGCGACCTCGCGCACCACCACGTCCTCGTCCACGTGTCGCAGGAGAAAGCTCGCTCCGGCCAGGTCGCTTGGCGTCATGCCCTCGGCGCAGAGCTCCGCGTAGAAGCTCTGCCCCTGCTCGAGGCGCACGCGAAGCAGCTCGTGTCCGTCGGCCGCGCCGGCCAAGGTCAGCGGCACACGCAGCATGCGCTCCGAGCGGGCGTGCCTGACCACGCCGAGACCGCCGAGCGAGGCGCCGAACGCCACCAAGCTCAGGCCGAGGACGATGAAGATCCGGCGCACCGCGCTGATGCTACACCGAAGAGCTGTCGAAGCGTGCACACGAGAGCACCCGGCGACTTTGCTCAGGCTGCGGAGGCGCGCACCAGCCAGTAGGCCGAGTCGAAGGAGACGGCGTCCGTACCCCAACCGTCGCTGAGGTATCGCCGAACACGCTCGACGCTAGCGTTTCGGTCGGCCTCCTCTAGCGTGGCGATGTGACGAGAGAGGGGACCCACCTGACAGAAGAACCGCAGCGCCGCCTCGGGCGTGTCACCGACGGGCATGCTGCCCTCGATGGACTCGAGCCGAACCTGCGTGAAACCCGCGGCGTCCAGCAACGTGCGCACTCGCGCCGGATCGGCGAGGCTGAAGGGACCGGGCGCGCCCTCCGGGGCTGGATCCGGCACGAGAAGCTCCGGCAGCGCGCGCAGGGGCGTGGTGGCCCAGGCGTTCTTCTCGGAGGCCTGCCAGGCTACGAAGCAGAGTCGGCCGGTGGAGCGGAGGGCGCGGCGCAGGTTGCTGAAGGCCGACGAGGGATCGGCGAAGAACATGACGCCGAAACGCGAGAGCACGAGATCGGCGTCTCCAGCCTCGAAGGAGTGGGTCGCGGCGTCCGACGCGTGCAGCGCCACCTGCGACATCCCGGCCGCTCGCTCGGCCGCCCGAGCCAGCATCGGACGCGACAGATCGACGCCGACGACGCGTCCCCCGGCTCCCACGCACTCGGCGAGGCGAAGCGTCGTCGCACCGCAACCACACCCCACGTCGATCACATGTTCGCCAGCCTGCGGCGCGGCGGCGGCCAGCAGGCGCTCGGCGACAGGCGTGAGCAGGCGGTCTAGATCTTCCTGATGGCTCACCCAGATAGGCCCCGCCTGTTCGTTCCAGTAGGCCTCGGGATCCTCAGCAAGCGTCGGCTCTTGGGTCATGGAAGCGTTGTAGCAGAGGATCTACGACTTTGGGGACGGTCCTAAGCAATCAACTTGTTGGGTGGACACAATAAGTTGATTGCTTAGGACCGTCCCCAACTCGTATGCGGGCGTTGGGCCGACTACGATTCGCGCATGACCAAGCTACGTGTGGATGTTGGAGACGGTCCTTTGTCGGCCGAGTATCAGCGACTGCTGCGCACCGCGCTGAGGCGCGGGGAGGGAGATCCCGAGGCGGCGCTCGCGCACGCGCGGCTCGAGGGCGAGTACGATCCGCAGATCCTGGCCATCGCGTGCGACGCTTGGCTGCGGCGCATGCTCCACGAGCACCACTCGGCGACCATCTTCTCGAGGCTGCTGCCGCAGCTGATCGAAGCCGAGGTCACGCTGGACGTGAAGGCCGTGGTCCTGCGCATGTCCATGGACGAGCTGAGGCACGCCTCCCTGTGCGCTGGGATGGTGAGGTTGCTCGACGGCGAGCCCGAGATCGACGCGGAGCTGAAGACGGACCCTCTGCCGCGGCACGAAGACGCGGGACGCTTCGAGGCGGCGCTTCGCAACGCGCTCTTCGCCGGCCTGAGCGAGACGGTGGCGTTGGCGCTGCTGACGGAGGAGCGCGAGCTCGCGACGGAGCCCGCGGCGCGCGCCGTGCTAGAGCAGCTCGCGGCGGACGAGGTGCTGCACGCGAAGCTGGGCTGGGGCCTGCTGACCGAAGCGCGTGAGCGCCTGGACGCGCAGGCGTGGTCGAGGCTCGACGCCTATCTGCCCATCGCCTTTGGTACGCTAGAGATGCGCATGCACGAGGCCATGCCGCTGGGGCCGCCGCGCTCCGACGGTGAATTGGAGGCGCTCGAAGCGCTCGGCGCCATGGAGTCGCGAGAGGGACGCGTGATCTTCGCCCGCGCCATGACGGAGGTCGTCATTCCGCGGCTCGCCGCCGAGGGACTCGAGGCCGAGAGAGCCTGGGCGGATCGACGACTCGAACGCTAGCGAGCGGCCCCGCTACGCGGACATGGACGGCGGCGTGAAGGGCCCCGGGACCGCCACGGCACAGCTCGCGCTCGCGTCGTCCCAGAAGCCGCCCACCGCGTCGCAGCAGTCCCGCGTCGTCGGCGCGAAGTCGTTGGGATCACAGCCGGCGTCCGCGCGCGTGCTCGAGTCCGGACGCGTGGATGCGTCGGCGCGCGTGGTCGCGTCGGGCATGGAGCCATCGGGTGGCTCGTGCGCTGAGGCACAACCCGCGAGTGACACGGCTCCTCCCAAGGTCACGGCAGCTCCCAGCGTCACCGCGCGCGCCGCACGCAGCGCCTTCTCACGCGCACGGCGGCGCCTCTCACGTCGAGTCTCACTCATGGCCCATCTCCAATTTCGTAGCATGCGCCTGCGTAGCATTGCGCAAACGCAATCGAGACGCAATTCACGTGCCATGCCTCAACAGGCGCGATCCTGACCCGCCATGTGTCAACTCGTGCCACGGGAGCAGCCGAGAGCGGAGGGGATCAGCTCTCGGGCGTGCCCGCGTCCGCACCGGGATAGCGCAGGATGGACTCGTCGATGCGCAGCTTGCCGTTGCGCTCGGCGCGGGCCCGGAGCTGACGCAGATGAACCTTCAAGGCTTCGCGCTGCTTGGCGACCAAGAGGCCGTTCATCAACGACTCACGCCGCTCGTCCGTCAGCCCCTCTTCGGTGGCCGCCTGACGCGAGTCGACGATGAAGATCACGAACTCTTGGCCGAGGGCCAAGGGCTCGTCGGGCGTAGCGCCCGCGGTCATCTGGAAGACGGCGTGGACCAGATCGCCCGTGTCGAAGGGACCGGAGATCGGGGTGTCCGTGGGGCCGAACTCGCGGCTCTCTTCCACGTGGGGCGCGAGCGGATCGCGATCGGTCGTCGCCTCTTCGGCCGACTCACCGGTCTCCGGATCGACCGCCTCGGCCTCCGGGTGGGCGAGGTGCTCGTCCAGGTCATCCCAGCTGCGTCCGTCCTGCTTGACCCACGCCAGAGCCGCCGTGGCCGCCTCCCGAGCCAGCTCGCTCGCGCGCGCCTCGCGGTAGAGGCGCTCGCCGATCTCGCGCTTCGCCTCGGCCTCGGGCACGTCGCCTTCGCGCTTCCCGACGACCTTGATGATGTGATAGCCGAAGCGCGTCTCCACGATGTCGGAGATCTGCCCCACATCGAGAGCGAACTGCGCCGTGTCGAAGGGACCCACCATGCGGCCGTGAGGGTTGTAGCCGAGGTCGCCGCCGCGTCGGGCGCTGCCCGTGTCTTCGCTGTTCTCTCGCGCGAGATCCTCGAAGTTCTCACCGGCGCGGGCGCGCGCCAAGAGCGCCTCGGCGCGAGCGCGGGCGGAGGCCTTGACCTCGTCGCTCGCGTCAGCGCTCGCCTTGATCAGGATGTGCTCGGCGCGCACCTGCGGCTCGAGGCCGGTGTAGCGGTGACGGTTCGCCGTGTACTCTTGATCGACAGCCTCGGTGTTGGCCGCCATCCAGGTGGTGATCTCTTCGTCCGTGGGCCTCAGCGCGTTCGCGTAGAAGGACGGGGCGAAGCGGACGTAGTGAATCTGCGCCTTCTCCGCGTCGCGGACGTAGGCGTTCCAGACCTCACGCGGGCTCACGCTGATGCTGGCCAGGAGCGTCTGACGCATGCGGTTGGCGAGCATCTCGGTGGACTGCCACTCGGCGAACTCGCGGATGCTGCGGCGCAGGTAGTTCTGGATGAATTCCTTGGCGCGGTCGGGATCGAAATTGCCCGAGTCGTTCTGGAAGTACGAGACGGGGATCGCGCCTCCCGGACCCTGCTCGCCGCCGATCGTCAGCAGCAAGGTGCCGTCGTCGCGGATGCGCGTCCAGACGTCGTCCTCCGACACGCGGAAGCCCACGCGCTCGGCCTCGTGAGCCAAGAGCGCGGCGTTCACCATGCCGTCCATCACGGCCTCCCGCAGGTGCAGGGCGCGAGCGCGCTCCGGTGGCAGGCGCCCCGGATTGGCCAAGGTGTAGGCGGCCTCGAAATCGCCCGAGTTGAACGAGCGGTCGTAGACCTGAGCGATGTAGCTGCTACCACCCTCCGTACAGCCTTGGGCCTGAGGCCCACCGAACTGCAGGATGAACACGGCACAGAGCAGCGTGACCAGGCCTATGAGAACGAAGGTCTGGAACTTATTGGCGATCTTCTCGAACATGCGTTGGGCCCCGCTAAATGGGCGCGAACCATAGATGAGCGAACACTGCATAGCAACTGGACCTTCGGCGACGCTCCACGAGCGTTTTTTCGGGGTCGTTTGCGCGCTGCTGGCGGCGCTGCCTTGGGCGCCGTCCACGGCCCACGCTCAGCCCTCGGCCTCCGCCGGGAGCTACGCCCTCGTGACCTCCGCGAGCGACGATCGAGCCAGCGAACGCGCTCCGACCTTCGAGCGGCGGGTGCGGCGCCTGGCACGACGGCAGGGGCTTCGACTCGCGCCCATGCTGGACGAAGGGCGTATGGGTTCGCCGGTCCCGGCGCAGCGGGTCGCGGCCTTCTCGCGCGTAGTGGCGCTGCTGGCGGAGGCGGACGCCCTGGCCTCTGGTCTGCGTGAAGGCGCCGCCCTCGCACGCCTAGCCGAAGCCGAGCGCCTGGTGCGTGAACACGCAGACGTCCCTGGAGCCGCACGCTGGCTCGCCGAGGTGCGCGTGCGCGTCGGCGTCGTCGCCCTCGCCTCTTCCCTCGACGATCTGGGGCGCTCCGCCCTCAGCGACGCCGCCACGCTCGATCCTTCCCGTGTGCTGGGCTCCGCCGAGGCCCCGCCCACGGTGGTCGACAGGGCGAGGCGCATCGCCCTGGCCGTCGCCGCTCGCCCGACCGGACACTTCCGCGTGCTGGCGGACGGCCCCTTCGCCACGGTCTACTTGGACGATCAGCCCCTCGGCCCGGCGCCCGCCAGCGTGGTCGTCCCCGCCGGGCGGCACCTGCTGAGGGTGGAGTCTCGCGGCTACCTCCCCTGGGGCCGCGTGATCGACGTCTTCGAGGGTCACGCACCCGACCTGCGCGTGCGTCTCTCTCCGGGCCCGGAGCTGCGCGCGCGACGCGCCCTCGTGGCCGCGGCCGAGGGTCACGAGGCGAGCCAGCTCCCGCACGCCCTCGCCAACATCGGCGACCTCGGACCCAGCGAAATCTGGCTCCTCGAGCTGGGAGACGGGCCCCAAGCGCGCGCACTGCTCACGCGCTGCTCACGTCGCGGATGCCGCGCTCCCCTGCGTCTGCGCGAGGGGCACGCCTTGGCCGAGCCGGCTGATCATCCGCTCACGCCTCGCGCTCTTCGGCGCGCCCATGCGTGGCTCGAGGCCGAGCGACCACCACCTCCGCCACCCACCCCGCTCTACCGGCGCCCCGGGGTCTGGCTCGGGGTCGCCTTGGCCGTGGTCGGCGCGTCGGTCGCCGCCGCCCTGCTGACTCGGCCGGCGCCTCGGCAGACCTTGGTGATCGAGCCTCGGCCCGGCGACCTGTGAGCGCCTGATCGACCCGGCAGTGAATCCCGCTACACTGGACGCCTATGCATTGGCTTTTTCACGCGCGGCGCGGCGCTCTCCTCGTAGCCCTGTTGGCGCTCTCCGGCTGCGTCGACAATACGGCGACGGCCACCTTCCCCATCGGCTCCGAGGTGCGCCTCTCGTCGACGGATCTCGGCCTGCCCGCTGATCTCCGGGACACCTCCTCGGGCTCGGCCACGGTGGCGTCGATCCCCTGCTTGCCCACGAACGAGTGCCCGAGCGCGCCCGTGGCCATGGCCTGCGTAGCTGGGGTCTGCGACCCCGAGCCCATGACCGTGACGGCGCAGGTCGGCGGGGTGATCGACTTCGAAGAGCTGGTCTCCGGCCTGGATATGCTCTTCGCGGACGTGCGCAGCATTCAGCTGATCTCCCTGGAGTACGTGATCAACTCCAACACCTCCACCGTCGGGGTGGAACCCATCGAGGTGTTCTGGGCTCCCGCCGGAGCCGTGGGCGTCGATCCCGCCATGGGCGCACGCTTGCTGGGCAACCTGCCCGCCGTGGCCGCCATGGCCGCCGGACAGGGCAGCGCCACCATCGACCCGAGCGGCTCTCGCGCGCTCTCGGCCCAGATCGTCAGCGACCCGCGCATCAAGCTCTTCGTGCGTACGGGCATCGACCTCGATCCAGGCGGCGTCTTTCCCGAGGGCGACATCGATCTGATGGTCCGCATGACGGTCCGCGTCGAGGGGACAATCCTCTGATCGGGCTCGACGGACGTCCGGATCGTTTGCAGTCGGCCCAAGCTCCGGTATCCTCGGCGTCCTTCCGCTTTACCGGGGAGTCTAGTGACCACTGAATCTACACAGCCTCCACCTCCGCCCGCTGGCGGCGGTGCCAAATATGGGATCATCGGTCTCGTGCTCCTGCTAGGCGCTGCGGGGATGTACTACTTCACGCGCCCCGCGCCTCCGCCGCCAGTGGTCGCGGACGACACGCCCATCGACGCCGGGATCGCCCAGCCCCCACCCGCCTACGAGCCCGACATCGAGATCCCCGACCTGGTGGCCGACGCGGGCCCGCAGGACTCGGGACCGATCAAGCGGCGCATCATCTACGTGGATCGACGTGATACCTGGGACTGCTCCGGCAACATCCCCGTGGCCTCGATTCGACGCATCATCAGCCAAGAGCGGCGACAGGTGCGCAACTGCTACGAGCGTCGCCTGAAGGTGAACAACACGCTCCAGGGCAACGTGAACGTGCGCGTCCGCGTCGGTGCCCGCGGCAACGTCTCGGCGGTGCAGGTCGGTGGCTCTTTGCGTGATCGTCAGGTCTTCGCCTGCGTGCGCGGCCTGGCCAACCAGTGGAGTTTCCCGGCGCCTACGGGCGGTCGCTGCGCGGTGATCGCGGCGCCCTTCAGCCTGACCCCACGTCCCTGATCGCGAAGAGCACGCGGGACCTCGCCAAGGCGACCTGAGCGTCCCGCGTCAACGCTCCAGCACGCTCGGTGGATCGTGCGCGAGATCGAGGCGAATCCACAACGTCTGACCCGGGCTGAGGCGCAGACGCCGACGACCCCTGCGACCGAGGGGTGGGTTGTCGAAGGTCAGCGTGTGCCCACCCGCCGAGACGCGCCGAGAGCGCAACGGCGTCGTGCCGAGCGCCCGTCCGTCGAGGCGCACGTTGGCCCATGGGGTAGCCGTGACGGTCAGCGTGGCCATCTGGCGAATCGGGCGCGCCGCGTCTGGCCGAGGGTCCACACCCGCGTCTGCGGCCACCGCCCGCGCCGACGTCGCATCCACGCTCGCGTCGACCCTCGCCTCGACGTTCGCGTCGGGCACCTCCGCGACCTGCTGTGGATGCGTAGGTAGCGGAGAAGTTCGAGGCGCCTTCGGCCAGATCATCGCGGCTCCCGCGCTCAGCGCGACCAAGGCCACGATCCCAACGGCCACGCGCCACGCGCCGAACCGGCGCGGCGTCTGCGCGGACTCGAGAACGCGGCCCGGCTCCAGATCGCGCGCCTGCATGCGCCGCGTGGACGGCTCGTCGTCGCTCTCCTGCAGCATCGCCGCGAAAGCTGGACGCGTGGCCAGCGTCTGCACCTCGATCGAGTCGTCACGCGCGCGCTCCTGATCGCCGTCCGACGTCTGCGTCGCGGGCTCAGCCTTCGGCCCCGCGCTGGCCCGCTCCGCGCGCTCGCCGAGCTGCTCCGCAACGCCCTCGGGGTGCTGCGCGGCGAGCCAG
>JAADHO010000346.1 GCA_013151775.1 Deltaproteobacteria bacterium | reverse complement strand
ATCGAGTGAGCCGGTTTGGATTGAGGCTCGAGACGCGATCCGCGCTGCTACGGATCACTCTGAGACGTCCTCGACCTTCTCGCCGACCTGCGCGAGGATGCGGCCATGGGACTCTTCTCCACACTCCTCGATTTCAAGCAGCCCTACACGGCCGGTGAGGCTTGGGTCTACGACCACCTGATCGCGCCCGGCGTGTCGAGCTTCCATGGGCCCTTCCTCGATGGACAGCTCGACGCCTTGCCCGAGGGCGCGCGCCTGCTCGAGGTGGGCTGCGGAGGCGGTCAGCTCCTGATCGAGCTCGCGGAGCGCAGGCCGGATCTCTCCCTCGTGGGCCTCGACCTCTCCGAGGGTCAGGTCGCGCGGGCACGGCGACGCACAGCGCGCTTCGACGGGCGCGTGCGCTGTGTGGTCGGCTCGGCCCTCGACCTGCCCTTCGAGGACGCTCGCTTCGATGGGCTGATCTCGGTGGCGTGCCTGAAGCACTGGCCCGATCCGCAGCGAGGCCTCTCGGAGTGTGCGCGCGTGCTGCGCCCTGGTGGGCGCATGCTGGTGATCGAGGCCGATCGCAGCTGCCGGCCGGAAGACGCACAGGCCTTCGTCGAGAGCTGGAAGGTTCCGAGTCCGCTCACGCCCGCGTCTCGGGTCTTCTTTCGCATGGTCGTCGCCGACCGCGCGCCGGCGCTGGACGAGCTGGAGGCGTGGTCCGAGGGCTTGCCCCTGGAGGAGGTGTGCGTCCGGCGTGTACCCCATGCGCCGGCCATCGTGCTCGAGGGCAGGCGTCGCTGAAGCGCATTGGGCTGTTCAGAAGTTGAACAGCCCAAGACCTCCGGCTTGGCATCAGGTCGTGGTTTCCCGGGCGAAGCGTGGACTCGAGTCCACAATTCACCCGTCCCCGGGTAGGCACGGACTTTGCGCAAGAAGGGGACATGCGCACTCCGATCCTCCGCCTCACCCTGCTCTCGTTCTTGATCGCTGGCTGCGCCGCTCAGCCCGGCTCGCTCTCGGGCGGCACGGGCCACAGCGCCGCCGAGAGTCGCGTCACGGCCGAGGTGATCGCCGCCACCTGGCAGCGCGACGGCGATTGGTTGGTGTCGCCGATCCTGGCGGCTCCCGGGGGTGCGACCCGCGTCGGTGTGCTGATCACTCTGGCCGCCGCGGGCGACATGCCGGACATCGAGGCGCGGCCCATGCGCGACGCGCGGCCCCTGAGCGATTGGGCGCCGCTGACGCAGACCTGGGGCGAGGAAGACACCCACGTCGCCATCACGGATCTCTCGGAGCTGGCCCAAGGCGCGCAGCTGCGCATCCCCGCGGCCATCATCGACCGCCTGCTCTCCCTGCGCTTCGACGCCGTGATCCCCGACGCCATCGAGCCCGAGACCGCGGGCGACGCCTTCGACACGCCCACGGTGGGCGCCGGTCGCGAGGCCTTGCGCTCGGAACTCGGCGGACTCGGCATCGTCACGCGTGAGGCCTGGGGAGCGCGCCCCACGCGCTGTCGTTCGAGCGACCCGCGCAAGGTCAAGATGGCCATCCACGAGACGGTGACGCCCTCCACCAACCCCGCGCGTCAGGTGCGCGGCATTCAGCGCTACCACATGGACACGCGCGGCTGGTGCGACGTGGGCTACCACTTCCTCGTCAGCACGGACGGAACCGTCTACGAGGGCCGTCCGCTGAACCTGCGCGGCGCTCACGTGGGTCGACACAACACGGGCAACATCGGCATCGCCCACATCGGCTGCTTCCACTCCTCGAGCTGCAGCCGCTTCGCGCCGAACCGTCCGCCCGAGGCCATGATCCGCGCCACCTCGCGCTTGGTCGGCGAGCTCTCGCGGCTCTACGGAATCTCCATCGACACCGACACGGTGAAGGGTCACCGGGACTTCGCGGGCGCGAGCACCTCGTGTCCCGGCGACTACCTCGAGGCGCGTCTGCCCGACATTCGACGCCTGGCGAGCGATCCGAGCGGCGCAGGGGACAGCGGCGCCGCCCCGGCTCCCGCGCCGAGCGACCCGCCTCCGGCGGATCCGCCCGCGCCCGCTCCGGCTGATCCGTCCGCCTGCGGAGGTCTCGCCTGCGGTTCTTGCGAGGCCACGGCGGGCTGCGGCTACTGCGCCTCGACGGGCGCCTGCCAGAGCGACGCCGAGGTCTGCAGCTGGCGCGGTCAGGTCGAGCGCAACGTGTGCTGGGACGCGCGCCGTGGCGAGCTGCTGGAACCCCACGCTCGATCTTCCGACCTGCGGCGACACGGGGCTCGACGAGGACTTCTCCAGCGGCCGCTTTGGCGTGCACCGCTACTGGACGACGCTGCCCGCGGGCGGCCCCATCACCCTACGTCTCGAGCGCACGGCCGGCAGCCTGCGCCCGGCGCTCTTGGTCGCGGACCGCGGTGGACGCATGATCTACGGCGGCGACGCGGTCGATCTCCACCCCGAGGTCAGCGTGCTCGCCGCCAACACGGGTCGCGACGGCTCGGCCGCACAGGTCACTCTGGAGTCGAGCCGTGACCTGGGCGTCTATGTCTACGTGACCGGCTGGAGCGTGCTCGACGCGAGCTTCGGTGGTGGCCTCGATCGCTCGGCCCGCTACCACCTCTCGTCGAGCCAGGACTGCTCGAGCGGCGCCGCGCCCCCCGCGCCCGCCATGGGCAGCTACGCCGGGCTCAGCCAGGGCGGCTCCGAGATCCCTCGCGCCGGGCTCAGCAACTCGACCCTGCGCAGCACCCTCGGCGTCTCGGTCGAGCCTCTGGGCGAGGTGGTGATGGCCCACGGCGATCCCTGGGTGCGCGGTCGCATCAGCTGGTTCGGCAGCCCTGACGACACCAGCCTGCGCTGGAGCGACACGGGCGCCATCACGGGCGAGCGCATGCGCTCCATGAACTCTCCCGTGGACGCCAGCCGCGCCACCATCGACTCGCGTCCTCAGGACTACTACTACGCCGCCATGCGCTGGGATTATCACCCAGGCGGCCGCAGCTTCTGGCGCGACGCGCGCATCCTGCTGGAGAACCCGCTGACGGGTGAGCGCGTCGTCGTGCGCCCCATCGACTGGGGTCCCCACACGCGCACGGGCCGCGTGATCGATCTCTCGCCCCAGACGCTCACGGACTTGGGCGTACGCACGGACGACGAGCTCTTGATCTCCTTCGCGACCCCCGGTACGCCCCTCGGTCCGCAGTGAGTGTGCCGACGGTCGAGGGGCCAGGTGACATCAGTGTGGTAGCCTGCAGAGCCTCCTCACGACTCCTCACGACTCCTCACGACATCGGACTTGACAGTCAGGTGCTTGCCGAGACCGAACGATCGACACGAACCCCGACCAGACGGACAGCGGCGGTCCGCCCCAGGGAGACCTCTGCGACCCCTTCTGTACCTCGGCTGGCGAACCGATCTGTGGGCTCCCACCGGGAGCCTACGGTGTGGGCGCAGGCGCTTACCCCGGAGGTCTACCGCCAGGCGCAGGCGCGCTGCCTTACCTGCCCGGGATCCCGAACGGATCCTGCATCGGCTTCGGCTGCAACGTCGGCGGGCTGATGCGCTGCTTCGGCGACCAGGCCGATCGCTGCCTGAGCTTCGCCAACGATCTCTCGCTGAGCGACGGGCTCGGCTTGCGCAGCGTGGATCTCTCCACGCAGGGCCTGGGTCTGGACGCTCCCTTCGGCAGCTTCCGAGCGTTGAGCCGGGATCTCGATGGCGATGGTCTCGGTGAGCTGGTCGTGACCTCCCCCGGCGCGAGCGTCGGACAACCCGGCACCTGTCCCATTGCCGCGGACTGCGTTCCCTTCAGGCTCTCCGCTGCCGGACGCGTCCTGATCGTGGGAAGCGCGAGCGGCCAAGTGCTCGAGGAGCTCGACGGCGAGGCCGCCGGAGAGCACTTCGGCGCCGCGCTCGAGGTGGCAGGCGACATTCTGGCGATCGGTGCGCCTGGCGCCAACGCAGGCGCAGGTTCGCTGCGCCTCTACGAGCTGGGTCCGCGCGGCGTGCGTGAGCGTCGACGCCTGGATGGCGACCCCACCGCGGGCCTGGGCGCCGCGATCGCGGTGTACAGCGCGAGCTGGCCGCCCATTTTCGTGGCGAGCTCTCCAGGGCTGGGCGAGCTGGTGGCGTTCGATCCCCTCGACGGTGTCCGCGCGCGCTCGGATCGGGTGAACGGCGCGTTGACGCGAGTCGTCGTCGCGCGCGACGCGCAGCAGGTCGCCTTCGTCGTGGCCAGCGATTCCGAGGCCAACAACGGCGCAGGCGCGCTCTTCTTCTTCGACGCGGCTGGCCGCGCCACACAGCGTGTCGACGGGGATCCGGGCGAAGCCCTCGGCAGCTCGCTGGTCGCAGACGGGGCGGCCTTGGGCGCGGGTCGCGTGGCGGTGGGCGCACCGGGTCGCAACGCCGACTCGGGCGCGGTCGACATGTACGACGCCTCGGGTCAAGTGGCGGAGAGCTTCGTCTACTGGGGCACGCGAGTCGGCGCAGTGCTGGCCACGCCAGG
>JAADHO010000265.1 GCA_013151775.1 Deltaproteobacteria bacterium | reverse complement strand
GGCTCCACGCGCGCTCCCGCCGGCGCCGTCGATGGACGATCTCAGGCCCTTCGACGCGCCGCCTTCGCGGGACACCCAGCGCTTGGCCGTGGCGCCCTTCAGCACCGAGCGCGCGCCGCCGCCCGAGTTCACCCCGCCGGCCCTCGCCGTGCCACCCCACCTCGAGCCGCCCGCCTCGATGGCGGGAACGGTCCAGGTGGAGCGGGCGTACTCGGGTCGCGTGGCGATCTCCATCCTGCGCTTCGTGGCGCGGCGCTATGGCGAGCGAGCGCTGCGGGACGTGCTCGACGCCATGCCGAAGGTGGCGGGGGACGTCTTCCGCGCGGGCGTGGTCGCGGAGCAATGGGTTCCCTACGACGCGGTCTTGGATCTGCTCTCGGAGGTCGATCGCAGGCTCGGGAGGGACGATCTCCACGCCGTGGTGACCTGTGGCCGGGCCGCGGCCGAGGGCGCCTTCGACCTGATGCGCGCGGCGCAGCCCGCCACGCCCTCGCCGGAGCTCTTGCTGGCCGAGATGCCCGCCCTGACCAAGCAGCTGATCCGAGGGGTCGAGCTGAGGGTCGGGCGCATCGGGCGCGGCTATGGACGCGTCGAGGTGGAGGAGTCCGGCCTCGCCTCCTTGGTGGGTTGCGTGGCCTTGGTGGGCTATCTCGACCGCAGCCTCGACCGCTTCGGCGCCACCGAGGTGGAGGTCAACCTGCTGAGCTGCGTGGCCCTAGGCGATCCCAAGAACCTCTACGACATCACCTGGCTCGCCTAGCCCGTTCGCGGGGGACCCGAGTCCAGTGACTCAGGACTCGTCGGGCTCCGCCGTGAAGAGTGCGCGCCCTTCCTCGTCCCACCACTTGAGATAGCGTCGCTGAGCGATCGCTCGGTCGTGGCGAGTCTGCTTGGCCTGGTAGCCATGGTACTGCTGGGTCAGCTGCTTCAACTCCTGGGACGCGGCCTCTCGCAGGGACTCTTCGTCGTGCATCAGTGCGTCCATCAGCCACTCGATGCGATGCTCTTCGTCGTGGTTCTTGGCCCAGCCCTTCCATTGATTCTGGCTCCTGCCGAAGTCTTGCCGCGTGAGCGTGACCAGGGCCCAACGGGCGGCCGTGCGCAGCGGGCGCGAGTCGCTCCCGAGCAGCTCGACTAGGGTGTGCAGAGAGCGCGTGTCGTGCAGCGCTCCCAGGGCGTCCGCCGCCCGCACGCGTCGCCCTTCGTCTGCGCGGGGCACCTTGGCCATGGCGCGTACTCCTTCGAGCAGCGTCCGCATGGCCCTGGGGAAGGCCGCGTGCAGGCGCAGCACATCGGTCGCCAAGGTCCGGACGCCAGCGTCCTCGTCGAAGAGCCGGCGGCCAAGGGCGGGGACCAGGTCCGGGTGCGCCATCTCCGAGGCGAGCAAGGTGGCGTAGAAGCGCGTCTCGCTGTCGCGCGCGTCGATCAAGGTCGGAAGGTATGGGATGGAGTGCTCGCCCAGCGTGGTCAGTGCTCTGGCGATGGCCGACACGTCTCTGCCTCGGGGCAGCTTGCGATGAGGCTCGTGGCGGTCGAACCAGAGGGGGCCGGGGAATTCCCGCACCAGCACCGGCAGCGCCGCGTCGCCCACACGCACGATCCGGTCGATGGCGGGCTGCTCGTCTCCGGGACCACAGCCCATCAGCTGCTGTACGGCGTCCTCCACCGGCGCGCCCATGTCGACGATCACCTTGGCCTGGCCTGGAGGCGTCGAGCGAGGCTGGCTCGCGTGGGGGGCCTCCGCGGGCGTGATGGCGGTCACGTCGCCGACCCGCAGCACCTCCTCTCGGGGTGGCGCGCCGCCGGCAGCGACCCTCGCGTCCTCGTGTGGGGCGTCGGGCTGCTCCACGCGATCCGTGGTCGTGCCGCTCATCATGTACATGCTCGACGCGGGGGAGGCGCTAGGCGTGCGTGGTCGAGGGCCCGAGGAGTGGCTGGGCCGCCGGTCGCTGGGCCGCGGGCGGGTCTCCACCTCGATGTCGTCGAGATCGTCCCACTCGTCGTCATCCCACTCGTCGTCGTCGTCTCCGATCTCCAACTCCGGCTCGTCGTCGGAGGCCGGCTCGTCGTCGGAGGCGGGTTCGTCGTCGGCTGCCGAAGCTTCGGGTTCGGGCTTCGGCTCCGCTCGGCTCTCGACCTCCTCAGGCGGCTCTTCGTCCGGCGCGCGGGCCGCGGGCATGGGCGGCGGCGGAGCGCTGCGGGGGACACCCAAGAGGTCGAAGGCGGCCGGCCGCGCCGGCTTGGGCCGCGTCGCTTCCGTCTTGGAGGTCGCTTCCGTCTCGGACGGCGTCTGCGTCTTGGCGAAGTCGGCTGCGGCGAATTTCGCCGGAGGCGGCAGGGACTTGGGCGCGACCTTCAGCTCGGAGTCCGGCGTGGGCTTGGAGGCGGTGAAGCCAGCGAGCTTGCGCGCCATCAGCACGGAGGCGAAGGCCCGCGTGGCGTGGGGCAGGATGGCCAACACCTCGGGGATATCCGACAGGTCGAAGTCGTCGCCGCCTCGATCGCCGTAGAGCAGGATCACCACGCGCTCTCGGATCGTCACGGGCAGGACGACGCCGGGGGCGCACTCTTGGCGCTTCAGCCGATCGAGGGCCAGCGTGTCGGCCTCGGGCCCGTCGAAGCGCGACAGCCGCGGCGCGCAGACGGAGAAGGCGTCACGAAATGTGCCCGGCATGTCCAGAGGCAGGCGCAGCTCGCGCAGCTGCTCCGACGTGAGACCGGCGCCCGACGCGAGCCGCCCGCGGGCCTGCTGCGCGCGCACGGTGAAGAGCGCCGTGAAGTCGAAGAATTGCTCCGCGAAGGCCAGCAGGGTTTCGAGGATCTCGTCGCGGCTCGTCGCCTCCTCCAGCCGCCTCACCGCCGCCTTGGAGGTCAGAGGCCCACGTCGAAGCTTGCGACCGGACCGGGTCGAGCCTCGAGCCTCGGCCACACCTCCGCGCGGGATGCCGAAGCGCGCCGTGACCGGGCCCTTGCCGCTGAAGCCGCTCTCGGGACCCACGCCCGACGCCGCCTCCGTCAGGATCTGCTTGGGAGTCGACTCGGGCGCGTCGGCCTCCTTCGCCTCGAGCGCCTCCTCCACCTCCATGGCGCCCGCGAGCCTCGCTGGATCCACGCGCGCGCCCCCGGTGGGCTCCACGTAGGGCACGAGTCCCGGGTCGCGCTTGCGCAGCTTCTCGACCAGGCGCCGGTGTCGCGGAGACATCTCCAGGCCGTAGTGATGATGCAGGGCGGCGGAGACGCGCAGCTCGGTGACCACGCGCTGCACGAGCTCGGCGCCGAGCAAGAAGGCGAGCTGCTGCTCCACGTCCGCGGGCAGCGGCCGGCTCACGGCCACCACCAGGGAGCCCTCCTGCGCTCGCAGGGGGATCACGCGGCGCTGCTCGGCGACCTCCTTGGGCACCACGCGGATGGTGTCGCGCCCCACGGTCATGATCTCGTCGCGGGTCGCGGGCAGCACGCCGTGGGTCGCAGCGCAGTAGGCGGCCATCACGTTCTCGTCCACCAGCCCGAGCTCGAGCAGAGCGGTGTCCAGCTCTCCCCCGGAGATCACCTGTTTCTGGATCGCCCCCTCGATCTTCTCGAGCGGTACGATCCGGTCTCGGACGAGGAGTGAAGTGAGCGCGCTCATCGCTTTGGGTTTCGCGGGGCCAAAGCTCCTGCGCAGTGTACGCAGACGCCCCCCACGACGGTGAGTCCTCATCGGGGGCCATCGCCCCAACGAGCGCGTGATGATCGTTCGAGGGCGCCCCCGCTGTCAACGACGTTCGCGTTCGCCCGCGTTCGCCCGTCTCAGCTCAGAGCAGCGCGGGCGGCGGCGTCGAGCTGCCCCACGTAGCCCCCGCCGAAGAGCAGGACGTGCACCAAGAGCGGATAGAGCTGATACAGAGGCACGCGGGCGGCGTGATCGGGGCTGAGCGGGTGCGCCTCGGCGTAGGCCGCGAAGACCTTTGAGCCAAAGCCGCCGAAGAGGCGCATCATGGCCAGATCCAGCTCGCGATGACCCGCATAGACCGCAGGATCGATCAGCCTCGGTTGACCCGATGGCCCGCACATCAGGTTGCCGCCCCACAGGTCGCCGTGCAGTCGGCTCGGCGCCTCGGGCTCGCCCACCAGCTCGGGCATGCGTCCGAGCAGCTCGTCGAGGGCGCGCTGCGTGCGGCTCGGCAAGCAGCCCGCGTCCACCGCGCGGCGAATCAGCGGGCGCAGCCGGCGCTCGGAGTAGAAGCTCGGCCAGTCGTCGAGGGGCGCGTTGGCCTGCGGCAGAGTGGCGATGAAGTTGTCGTGGTCGAGTCCGAAGTCGTCGGCGCCCGAGTCGTGGAGGCGCGCCAGTCCGCGTCCGAGCAGCTCGTCGAAGTTCGCGTCGCGGCGACCCGTCTCGATCCACTCGAGGGCCAAGAAGGGTGCGGCGGCGGGACCCACGGCGAGCACCGTCGGCACCGGCAGCGCCTCGGCCTCGGCCAGCCACGCGAGTCCGCGCGCCTCCGCCTCGAAGAGTCCGGCGGGGGCGCCCTCGCTGTACTTGACGAAGACCCGTCGCCCGTCATCGAGCTCGAGGCAGAGGGCGCGGTTGATGTCACCCCCCGACACCCTTCGGCTCGCTCGCACTCCGGCGCCGAGGGCCACTCGGAGCGCCGCCTCGAGCGCCTCGCTCACGTCAGGTCGTGCTGCTCGCGCAGATGCCGGAGCAGGCCTCGGGCCGCCGCGTCGCAGATGTCGAAGACGTTCTCGAAGCCGTCCTCGCCGCCGTAGTATGGATCGGGCACCTCGCTGCCGGGCTCGGAGGCGGGATCGAAGTCGCGGAAGAGGTGGAGCTTCGCGCGCTGCGCCTCGCTCTTGGCCATGCGCTCGAGCACGCTGTGGTTGCTGCGATCCATGGCCAGGATGTAGTCGAAGCGCTCGAAGTCACCGGCTTGGAATTGCCTCCCCACACCCGGCAGGCTGAAGCCTCGGCCGCGGGCGGTCGCTAGCGTGCGCGGATCCGGGCGCTCACCCACGTGGTAGCCCGCCGTGCCCGCGCTGTCGGCGACGACACGGTCCTCGAGCTGCTCGCCGTCGAGCAGATGCAGGAACACACCCTCGGCGGTAGGCGAGCGACAGATGTTGCCGAGGCAGACGAAGCACACACGAATCGGCGGGACACCACGGGCCATGGTCGGACTCTCCTCGAGGCGAGCTACTCGCCGTAGGTTTCTTGGTAGTCGTCGAGGGAAGCCTGCACCACGGCGAGGGCGTGTTCGCGGCCGTAGACGTGCTCGATGGAGGCTTTGTTCTCTTGCCCCGGCACGAGCTTGTAGGTGCTGAAGTAGTGACGCATGCGCTCGATCAGCACGGGCGGAAGCTCACCGATATCCTTGGCCTTGCCCCAGATGTTGTCGTTCTCGAGCACGGCGATGATCTTGTCGTCCGCCTCGCCGTGGTCGACCATCTGCAGGCCGCCGACGACCTGCGCCGTGAGCACGATGTCGGAGCGGTCGATCGGCCGCTCGCTGACCACGCAGATGTCGAGGGGATCGCCGTCGCCCTTGGACGCCTTCGGGCTGAGCGCCGCGATGCGCCGACCGCAGTAGGTGCGCGGGATGAAGCCGTACAGGGTCGGGTGCTGTGAGCTGCTGCGCTGCGGGCGATCGATCCGCAGGTAGCCCGTGGCCTTGTCGACCTCGTACTTCACGAGATCGAAGGGCGTGATCTCGATGTAGGCGGTCACGCGGGCGGGAGGCTCGGGACCCGAGTCGAGCCCGTGCCACGGGTGCGGTCGCCAGCGATAGAAGGGCTTGGGAAAGCTCACGCGAAGCACATAGCGCGCCGTGACATGCGGAGCTAGTCGCGGGAGCACGCGGTCACCCCGTGACCCGACACGCCGCGCCCGCTACACACTCGCGATGACCAAGTCCGAGAAGGCCCGCCGCGTCGCGCAGCAGCTGCGCGAGCTCTACCCGTCGCCGCCGATTCCCCTGCTCCACAGCGATCCCTACAGCTTGCTCGTGGCGGTGATGCTGAGCGCGCAGACGACCGACGTGAAGGTCAATCAGGTGACGCCCGCGCTGTTTCGGCGCGCACCCGGAGCCGAGGCCATGGCGCGCGTGGAGGTCGACGAGATCCTCGCGCTGATCCGTCAGCTCGGGCTCGCGCCCACCAAGGCCAAGAACCTGAAGCGCATGAGCGAGCTCTTGCTCGAGCGTCACGCGGGCGAGGTGCCGCGCAGCTTCGACGAGCTGGAGGCGCTGCCCGGCGTGGGCCACAAGACGGCGAGCGTGGTGATGAGTCAGGCCTTCGGCGAGCCGGCGTTCCCGGTGGACACGCACATCCACAGGCTGGCTGCGCGCTGGGGGCTCTCGAGTGGCAAGAACGTGGAGCACACGGAGCGTGACCTGAAACGCCTCTTCCCGCGCGACACATGGAACGCGCTGCACCTCCAAATCATCTACTTCGGCCGTGAGCATTGCCCGGCGCGCGGACATGATCTCACGCACTGCCCCATCTGCAGCTGGGCGGCGACGAAGAAACGCATCGCCGAGGAGGCGGCCAAGCTGCCCAAGAGTCGGCGCTGCTGATCGCCCGAGATGACGCGGAGCGCGGGCCCGACGCTTTCAGGGCGCGTTCAGCGCCCAGTCGTAGCTGGCGAAGTCGGGGATCACGACGCGACGCGCGATGGCGGCGTCCTCTGGATCGAGGTAGCGGGCCACGAAGGCTCCGGGGCCGCCGGCGGCGCCGAAGTCTGGGGCGAACCACTGGAAGAGCTTGCTCACGCGCACTCTGCCGGCTTCACGATTCACCGTGGTGGTCGCGCGGACGAAGACGCGTGTGCGGCGTTCGAGCTCGCGCTCGAGGTTTCGCGCGCTGAAGGGCGTGGGCCACAGGCGCGGGCAGCCGAGGCTGGCGCAGTTCACGGCGAAGTGGATGCGCGGCTCGTGGAAGCGTCCCCGGATGACGTCGGTCTCGAGCTCGTTCAGCGTCTGCTCGCGGCCCGCCACTGTGTACTTGTCCGTGTCGAAGAACCCGTCCTCGTGCATCACGCTGTCGATGGGCCAGCGCCTCTCCACCGCGAGCAGCACGAGCGCGTTGTAGGCGTTGAGGTAGAAGGCGAGCTGCTCGTCGCGAGGCCAGGCCTCGGGCCGGGCGGCGCCGACGGAAGAGACGTAGGCGTGCAGATCCGCCATGCGCGCCTCGTCGCCGTGCAGCCCGGCGTAGTCGAAGCGTCCGTCGCTGTGCAGGTAGGCTCGGAGCACCCGCGCGTAGGGAGCCGTGTCGGGCTGTGTCGTGGGCGCCGGGGCGGTCGCGCTCGGCGCAGGCGGAGCCTGTTCGCTCCGAAGAGGCGGCGCCGCGTGGCTCGAGTTCGAGCAGGCGATCAGCAAGAGAAAGGCGAGGATGACGCTGCGCACCCAGGCACTATGGCGCGGACGACAGGCTGTTGCGAATCGACGCTCCCCAGCGGCGAGGCCGCAGCGAATGCGTGCTATCCTGGAGCAGTCATGCCCGGCGCCGCCAAGAAGCTCGCGACCTACGAAGACGTGCTCGCCGCGCCCGCGCATCTCGTGGCGCAGCTGGTGGACGGTGAGCTCATCACCCAGCCGAGGCCGGCCTATCGGCACGCCCGCGCCGGTTGGAAGCTCGGTGGTCTGCTCGACGGCCCCTTCGATGGAGGACAGGGTGGCCCGGGTGGTTGGCTGCTGCTCTTCGAGCCGGAGCTGCACCTGGGCCCGCATGTCCTGGTGCCAGACATCGCGGGCTGGCGTCGCGAGCGCATGCCCGAGCTTCCCGACGTCGCCTACTCCGAGCTCGCGCCCGACTTCTGCTGCGAGATCCTCTCCCCGTCGACTGCGCGCCTCGACCGCACGCGCAAGCTGCCGATCTATGGCGAGCAGGGCGTGGGACACGTCTGGCTGGTAGATCCGGACGCCAAGACCCTCGAGGTCTTCGCGCTCGACGGCCAGACCTATCGCTTCGTCTCCAGCCACGTCGAGGACGACGTCGTGCGAGCCGTGCCCTTCGATGCCGTGCCGCTCGAGCTCGGACGCCTCTGGGCGCGTTGACGCCCCTCGCTTCGCGTTCGCCTGGTCCAAGGCGAGCGTAACGCCGCGCTCCCTAGTGTGTATGCTCTCTCGCTGGCGGGTCTGGCTCGCCGAGGAGGAATCATGGCCGAGTTTCAGGCACGCGTCGCTGTCTTCTCTGAGCTATCCGACCGAGAGCCGGCCTACGCCTGCGTGGCCGACGTGGACCTGGTGGTGATCCGCACGGACGACGTCGTCAGCGTGCTCTATGGGCGCTGCCTGCACCGCGGGGCCCTCTTGGCCGATGGGCAGGTCGTCGGGGACAACCTCGTGTGCAAGCTCCACGGCTGGGACTACCGCGTCGACACGGGCGTGAGTGAGTACGCCAACGACGAGCGGCTCCACTGCTTTGCGGCGCGCGTCGACTCCGCCGCGGACGCCGTCTACGTGGACGAAGCGGAGGTGCGCGCCTTCGCGCAGGAGCACCCGCAGCCCTACGATCGCAAGCGCTACCTGGGGCTCTACGCCGACGTGCACGGCGCCCCGGAGGAGCCCTTCGTCGGCGACATCCAGGCCCTGGCGCGCGACGGGCTGAGCAAGACTGGCCACCACGGGCCCGTGGGCGCCATGGGCGTGCCCCTGACCTCTCTCCCGCGCTGGGACGACATCCAATTCGTCACCGCGCAGCTGGCGCGGCGACCTCTGCTCGATGAGGACGACGTCGGCACCGAGGTCGTGATCGGAGGGCGCGCGAAGAAGCCGCTGACGCTCGAGATTCCCCTCTTCGTCTCCGACATGAGCTTCGGCGCCTTGAGCATGGAGGCGAAGGTCGCCCTTGCGCGCGGCGCCAACGCGGCGGGCACGGGCATCTGCTCCGGTGAGGGAGGTGTGCTGCCCGAAGAGCGCGCCGAGTGCGAGCGCTACTTCTACGAGCTGGCGAGCGCACGCTTCGGCTACTCGATGGACATCGTCGCGAGCTCGGGCGCGTTTCATTTCAAGGCCGGGCAGGGCGCCAAGACCGGCACGGGTGGACATCTTCCCGGCGACAAGGTGAAGGGGCGCATCGCCGAGGTGCGCGGTCTTCCCGAGGGCACGCCCGCCATCAGCCCCGCGACCTTCTCCGACCTCGTCGCGGCGAGCGACTACCGGGCGTTCGCGGACGAGGTGCGTCAGGCCTCGGGCGGTATTCCCATCGGCTTCAAGCTCAGCGCGCAGCACGTCGAGGACGACATCGACTTCGCCCTCGAGGCCTCCGCCGACTACATCATCCTCGACGGTCGCGGAGGCGGCACGGGCGCGGCGCCGCGCATCTTCCGAGACAACATCTCCGTGCCGACGATAGCGGCTCTGGCGCGGGCGCGGCGTCACCTCGACGCGCGCGGCGCGGACGACATCACGCTCGTGGTCACAGGTGGGCTGCGCACGCCGGCCGACTTCGTGAAGGCCCTGTGTCTGGGCGCCGACGCCATCGGCCTCTCCAACGCCGTGCTGCAGGCCATCGGCTGCCTCGCCATGCGCGCCTGCCACACGAACGCCTGCCCCGTCGGCATCGCCACGCAGGATCCGAAGCTGCGCGCGCGCCTCGAGGTGGAGAAGTCCGCGCAGCAGTTGCGGCGCTACTTCCACGCCGCCACCGAGCTGATGCAGGTGATGACGCGCGCCCTCGGGCACGCCCACTTCCGCGAGCTCGAGCATCGCGACCTCACCACCTTTCTGCCCGACATGGCGCGCCTCTCGGGCGTCGCCTTTGGCGGCGTCTCCCTCGATCTGAATCCCGCCTGAGGAGGCAAGTCATGGCTCAATTCGCCCTCGGCTCCGTCGCGCCCACCGCCCTCGTGGCCTCGCGCCTCGAGCTCCACTACGCCTCTCAGATCGTGGCCGCCGCCGGCACGAGTCTGCTCGAAGCTGTAGCGGACTACTCGCACACGGCGCTCCGCTTCGACGCGGCGTCTGGCTGCATGCGAGGGGCCGAGCTCGCGGGAGGTCTGCGCGCCGCCTTGAACGTGTCTGAGCTGCGTCTCGAGCTGGTGGGCGCGGACGCGAGCTTCGACCTCGCGGGTCACAGCCTCGCTGAAGGCACGGCCTGGCTCGAGGCCGAACTCGCTCGGGCCACGGACGCCGACGTCTCGCTGACGCGCCCCGAGCACGACCTGCCCGAACACGCGCTGAGCGCTGACGCTCCTTTCGCCTTCGAGGAGCCCGCCGCCTTCGCCGAACTGAGCCGCTACTTCGCCGCAGCGGATGGCGCGCTCGCAGGCGTGGCCAAGGATCCCGCGGCGAGCCCCGTGCGCCTGTGGCCGCATCACTTCGACCTCGCCACCCTGATCACCCTCGACGCCGAAGCCGGCACGAGCGTAGGCGTCGGCTTCAGCCCCGGCGACGGCGGCTACGCCGAGCCCTACTACTACGTCACGCCTTGGCCCTATCCGAAGGACGCGCCCACAGCCGCGCTCGCCTCCGGCGGCAAGTGGCACTTGGAAGGTTGGACGGGCGCCGTGCTCACGGCCACGGCGTGGCTCGAGGGCGACGCGGAGGGGCAGCCCGCGCGCCTGAGCGCCTTCCTCGAGTCCGCGATCTCGGCCAGTCGCGCGCTGGTCTCGGGAGGCACGGCGTGAGCGACAAGAAGCGGAAATAGGTCGAAGCTATCGCCGCGGACGACCTCCCCGAGGGGCCCGACGACGTGCAGAGCTGGGACGAGGTCAGGCGCGAGTTCGCGCCTTGATGCCGTACACATCACGCGTGGGCCCCAGGTTCACACTGTTCTTAGGTTTTCGGATGATTTTTCGACCATAAGAGCCGGCGTTCACGCGCGATGGCGGCCTGCGAAAGGCGTGGTACAATCCGAGTCCTGAGAGGAGGATGTGGTGAATTGTCCAAACATTCGCATGTCGGTAGGGATGTGCTTGGCCCTCGTGTGGTCGGCGGCGGGCTGCTACGCGAGCCATCTGTTGCCGGAGCGGGCGGCCGACGCGGGCGTTGTTCAGGACGCGGCCAATCGAACTGACGGTGCGCCACGTGACAGGGCGATCGCCGACGCTGCGCCTACCGACGCCGTGTTCGTGCCGGACGCGTCCGAGCCACCCATCGAGGAGGATCTGACGGGCTTGGTCGAAGCCTATTGCCGGCGTCAGGAGGAGTGCGCTGGGCCCAGGCTCTACACCAACGTGGACGACTGCATCGAGGACTCGCAGACCCTCTACCTCGCGCTGCTGGCGCCCCTCTGGAAGAACGGCTTGTCCGACGATGCGCTCGAGTATCATCCCGAGCGCATCGCCGCCTGCATCGACAGCACCCGGACGGCGTCCTGCGACTCGTTCGTGGGCGCGAACTGGCTCTGCGACATCTTCACCGGCCTGCGTGGCACGGGCGAGCCCTGCATCACCGACGAGGAGTGCGCGGACGATGGCTATTGCCCGACGTGGGAGCGTGTGCCGAGCTGCGGCGCGACCTGTGAGCCCCGAGGTCCCGAGGGCGCCCCGTGTCGGCGGAGCAGCTGTCAGCGAGGCCTCCGCTGCGACCACGACAACGGCTGCGTCCCGGTCGTGGGCGAGAGCTGTCGAGGCCCCACCTGCTCCGCGTACGACCTGACCTGCCTGGGTGACAGCGCGACGGAGGACGGCGTCTGTCGACCTCGCGCGGAGGCGTTTCAGCTCCCCGTCGGCGCGCGCTGCGATCCGGACCTCGAGGACTACTGCATGCCGCCCGCGAGCTGCGCGCTCGTCTCCGGTCGAAGCGGAGAAGCGGACGCCGTCCATCGCTGCGAGTCGCCCTACTCAGCCTCTGCGCCCTGCCACGCTGGGTTCCCGGATGGCTGTCCGCACGACCAGTACTGCCTCGTCGATCCGGGAGCCCCCGGCGAGGTCGGCGGCGTGTGTACTCCCCTGCCCGGGCTCGACATGCCCTGCGCTCCCGGCGACGACCGTGCGGCCTGGACGAATCGCTGCCGAGCCGGATTGGTGTGTGATCTCGTCAGCTGTCAGGTCCGTGTCTCGGTGGGCGATAGCTGTGGCTCACCCACCCAGTGTTCCACCTTCGACTGCGAAGACGGCGTCTGCGTGGTGCCCGAGTGCATGTACCTGCATTGAGTGAGGGGCAGCGGGCAGCGCGCTCGTCGACGGCGCCTGGAGGTCGCTATCGCCGAGAGCGTAGAACACCCTGCGCTACGATTCTGCCGTTGAGAGGAGGGACGCGATGAAGCGCCGCAGGAGTCTGTTCTCTCTAACGTTCGCGCTGACTGTCAGCTTTGGTGTGGCGGCTTGCGCGCTGAGCCATCGGCGTCCATCCGAGCCTTCTGACGCGGGCACCGTCGTCGATGCCGGCGAAGAGCCTCTGGACGAGGCACTCCCGTCGCTCGCCGAGGCGTTGTGCGCCCGCGTCGAGCAGTGCGCTGGACCTTGGGCACCCATCTTCACTGGAGATTCGTGCCTGGCCTATACAGAAGCGACGCTGCGCGATGCATTCGGACCGCTGTGGAAGGACGCGATCTCCGAGGGTGCCCTCGAGCTGCATTCGGAGCGCTTCGGCGAGTGTCTGGATGGTGTGGCGACCACTTCCTGCATCAACCTGCCCTTCGCAATTCCTACCGCGTGCGATGCGTTCCTCCAAGGCATGCGCGCACAGGGAGAGAGCTGTCGAACCAGTCAAGAATGTGCTGGCGACGCCTACTGCGCTACCGGCACGGCCTGCCCCGGACAGTGCCAACCCCGCGCGGCCGTCGGAGGGAGCTGCTTTCCCGGCGGTTGTCGCGAGGGGCTCGCGTGCGGTTTCTCGCGGACCTGCGTGCCCTTGCCGATGGCCGCGCAGTCTTGCGGACGGTCCGCTCCTTCGGGCTGCGTCAGCCCGCTGCTCACGTGCGTCGGTGACACCTCCACCACCATGGGCACGTGCAGACCCTGGGCCGAGGCGTTCTCCCTACCCGCCGGGGCCATCTGCGATCCCGTCTTCGAAGACTTTTGCCGACCGCCATCCGTGTGTGCCTTGGTCTCGGGTACGAGGAACGCCGGTGAGGGAGTGTGGCGTTGCGAGGGGCCCTACGATGCGGGTGGTCCTTGCCTCGGTGCCTTCCCCAACGGCTGCCCTTCGGAGCAGTTCTGCGATGTCGATCCCCGTGATGAGCCGAGGGGAGTGTGCCGCCCATTGCCCGGAGCGGGCATGCCCTGTGCCCACTCCGAATTCGCGCCGCGGCACGAGTGCCAGCCAGATCTCGCTTGCGACGGCGTCACCTGTCGACGTCGCGTCGGCGTGGGCGAAGCATGCGACGCTGACCTCATGTGCACGACATTTCGTTGCAGCGGTGAAGCGTGCATGCCCGTCTCCTGCATGCCCAACTTATGACCGGCGCCCCGTGAGCCATGCCGTGCGTCTAGAGCCTGAGTTCAGCGGAGAGGACTTCGCTCCAACGTTCGGAGGTCAGCTCTTGATAACCCCCTGGGGTGAGCAAGAAGAGGGCGTCGTCGATCCCGTTGGGGTCCGCTCCATCCTTCTGGAGACGTGATTTTTGCACCTTGAAGGTCGCCGTGGTGTCCATGGCGTCAAGCACGCGGATGAAGCGCGGGCGGGCGTAGCTCGGCAGCTCCTCGGCCTGCGCGCTGAAGGCCTCGAGATCGAGCTCATCCTCGGGCAACACGGCGGCGAGGCCGCAGCGGCCCTCCATGCCCGGGACGCGGATGCCCACCACCGTGACCTGCGC
>JAADHO010000427.1 GCA_013151775.1 Deltaproteobacteria bacterium | reverse complement strand
TGATCCAAGAGCTGGCAGCGAGTCGATGCGCGTCATTTGAGGAGGTCCGTCGGGCGCGCGCCATTCAGCACTTCAACGGCGGCCTAAGAGTGATCCAATCTGGGCGTGAAGAGAGATCCACCGAGGGGTGTTCGCGGCGGCCGAATCGGGGGCGCTTAGTGATCCACTCGGGCACAGAGGGCGGAGAGCTCGTGTACAGCGCGCAGAGGTTGTGTGCGGCGATGGGGAGCCGGACGCGGCGAGGCGTGAGCGCGTGACGCACCCCTCCCTCGAGACGCCATGCGGCCCTGGAGAGACGCACTCGCGCTCAGGGAGGCTCGCGCTCACTGAGGCGTAGGTCCGATGTCAGGCGGTCTTGGAGCGCTTGCGCTTGGTGGGCTTTCGCATCTGGCGGCTGGCGCGCTCTTGGGCGACGTGCTGCCGATAGCTGGGTCCGTCGATGTCGATGCGGATGGCGTTCATGGCGAGCCGGTCGAGGATGGCTGCGGTGAGGGTGGTGTCGCCGAGGTAGCGTCCCCAATCGCTGAGCTTGATGTTCGAGGTGACGGCTGTGGAGGCGCGGGTGTGTCTGCGATCGATGAGGTTGTAGAGGGTGTGTGCGGCAGTGGGCTCGTCGCCCTGCTTCTTGAGCTGGCCAAGTCCGACATCGTCGATGATGAGCAGCTCGGGTCGCGCCCAGGCCTTGAGGCGCTTGGCGTAGGTTCCGTCGGCGAGGGCGGCGTGCAGGTCATCGAGCAGGTCGACGCAGCGAGCGTATTTGACGCGCACTCCTTGTTCACAAGCACGCAGGCCGAAGGCCTTCAGCAGGTGGCTCTTGCCGGTGCCGCTCTTGCCCGTGATGACGAGGTCTTCACGCCTGCGCACGAAGTCGAGGCGAGCGAGCTCCATCACGAGGGCCTTGTCGAGGCTGGGCTGGAAGTTCCACTCGAAGGCCTCGAGGCTCTTGCTCTCGAGCAGCCCGCTGTTGCGCACGCGCCGCTCGATGCGACGCTCGAGCTTGCTGGCGACCTCCGCGCCGAGGATGTGGTCGAGCAGGGCGGTGGGACCGGGGCGCTCACGCACGGCCCAGGCGATCTGCGTGTCGAGGTCGCGCAGCGTGCAGGTCAGTCCGAGGAATCGGAGGTGTCCTCGGAGTCGCTCGAGTTCTTGTTCGGGGTCGGCGGGTCGGGTTCGTCGAGAGGCCATGGTTTCTCCGGTGCGCGGATCGCGAGTGGCAAGCGGTCGTACTCGGTGAGGTCGCGAGGCTCGGTACGGCACTCGCCGAGCGTTTGCTCGAGCCGGCGTGCGGTGTCCTCGACGACGTACTCGTCGAGACTTCGCGGCTTGGCCTTGGCGTCGAGGATGCGCTCGACCGCGCTGCGCGTGAGCGCGCCATAGGCTGCGGCGTGGGCGAGGGCGCGGTCGAGGTCCTGCGTGTCGTAGCGCTCCCGGAGCTGGAGGATCTGTCGGGCCTGGATGCCCCAGGTGCGAGCGGAGCCCAGGCTCATCTGCCGCATGAACTCGGCCGCGCCCTCGCCCATGCCCTCGAAGGTGTGGCGCACCTGGTCGAGGTCCACGGCGCTCCGTCGACTCGGGCGCGGGTGAATGTCGCAGGCGTCGATGTCGAGGCAGGCGCCGCGCGGTGGCGAGCTATGCAGGACAGGTCGGCGGCGTACACGAAGAGCTCGCGCGTGGTGATCCTGACGACGAGGATGTCGGTGACGTAGTCGTAGGGCACGGCGTAGCGATTGCCTCGCCACGCCACGAAGCCATCGATGGAGCAGACGCGATAGACGACGCGCGCCGTGTCGTAGGGGTGGCGCGGCAGCGGCGTGAGCAGCGGCTTCTCCAGGGCGAAGCGCTCGAGAGCCGTCCGCTTCTTCAGCCGCCGCCGGTCCAAGATGTGGTCGTGCCAGCGCGCAAGCTGGGCGCAGAGGTCCTGGAAATCGCGAAACTCGCGACCGTTGAAGAAGGAGCGCTCGAGCTCCCAGAAGGAGCGCTCCACGCGCGGCTTGTCGTCGGGGTGACCGCGGCGCACCGCGAAGGGTCGAAAGTCGTAGTGGGTCGCGAAGGCGAGAAAGCGTGGATTGTAGATCGCCTGCTGTCCCTCCCAACGCAGCACCACGGGCTTCTGGCTGTCGTACTTGCAGGTCGCCGCGCAGCCGCCGAATCGCTGGAAGGCGCGCACATGGCCGTCCATCAGCGCGAAGAGGTCGTTGCTCTCGTAGAAGGCGTAGTACTTGCGCCGGCTGTGCACGAGGACGTACGAGAAGCCCTGCACGATCGCGGGCGGCGCGTGCGTAAACTTCACCTCGTAGGGTGACCAATCACTCTCCGCCATCTCCCCCGGGTCGTACTCCGGCGTGCGCAAGCTCGGCGTGGGGCGCGCCGGCGGGCGCTGAGTCCGGACGTAGCGCTTCACCGCCGTGTAGCCGCCGTCGAAGCCCTCGTCGCGAAGCGTCTCGTAGACGCGCTGCGCCGTAATGTCGTTGAAGCGCTTCAGCAGCTCGGCCACGCGCGGCTTGAAGGCATCGAGCTTCGACGCCCGGGGCGCTCGCTTCACCTCCGTCGGCAGCGCGCTCGAGGGCTCGACTCGCTTCGCCTCGTGCTCCGCGAGCAGCGCGCGCACGGTGTTGCGGCTGATGCCGAGCGTGCGCGCGATCGCCCGGCGCGACATCTTCGCCCGCGCCAGGGTCACCACCTCGTGCATCAGCGTTTCGCGCGCGCCTCGACTCATTCGCCATCGTCCTTGGTGACGCGAAGGATCACCTCATCGAGCGAGCGCAACACGGGCGACAGCCGTCGCAAGGCGTCCGTCAGCAGCTCCGCTGCCGCCGGCGCCAAGCTGCTCAGTGGACGTGCCAACAGCCGCGCCGAGAGCCGAGCCGATATTTCATGCATGCGCAGCACGTCCGCGCTCATCCAGTCCGCCTCGTCACGCCGCTGCCGGCTCGGCCGTGGCCCCGGCTGCGCCGCGCTCACCGGCCGCTCCAGATGTCGCTTCAGCAGCGCCGCCCGCTCCTCGGCCGCAGCCTCCAGCACCTCGGCCACCAGCAAGTCCGTCTGCCGCACCGTCAGCCCGCGCCTCGTCACCACCTGACTCGCGGCCTGCTGGTTGCCACGTGGCAACCGACCCACGGCCACCGCCGAGCGCGGTGCCAGCAGTCCGAGTCGCACCTGCGCCTGCACCTCCGGCTCCAGCGACTCCACCAGCATCAGACGCCGCCACACCCAGCTCTTGTGCCGACTCAGGCGGCGCGCGATCTCCGGCTGCGTCAGCTCGTCTTCGCGATACAGCGACTGCACCAGCCACGCCTCCTCCAGCTCACTCAGCCCCCGCCCGCTGTGCACCTCGGGCAGTCGAAGCTTCGCCTCCACGCCGCGCACGCCCGGCTCCACATGCGCCGCCAGGCTCGACAGACCCAGCGCGCGCGCGGCACGCAGGCGCTTGAAGCCGTCGAGGATCTCGAGACGGCCTTCTTGCTCGAAGAGCGTCAGCGCGCTCAGCTGCCCGTGGCGCTCGAGCGACGCGCGCATCGCGGCCAGCGCCTTGTCGTCACACAAGCGCAGCGACGACAGCCGCTCCCCTAGATCCCTCAGCGCCACCTGCCGCGTCCGCCTCGGCGTCGCCTGCACACGACTCGTCTCGGAGCTCATGCACCCACCATCGCCTCTCCGCCGGCACCTTTCCCAGGGTCACGCGTGACAGGCTGCCCAGAACGCAGCGCATTTGCTCCATCATCTCAGGCACTTGAAGCGCGAGGCTCCGGCGTGACACCCCCTCCCTCCTTGCCCGTTTGGCGCAGCTTTCCCTCTATTTTCTCGCGCAATCGGGCACTGAGGGTCACGCGTGACAGCCTCATCGCCTCGGTCACGATTTGCTCCATTCAACGACTTACGCGCAGAGGGTGGCGCGTGACATCCTGCCTCACGGCGCCGTCTGCGGCACGATCGCTGACGCTCCCGCTCCTCCGCGCGCGCATCCTCGAGCTCCGCACGCCGGCGCGCGCGGGCCAGCTTTCGGTCCCGCACCCGACGGCACACCGGCCCGCACACCCGCTGAGATTTCTGCGCCGAGCGCGCAGGCACGAACCTGCGGCGGCACTCCGAACAACGACGACTTCCCGACATCCCACGAGCGTCGGCGGCTCCCCTCCGGCGGGCACCTTCTGTGCACCGACTGGATCACGAAACGCCCGCCCACACCTCGCGGCCCGCCTCAGCCCTGGATCACAAAGCGCCCCTCAACCGGATCCGTCTTAGCGTGCCGCCAAAGTCGTTCAGGAGGCCAAGGACTTTGACTCCGACTTGGTACGGGAAGTCATGCGGTGGAC
>JAADHO010000157.1 GCA_013151775.1 Deltaproteobacteria bacterium | reverse complement strand
GGGACAGGCGTCCAGCGCTCGACCCGGGCGCCCCAGAGTGCCAGGATGAGCCCGATGCTGACGGACGACTTTTCACGCTCCGCCCTGCGCACACGCGTCGGGCTCTCCATGGCTCTGCTCACGGGCCTGCTCTCGAGCTGCGCGGCCGACAAGCCCGCGGTGGATTCGCCTGTGCTCGCGGATCCGAGCAAGGCCGACTCCGCAGGCGCGGACATCCTGCCGATTGGCGCCATCGCGTACGGCGGCGACGTCACGGGCGACTTCACGCGCGAGGATCAGCTCGACGGCTACAGCTTCCGGGCCGAGGCGGGCTCGGTCGTTACCCTCGACAACAGCAACCGGGGCACGGCGCGGCGCCTCGACTCCACGCTCTTCCTCTACGGACCCAAGAACGCCGATGGCTTCTACGGCGCCCAGAGCATCGCCTTCGACGACGACGGCGGCTGGAGCCTGCACGCGCGCATCCGCGACTTCACGATCCCGACGCGAGGCGAATACCTGGCCGTGATGGGCACCTACGCGGGAGCTGACCGGGGCCACTACCGCCTCGGGCTGATCTGCGAATCCGGCGACTGCGAGCCGCCCGTCGAGCCGCCGCCCACGGGTGACGCCGGGCTCGTGGTCGACACCACGCGCGTCGACACCCGCGAGGATGGCGGGAGTCAGACCTTTCAGGTGTCACTCAGCGCCGAGCCCGAGTTCGGCGTGCAGGTCTGGATCGAGAGCGACGACCTGACAGAGGCCGTCGTCTTCCCGAGCCGCATCTTCTTCTGCGCGCGGGGCTACCGCGAGTCCAACATCGGCTGCGAGCTGATCCCCGAGGGCGAGTCGCTGCCGGAGCCCCACTGGCAGCGCACGGTGGAGGTGCGGGTCACGGGCGTGCGCGACGAAGTGGCCGACGGCGACACGCCCTTCTCTCTGAACTTCCGCCTAGAGAGCGCCGACGACCGCTACCGGGATCTCACGCCCGCGCCCATCGAGGGCGTCAACGCCGACGTGACGACCGGCCCCGACTACAGCGACCTCGACGGACTCTCGGATGCCGATCTATTGGCTGCGCTCTACGCCCGCACGCAGGGCCAGACGGTGTACGGCTACCACGGAGTGAACAGCGCGCGCACCCTGCTCTTCGGCAGCGTCGATGTGCGCGACGGCTTGGTGGCGAGCCTCTACACGGGCCGGACCATCGAGGCGCCGGGCGAGAGCATCCTGGCCTACATGCGCGGCTTCAACACCGAGCACAGCTGGCCCCAGGCGCAGTTCGACAGGCTCGATCCCATGGTCTCGGATCTACACCACATCTTCGCCGTGGACACCCGCAGCAACTCGGATCGCTCGAGCTACAACTACGGCTTCAACACCAGCTCCAGCAACCCCAGCTCGCGCCTGGGCCTGAACGTGACGGGCACGGGGCGCAAGGTGTACCAGGTGCGCCCCGAGCGTCGCGGAGACGTGGCACGCGCGCACTTCTACATGGTGGCGCGCTACGCCCTCGACGACAGCCTGGGCGTCACGTTCGACGACGACGGACGGCCCGCGGATGGCAGCATCCAAGACGACGAAGAGGCCGTGCTGCGCCAATGGAACGACGAGGACCCGGTCGACGCCTGGGAGATGGAGCGCAACGACCGCGTCGAAGCCTTCCAGGGCAACCGCAACCCCTTCATCGACCGGCCGGATCTGGTCGCGCGCATCAGCGACTTCTGAGTCGTGGGCGAGCCTGACGCATGAGCGAGTTCGACCTCGACCGAATCGGCGGCCCCAAGGGCCTCGACGCCTTGCTCGACGAGGTGCTCGCCTGCGGTGAGATGGCGCTCGCGTATCAGCGCGAAGGCACGGGCGCCAGCAAGAAGCCCGACTCGAGCCCGGTCACGGAGGCGGACCGCGCGGTGGAGGCGCGCCTGCGCACGCACCTGATGGCGCGCTACCCCGGCGCTGGTTTCTTCGGCGAAGAGACGGGCGAGCAGCGCGCGCAGGACGACCTGCGCTTCGTCGTGGATCCCATCGACGGCACGCGCGCCTTCATCCGCGGGCTGCCCAGCTGGTCGATCCTGATCGGCCTCGAGGCGCAAGGCGAGCCCGTGGTCGGCGTCGCGCTGATGCCCGCGCGGGGAGATCTCTTCGTCGCCGTCAAGGGCCAAGGCGCGCACATGAACGGGCGGCCCTTACGCGTCTCCAAGGTCGAGCGCCTCGCCGACAGCCTGATCTCCCACGGCGCGCTGTCGCAGTTCGCAGACCACGGCACGCTACCCCTCCTGCCCGCCTCGACCTACACGCAGCGCGGCTTCGCCGACTTCGAGGGCTACCGGCAGCTGCTCTTGGGACAGGCGGACGCGGTGGTGGATCCCGACATCAAGGCCTACGACGTGGCGCCGGCGGCGGTCTTGGTGCGCGAGGCGGGCGGACGCTTCAGCGACTTCACGGGCGCCGAGACCATCCACGGCGGCTCCGCCTTGGCCAGCAACGGGCTCGTCCACGACGAGCTGCTCGCCCTGTGCGGAGACGATTGACGCAAGCGCACGCGCTGCTGCTGCTCGGCGGCGCCCTGTGCATCGTCGCGGGCATGATCGTGGCCACGGCGGCGGCGAACTACACGACGGCGAGGCGAGCCTGGCGTGCGGACGCACGGGCCCTCGGCCAGCCGGGCTACGACGCCCGCGCGAGCGACGCGCACTACGAGCTGGCGGAGCACGCGCTGACGCGGGTGAAGACAGCGAGCCACGCCTTGGGCGCGAGCCTGTTGCTGGCCCTGACCGGCTTCTTCGGTCGCACAGGCGCGAAGCAGACCACGGCAGGCGCGACGACGAGCGTGTCGCCCGCACGCGCCCTCGCCGTGGTCTGGCTCGACACGAGCATCTGTCTGGTGCTGCTGGCGCTGAATTTCGCATTGATGCCCCGAGGCGCGCGGCTCGCAAACGCGATCCTGGGCGCGGTCGTGCCCTGGCTGATGGCCGCTCTGCTGACCGCGCCCGTCGCGGCGGGCTTCACGCTGGCGGGCCTGCTGCTCGGCACGCGCCTGCGCGACGACGCCGGAGAGCGCCCTAGCCCGCTGCGCGCGCTGCTGACGCTACCGCTCTTGCCCCTGACCCTGCTGAGCGCGATCCCGGCCCTGCCCGCTCATCTTCTGCTGCTCGGCCTGCGCCGTCACCCGGGCTCCGCGCGCATCACGCTCCAC
>JAADHO010000440.1 GCA_013151775.1 Deltaproteobacteria bacterium | reverse complement strand
GCCGAGCGCGCCCATCAGCCGCACCTCGTCGAGTCCGGCGCGAGCGAGCAGCTCCGAACACGAACCCGTGCTGCGCAACATGGCGAGCAGCAGATGCGCCGTCGTGGGCTCCTGACCTCGCCTGCGCGCCTCGCGCGAGGCCCGCGCCAACAACCCTTTTACGCCTCCACCGACCGTGGCCATCAGCTCCTCCAATTGGTTAGGGGCTGTGCTCCAGCTGTATCTGGTTGCGGCCTGGCACACCAAGTTTTCGGCGGACTTTGCCCGGCTCAGGTCGCCTTTGAATGCAGCCGTCCCGTCGACGTCCCACCCTCAGGCGCGGATCCCCCTGCACGGAGCGCCCAAATTCTGCTAGAAACGCCGCCAAAGGTTGTCCATGCATCGAACGCCCAAAACGCTCCTTCCCCTGCTCTTCCTCACTGCCTTCGCCCTGGTCGCCGGCGCCTTCCTGCTGCAGCCCGACGGAATCGAAGCACAGCGTGGCCTGCGGGCCCGGATCTACCTGACGCAGGCGCGCATCCCGCGCAGCCTGACGGAGCGGGGTCTGATCCGATTCGCCCGTGGTCACAACGCGCGGCGCCTGCGCGAGGTGACGGATCGCCCGGTCGCCGAGCGCGAGTGGAAGGCCGAGATGGTCACCTCCTTCAACCGTCCGGTGGGCGACCTGGAATTCCAGGTGCTCTTCTATGACGTCGAAAACGGCGCGCGCCGCTTCCTCGGCCCGCCCCTGGCCACCTTCGTAAACGACCGCACGCAGCGCACCTTCGTGCAGCGCATCCGCCTGCGCCGCCCGCAGTTCAAGCCGAATAGACGCATGGAGATGGTGATCACCGTGCGCCGCCAAGAAGTGGGGCGCACCCGCTTCGAGGTGATCGGCGAGCGCATCCGCCATTCGGGCGAGGTCACCTTCACGGACGAACAGACGCGCGAGCGCTAGCGCTCCCTGGAGATCGACGCGGCATGGACATCGACGCACTGCTCGACGAAGCGCGGAGCGGGAGCTTCCCAACCTGCGCCGTATTGGTGGGCGACGAGTCCTTCCTGATCGGGCGCGCGGTCGACGCCCTGCGCCGCGCGGTGGTGGGCGAGGGCCCTCGGGGCTTCAACGAGGATCTCTTCGAGGGCCGGGGCACGAAGGCCGCGAGCGTGCTCTCGGCCGCCCGCACGCTGCCCATGATGGCGAGCGCGCGGCTGGTGCTGCTGAGGCGCGTGGATCAGATGACGCCGACGGATCAGGCGAGCTTCGGCGAGTACCTGAAGGCGCCGTCCGAGACGACCTGCCTGGTGATGACGGCGCAGAAGCTCGACGGCCGCGGGAAGCTCGCCAAGGCAGCCAAGAAGTCCAAGGCCTGGGTAGACGTGCGCCCCTTGAGGCGAGGAGCCCTGCGCAGCTTCGCCCAAGCAGAGGCGCGAGCACGCGGACACGCCCTCTTGGGCCCGGCGGTGGACGCGCTGCTCGACGCCCTGGGCGAGGATCTCGCCGCCGTCGACGATGCCCTGGAGCGCCTCTCGCTCTTCGTGGGCCCCGGCGTGGCCATCGATCCGGACGCCGTGCACGCCTGCGTCACGCGCGTGCGCGCCGACTCCATCTGGCTCTTGGTGGACGCCGTGGGGCTCAAGCAGCGCGACAAGGCGCTCGCGGCCGCGAGCTCGCTGCTGGCCGACCGGGAGCCGCCGCTGCGCATCCTGGCCATGTTGGCGCGTCAGCTGCGCATGGTGGCGCGCATGCGTCAGGCCCTCGCGGACGGCCTGCGAGGCGCCGAGGCCGCCAAGCAGGCGGGCGCCCCACCCTTCAAGGCCGACGAGCTGACCCGCGCCGCCAAGCGCTTCCGCCTGGCCGATCTAGGCCGCGCCTTCGAGACTCTGGCCGAGGTCGACATGGCGCTGAAGGGCAGCAAGCGCCCACCCGACACCGTGCTCCAAGAGGGCATCCTGCGCCTCGCCCGCGGCTAGAGCCAGAGCCAGCGGATCGTCCAATTGCAGACGGCCGGCTCCGGGGATGGAGTCGGCCGCGTGCCACTGCCTCGTGAGGAGGTGCTTCTTGGGCGATCAGCTCAGCGCAGCGACGCGCAGGCTGAGGCGCGAGATGTAGCGTGAGCCCGTCTTGCGATGGTAGATGCCCTTGGTCACGGCCATGTCGATGCGGCGGATGGCGGCGGGCAGCGCGGCCTTGGCGGCGGCGGCGTCCCCGGCATCGATGGCCACGCGGACGCGCTTCACCAGCGTGCGCACGTTGGTGCGGATGATCTTGTTGCGCGCGGTGCGCTTGACGGTCTGTCGGATCCGCTTCTTGGCGGAGGCGTGATTGGCCACAGCTGTTCTCCAAATGTCGAGGCTCGGCGATGTAGCCTCGCGGGCCCATGCTGTCAAGCGCAGGCAGAGGCGCCCAGCCGCAGCCGAAGCGCTACAGGTGACGGAAGTCCGCGAGCTTCAGGCCGGCGGCGGGCAGGTAGAGGCCGGCGGCGTAGTCCCTGACCATGCGGTCGGAGTTGAAGCGCCAAGACAAGGTGGCGATCGAGCGGCGCACGCGGCCGAGCCAGCGGTGCGGAAGGCCGTGCTGGTCGCGATCGTAGTAGAGCGGCACGACCTCTTCCTCGAGGGCGTGCATCAGGTCCACAGCGTCGCGCGCGTCCTGCACGGCCGGATCCATGTGAACGCCGCCCGTGCCGATCGAGAAGCCGTTGTGGCCGTCGTAGGCCTCGGCCCACCAGCCATCCGGGATCGAGCAGTTCAGGCCGCCGTTCAGCACCACCTTCTGACCGCTCGTGCCCGACGCCTCGAGCGGGCGACGCGGGTTGTTGAGCCACACGTCCACGCCCGAGACGAGCTTGCGGCCGACGGCCATGTCGTAGCCCTCGAGCAGCACGACCTTGCCCACGAAGCGCGGATCCCGCGACACCTGGAACACGCGCTGCAGCAGCGCCTTGCCGCCGTCGTCCTTGGGGTGCGCCTTGCCCGCGAAGACCAGCGTGAGCGGCCGCTGCGGGTGATTCACCAGAGAATCGAGCCGCTCGAGATCGTCGAGCACGAGACCCGCACGCTTGTAGGTGGCGAAGCGCCGCGCGAAGCCGATCAAGAGCCTGTCCGCCGACAGCGCCGACTCCAGCGCCTCGGCTACGGACTCGTCCTCGCCGCGCTTCCGCGCGCGCTCCGGGGAGCGGTGGCGCACGAAACGGATCAGCTCCTCCTTCAGCGACGTGCGCGCCGTCCACAGCGTGCGATCGTCCACCTGTTCGATGGGCGCCCAGGTCTCGGGCTCCGCCTGCGCACGACGCCAGCCCAGAGGCAGCGCCTCGTCGTAGACGCGGGCCATCGCCGGCGCGAGCCAGGTCGGCAGGTGCACGCCGTTGGTGATGTGGCCGATGGGCACGTCCTGCTCGGGGCGCCCGGGCCACAGGCAGGTCCACATCTTGCGACTCACCCGACCGTGCAGGGCCGACACGCCGTTGGCGCGGTGCGAGAGTTTGAGCGCGAGCACGGTCATGCAGAAGCTCTCGCCACCATCGTCGGGACGCACGCGGCCCAGGGCGAAGAGATCATGCTCGGAGATGCCGAGGGCGTCGCGCAGGGGCCCGAGCTGCTGCTCCACCAAGCCCGGATCGAAGCGGTCGTGTCCCGCGGGCACGGGCGTGTGCGTGGTGAACACCGTGCGGCTCGCCACCTCGAAGCAGGCGTCGTGGAAACCTCGACCCTCACGCTCCATCAGCTCGCGGGCAGCCTCGAGCGGCGCGAAGGCGCTGTGCCCCTCGTTGAGGTGGAAGACCGCCGGGCGGATGCCCATGGCGTGGAGCGCGCGCACGCCGCCGACACCGAGCAGCAGCTCCTGCCGCGCCCGCATGCGGCGATCTCCTCCATATAGGCGCGCCGTCAGCCCGCGATCCTGCTCGTCGTTCTCGAGCACGTCCGAGTCGAGCAGGAAGAGGCGCACCCGACCCACGTGGGCCTCCCAGACGCCCGCGTGGAGATCGCCCTCGCGGGTCGAGAGGTGGATGCGCAGCGGCTCCCCGTCCGCGTCGAGCACGGCCGTCAGCGGCTGCAGCTCGGGATCCACCGTGGGATAGGTCTCGTGCTGCCAGCCCGTCTCGTCGAAGTGCTGCGTGAAGTAGCCGCCCGCGTAGAGCAGCCCCACGGCGACCAGAGGCACACCGAGGTCGGAGGCGCTCTTCACATGGTCGCCCGAGAGCACGCCGAGACCGCCCGAGTAGATCGGCAGAGACTCGTGCAGACCGAATTCGGCCGAGAAGTACGCGACGGGTCCGCCCGCCAACACGCCGGCGCGGACGGGGCCCCAATCCGTGCGGCGCTCGAGGTAGTGGGCGTGCTCGAGCAGCAGCCGGTCCACACGCGGGTGCAGGTCGTGGGCTCGGGCGGAGGTCTCGAGATCGGCGTCCGTGAGAGCCGCGAGCTGCGCCGTGGGATCGTGCCCACCCTCTTCCCAACGCACGGGGTCGAGATCGCGGAACACGCTCTGCGCCTCGGCGTCCCACGCCCAGGCCAGGTTCTTCCCTAGTCGCGCGAGCTTGTCTCGAAGTTCTTGGTCGTCACTCTGCATTGGCTGCCCCTTGGCTGAGATCCGCCTGACTCGCAGAGCCAGGCCCCCCGGTCAAGGCCCCTGAAAGGAACGCGTTCTACTCCACGCGGCGATCCCGTGGGTGTGCGCGCGCCGCCTTGCGCGTAGTGTCCGGGCCGTGAATGTTCCGGACCCTCCAACGTAAAAGGGCGGCGGGGCCGCGTGGCGTATGACGGGTGACCACAAGCCAGACCTGCTCGAGCGGCTCGCCCATTGGGTGACGGACGGGCGCGCGCGTGTGCTCTCGCTGCTCGCCCTGCTCACCCTGGCCCTCGCGAGCCAGATCCCCAACATCCGCATCGACTCGGCCCCCGAGAACCTGCTCTCCTCCTACGAGGGCAATGACCAGAGCGTGGCCGACGCCTTCCATCAGTCCTTCGGCGACACGAACCGCGTGGTGGTGCTGTTGGTCCAAGCCGACGACGTGCTGACCCAGCAGCCGCTCTCCTACCTGCGCGGCCTCTCGCAGCACTTCGAGGCGGATCCCGCCGTCGAGCGTGTGGACGACATCACCCGGTTGCCCCTGCCGCGCAGGCCAGCGCCCGACAGCGAGCCGACGACCTCGGACGAGACGCTGGATGATCTGGGGAGCGGAGAGACGCTCGACGACCTCGGCGACGGAGGGGACGCCGGCGACGAGAGCTGGCGTGACGACGTCTCGGGTGGCGCCATGGACGCCATCCTCGACCTGATCGAGACGGCGCCCGAGCGCTTCCCCGGCGGGCTCGCCGGCCTGGGCCCTCAGCTCGCCGAGCTGAAGTCGGACGCCATCGTGCAAGGCGACGAGGTCACGCCCGCGGAGGTGAGCGAGCTGCGTCGTGTGCTGGCCGACGCGCCGCTGGTGCAGGGACGGCTGATCAGTCGCGACCGCAAGGTGGCCGTGGTCGCCCTGCGCCTGAAGCCCATGAGCGCTCGTGACATGCGCCATTGGGTCGAGCGCGCCGAGGCTCGCTTCGCGGACTCACCGCCTCCCGAAGGTGTCAGCGTGCACCTCGGAGGGCTGCCCTATCTGCGCAGCCAGATCGTCACCAACATGCGCTCAGACCAGCTCACGTTGGTGCCTCTGACGCTGCTCGTCTGCATGTTTCTGCTCTTCCTCTCCTTCCGCTGGATGCCCGGGGTGTTCTTGCCCATCGGGGCGGTGCTGATCTCGGCCGTGATGGTGCTGGGCGGCATGGCGGTCGTCGGCGAGCCCATGAACGTGCTCAACAACATCATCCCCGTGCTGTTGATCATCATTGGCATCAGCGACTCGATCCATCTGATCGGGCGCTACCGCGAGGAGCTGAGACGCGACGGGGACGTGGTGCGCTCGGGTCACGTCACGGTGCGCACCATGGCGGTCGCCTGTCTGCTCACCAGCATCACGACCGCGGTAGGCCTCGCCTCCTTGGTGGTGTCGCGCACGGTCATGCTGCGACACTTCGGCGTCACGGCGGGCGTCGGCGTGATGGTGGCCTACCTCGTGACCATCACCTTCCTGCCAGGCGTCCTGACCTGGGTGAAGCCCCCGAAGCGGCAGTTCGAGGCGCGCCTTGGGGGCACGCTCGAGGTGCTGCTGATGAAGCTGACGGCGCGCATCCTGAAGCGCCCCTATGTCGTGCTCGGCGTGACCAGCGTCGCCCTCGCCGGCTGCCTGTGGGCGGCCAGCGGAATCCGCGTCGACCACGCCCTGCTCGATCAGTTCGACACCTCGGACCCCGTCTACGTGACGACGCGCCTGCTCGAGCGTGAGCTCGATGGCGTGCGCCCTCTGGAGGTGATGGTGCGCTCGAGCGACGCCGACGCCTTGATGAGCGCGCGGCAGCTCGACGCGCTAGACGAGGTCGAGGCCTGGGCACGCGAACAGCCCGAGGTGCTCGCGGTGACGGGACCGAGCGATCTCTTGCACGAGACCTGGCGTCTGGTCACGAACGATCCCGCGAGCCGCGACGAGGCCTTCGGTACGGACAAGCGCGTGCACGCGCTGATGACGCTGCTGGCCCAGCGAGACGCGAACCCGCTCCGCAGCTTCCTCGGCGACCAGGGTCGACTGCTGCGCATCCAGGTGAAGGTGCGCGACGTGGGCGCGCAGCGCACCATGGCGCTGATCGACGAACTCGAAGAGCGCGTGCGCGCGGCGACCACGGCGCTGCCGGGCGTGCGCCTCGCCTACACAGGAGACGCCTACACGGGCTCCCGCGGTCAAGAGGCGGTGGTGCGCGACCTCTTGAGCAGCCTGGCCACGGCCGTGGTGATCATCTTCGTGCTCTTGGCGCTGCTCTTCCGCTCCGTGCGCCTCGGGCTCTTGTCGATCCCGCCCAACCTGATCCCTCTGGTCGCCACGGTGGCCTACATGGTGGCACGCGGGATCCCGCTGAACGCAGCCACGGCCATTGTTTTCTCGATCAGCATCGGCTTGGCGGTGGACGGAACCATCCACGTGCTGGCGCGCTTCCGCGAAGAGACGGGGCGAGGCTTGGGCTCGAACGCGGCCTTGGTGCGCGCGGCGCGAGGCACCGGCCGCGCCATCGTGGTCAGCGGCGTCACGCTGATGGCCGGCTTCGGCGTCCTGCTCTTCAGCTCCTTCGTGCCCGTGCGTCACTTCGGGGAGCTGATCGCCGTCACGGTGGGCTCGTCGTTGTTGGCGACTCTGGTCGTGCAGCCCGCCCTGCTCGAGGTGGCGGGGCTCAGGCCCAGTCAGCGCAAGGGCAAGTCGACGACGGGACCGAACGCCGTCGAGGCGACCAGCGACGCCTAGCGTCGAAGCAGACCGGCGCGCTGCCGTTTTCGCGGCGCGGGCCAGCCGCCCCTCGCTCAACGCGCCTCGAAGGCGATCAGGTTCGGGACGTCCCAGAAGATGTGGTTGTCGTCGTTCTCGTGAAAGCCGTCCTCGTAGCTCCCCATGAGCGCCAGCTGTACGCCCTCCGCGTGAACGTAGAGCGACGCCTCGGGGCCACCCTCGACGAAGATCATACCGCGGAGTCCGAGCTCCGGCGCGGCGAGCATGCGACTGAGTCGGTCCATGCGGTAGGGCGTGCGGGTGTGCATGAACACGGCTCGGCCCTCTCGATCCACGCCGACACCAGCGGCGCTGTAGCGCTTGCGATTGTTCCAGCCGACGGCGCCTCCGTGACAGTCGAGCAGCCGGTAGGCACTGAGCACGTTGCGGTAGGCGCGACGTGCGCGCTCGAGGCTCTGGCCGCAAGCGGGACCCGTCAGCGTCAGCCCGGCGCGCGAACGCTGACGAGGATCGAAGGCCAGGAGCCCGCGGAAGCGGCTGACGATGCGATTCGACACCACCTCTCCTGCGCGCTGCATGAAGCCGACGCTGCGCCCGGAGGGCAGAAACATGCCCGCGTTGGTGGCTCCTGCGAGCCCCTCATCCGCCACCCAGCGCGGGATCGTCCGTCGCGCGCCCTCACGCGCTTCGGTGACGAAGCGCAGCCGATAGCGTCTGAGATCGACCCGCACGAGGGTGATCTGGCGATCCCCGATGGGCAGTGTCGGCGCGAGGCTGGCGTGCACCCGCTCGAGCGTCACGCCCGGTCCCTGGGCCTCCGCAGAGCGCCGCGGCGCAGAGTGCGACAGCGCGCACGCGAGCGTGATCAGGGCCGCGCATGTCAGCAGGCTCGGGAGCCTTCGTGCGTGAGCTTCTCGAGTACTCATTCGTCCTCCAAGGGCGCCAACGCCCGAACTAGCGCTCTTCCCAAACGGCGGGCTCCCGCGCGGGTGAAGTGCACGTGGTCGTCGAGCGCGAGCCCCCGAGCCATCCAACGCTCCATGGAACCTTCGCCGCCCATGAAGGCGTAGGTGTCGAAGAAGGCGCAGCCCTCTTGACGTGCCAGCTCGCGTTGCACCCGGCGCACGCCCAGCAGACGTGGCCGAGGCACGAGCGCGCCGCGACGGCTGCGCCGTGGCCAATCGCCGGGCCCTACCAAGAGGCAGGAGGCGCGGGGAGACAGGGCTCGCAGACGCCGGAGAGCGCGTCGTCCACGACGCTCGACATCGGCCAGGGCCACGCGGGCGTTGGCGCTCTCGTTGGTGCCATAGGCCAGGATCAGCAGGTCTGCCGGGCGCTCGTCTGCCTCCGCCCTCAGCGCGTCCAAGCGCCAAGGCTCTTGGTCCCAGACGCGCGCGCCGGGCACACCGAAGTTGTCGACCACCACCCCCGCGGAACGCTCCAGAACCACGCCGAAGAGGCGCACCGGCCCGCCCTCCACGCGCAGCCGAAGCTCGCGCAGCTCGACCTCGCGTTCGGCGTGCCGTACGGCGAGGGCCGCGTCCGTGTCGACCACCCAATCCTGCTGCCCATCGAGGCGCATGCGCACTCGACCGCCGCCCGGCTGGCTGAGATAGTGAATCGAGACGCGAGGAAGGACGCGCTCCGTGCGAACGCGAGCGTGCGCGCCATCGGACGCGTTCAGGGCGAACCCTGCGAGCCCGTAGATCGCTCGGCGTCGCTGTCGTCCGCGCACGAAGAAGCCTGCGAAGCCGCGACCTCCGAACTCGACGCCCGCGTGATCGTAGAACAGGAAAGGCGACGCGGGCATCACCCAGCCTGGGCCCCCGTCCCCGTAGCGCGCCTGCAGCAGCCTCCTGAGCACGGAGGTGTAGGAGTCGTCCGCGGTGTGCGACGCACCGTAGACGCTCACGCGCGCCAGCCCGCGACCCGCTCGGGCCTCGACCAAGGCCGCGTGAAACGAGTCGAGGCTGCCGGGCGCTGCCTCGAACGCGTCCGGCGTCGCCCTCGCGGTGGAGACCCCGGCGAGCACCAAGACCACCAGGGCGAGCAGACGCGGTACGAAGTCGATGCGCACCAACATGCGACCGCTGGAGCGCAGCCCGGTATTCCGACCTGCTCTGCGCGCGAGCTATGACGGCGCCGCTGCTACTGCGGTGGGGTCATCTAGGACACTGCGGCGCTGTGCAGAGCTACGACACGGCAGCGAGTGACGAGTGGGCCCGGAGGCTGGGTGGACAACGCCGTTCCGCGACCCGGCTGGATCATGTCGCCCGTATGAATCATACTAACAGTATGACCACGACAACCAAGATCGCCGTCAGCCTGCCGAAGGTATTGGCCGAGCGAGCACGCAACGCGGTTCGCCAGGGGCGGGCAGCGAGCGTGAGCGCCTATGTCGCCGCTGCGCTGGAGCAGAAGACCAAGCTGGACGACCTGTCTGCACTGCTCGACGAGATGCTGGCGGAGTCGGGCGGGCCGCTGACCGCTGCGGAGCGGCGCCGCGCCGATCGAGCGCTAGGCGTGACCGCGTCGAAGACCAAGCGCCGGCAGTGACCGGACTCACGCTGGACGCCGGCGCCCTGATCGCCTTCGACAAGAACGAGCGCGAGACGGTCGCCCTGTTGGCCCGTGCGCGCGAGCTGGGGCTCACTCTGGCGGTACCCGCGGGCGTCGTGGGCCAGGCCTGGCGCGATGGCCGTCGGCAGGCGCGTCTCGCCCGGCTCCTCGCCTCGAGCGAGCTCGAGGTGGTGCCGCTCGACGACCGCAGCGCACGCGCAGCTGGACAACTCTGTGGGGTGCGACGAACCCGAGACGTGATCGACGCCTCCGTCGTCCTCTGCGCCCGAGCCCGCGGCCATCGCATCGTCACCTCGGATGCCGACGACATGAAGCGCCTCGACCCCGACGCGCCGCTGATCCGCGTCTGACGCGAGTCGCATCCGAGGTACGCAGACGCTGCGGGGTTGCAGGCGACTCCCGATCACCCTAGCGTCAGCGAGCGGTGAAGACGTACGACTACGATCCGGGGGAACCGCGTCAGCAGGCCAAGCACGCGCCCCTGGAGGACCGCCCGTGCTACCGTTGCGTCGCGGGAAAAGTAGTCACCCACTGCCCTCGCGGCATTGGCCAGCCCAAGACTGTGTTGAACGATCCGAGTCGCTTCGAGTGCCATGACCCACGCTCTGACTCCAAAGCGCCGGACGCCATCTATGTCTTCCACGATGGCGTCCTCTACCGCGCCGAGCCCACACGACGTGGACGCTCGTACCACGCATTTCCGGAGTTCCATGCGCACTTCGAGAGGAGAATGAGAGGCCGGATACTCCGCGAGTTTCGGCGATGGGCTCGGAAGACGGCTCGCTCGACCGCCATCGACGCGTGGTTGAACAGTACCCGGAGCTGGGCATGTCGATGAAGCGTTCGAGCACAGGACTCGAGTTCGACCTACGCTGGGCCCGCAAGGCGCCCGCTGGAACCGCGGCCGAAGCCACACGTGGGCGGCTAGCCGTGCGGGTCGGGGCTCATGAGGTGTGGCCGTTGGGCAAGTCCACGGAGACCTGGCCGTGGGTCGAGCTCTTCGAGTACCTGGTGAGCGCTTGGCGTTACCTCGTCGATGAGCCCGGGGTGGATCCGCTCGGACTCGGAGGTCCGCCGACGACTCTGTGGAAGCGGGCCGAAGATCGCTGGGCAACCATGGCGGAAGGCCGAGCGGAACGCGAAGAAGAGATGCTCTCGGGCTTCTTGCGGATGCATGACCTGTCCGAGGGGCTCAGGGGCACGCTAGCGCCGAGCCTGTACGTGCTTCGGTACGGCGACCGAGTTCAGGTTGCGAGTGAGGGAGTCAACGAGGAGCTGCCCTGGGAACAGGTACGCACCTCCCTCGAGATGTTGGGAGAGAAGATTTCGCGGCGCCTCGCCGCGCTCGAGGATCCCCGGGCACAGGACGCCGTCGAGCGTTGGCGCCGACGCGACGACAGCACGCCGGGCCAACGATTGCAGGTCGCCACGGGTTGGGACGCGACGAGCCTCGAGCGCCTCGCGGGGGGCAAGTCGAAGCGCAAGTTGGAGGCGGTGCTGGGCCGAGACGCGACCGACGACCCGATGTCGAGCCCCCTCGCGTGGGCGGCACGGATGATCGATCCTGCCAGCCCACCGGAAGCACTGAGAGCGCTCTTTCGAGCCGTGCGCGATTGTGGTGCGAGAGACGCTACGGCACTGGACGCATGGCGGGGGAGCGTTCAGCTCGTCAGCGCCAGCCCCTACGAGCAGGGATACGCGCTGGCGGCGTGGCTGCGGTCTCGCGTCTCCGCGGCGGACGACCAGCCCTTCGAGATCCGAGGGTTCCTCGCGGCCTTGGGCGTGGAGGTCATCGACGTAGAGGCAGACGGTGTGTCCGCTGACGCCATCTGCGTCTGGCAGCGGAACCAGCTCGGCCCCGTGATCGCCGTCAACACACGAGGGCCACACGCCAGAGGCCACCGGGGACTACGAGCCACCCTAGCCCACGAGCTCTGCCACCTGCTGATTGACTTTGGAGGTCGGGAGTTGCCCATGGCCGAGGCCAAGACTCGAAGCGCTCCCGCCGACCTAGAGGCGCGCTGCAACGCGTTCGCGGCAGAATTGCTGCTGCCGCGCGCCATCGCGGCGCGGGAGTTTGGCGACGTGACACTTGCGGGCATCGAGCCGGCCGTGGAAGACATCGCAAGACGCTACGAGGCGAGCCGTGCCGTCGTTGCCTGGCAAGTGCTGAACTCCACATTCGGAGAGCACATGGGCAAGAGCATGACCCAACGCTTCGAGGCCATGGCGCGGCGGCAATTCCACCAGGCTCGCTGAGTCACAGCTCGCGCGACCGCGGGCGTCGCGAGGCGCAGGTCGCGCGCCGAAACCAGGCGGTTTCTTTGCGCCCTCGGCGTCCACGTCGGATGCTGAGGCATGTCCGAGTCCGGCACGGAGAAGGGCGCCATCGTGCGCCGGGCGGGGCTGGTGGCCGCGGGCACGCTGACGTCACGCGTGCTGGGCGCCGTGCGCGACGCCGTGATCGCCATGGTCTTCCCGGTGGCGGCGACGGACGCCTTCTTCGTGGCCTTCACCATCCCCAACGCGCTGCGGGTGCTACTCGGCGAGGGCGCGGTGGCGGGCGCCTTCGTGCCCGTCTTCTCCGAGGTGCGCGAGAAGCATGGCTTCGAGGCCGCCGCGCGCTTTCAGTCCAAGCTGGTCGCGGCCATGGCCCTCGTGCTGCTGGCCGTGACCCTGCTCGGCGTGGCGTTCTCGCCAGCCTTGGTCGAGCTCTACGCCGCGGGTTTCCACGACACGCCCGGGCGCTTCGAGGAGACCGTGGCGCTGACCCGCGTCGTCTTCCCCTACATCTTCTTGATGGGGCTCTCGGCGCTCGCCACGGGCGCGCTGAACGCCGTGCGTCGCTTCGCCGCGCCCGCCTTCGCACCGGCGCTGCTCAACGTCGCCTTGATCGCCGGCGCCTTCGCCCTGGTGCCCGCGGCCCTACGCTTCGGGCTTCCCGGGGTGGGCGCGCTCGCCCTCGGCGCCTTGATCGGCGGCACGCTGCAGATCCTCGCGCAGCTGCCCTCCCTGAGAGTCGCCGGACTCCTGCGCCGGCCACGCCTCGATCTGCGCGACCCCTGGGTGCGCAAGGCCTTCCGCCTGATGTTGCCGCTGCTGCTCGGCCTGGGCGTGTATCAGCTCAACATCATGCTCACGCGGCAGCTCGCGTCCTTCCTGCCCGCCGGCTCCGTCAGCTACCTCTACTATGGACAGCGCCTGGTGGAGATCCCCCAAGGCATGTTCGCCCTGGCCATCGCCTCCGCCGCCCTGCCCACGCTCTCCACGCTTCGCGCGCGTGGCGACGACGAGAAGGTGAAGGAGGTCTTCCGCTACGGCCTCGGCCTCTCCCTCTTCGTCGCCATCCCCTCCGCCGTCGGGCTCGCGAGCCTGGCCACGCCGGTGGTCTCCGTGCTCTTCGGACGAGGTCGATTCACACCCCTCGAGGTGGAGCTCACATCGCGCTCCCTGGTGTGGATGGCCGCGGGCATCTGGTCCGTGGCCTCCGTGCGCACCATCGTGCCGATGTTCTACGCCTACAACGACACGCGCACGCCCGTGATCGGCTCCGCCGCGAACCTCATCGTCTTCGGCGCCGTGGCGCTCACGACCATGGGACCGCTGAAGCACGTGGGCCTGGCCATGGCCGTCACCGCCGCATCCATCGCGCAGCTCATCACGCTGCTCGCGCTCTTGCGTCGCCGCGTAGGCCGCCTGGGTCTGAAGAAGCTAACCTGGAACACCCTGCGCGTCCTGCTCGCGAGCCTGCTGATGGCGGGGGCGATCCAAGCGCTGCTGCTCGTCCTGCCTTTCGCGAGCGACGCCGGACTCTTCGCTCGGGCGAGCTCCCTGATCGCCTGCGTGCTAGGCGGCGCCGCGACCTACGCGCTCAGCGCCTGGCTCCTGCGCGTCCCCGAGCTGCGCGCCCTGACCGGCGCACTCGGGCGTCGCTTCAAGCGCTGACGGCCTACTGCGTCGACGCGGGCGCGGGCACGTTCAGCTCGTCCACCAGCGTCGACAGCTCCACGCGCTTGCTCGCCCGTTGCGCGCTGATCTGCGTGAGCTGAGCGCCGAGCGCCTCGAT
>JAADHO010000288.1:20923-28775 GCA_013151775.1 Deltaproteobacteria bacterium | reverse complement strand
GTGTGGCGCCCCGCAGGGCGCGGACCCGCAGCGTGAGGACGAGCCCGCCGTCAACGCGCCCGAGCGCTGACTAAGAATTCGTAGAGGGCCTTCTTGGAATTGCGCTTGCGGATGCGCTTCACCTCGACGGCGCCAAAGCCGTGGCGCTCGAGCAGCTCCGCGTAGAGCGCCTCGACCGGGACGAGCACGCCATAGAAGGTCGAGTTGCCGACCACGTAATGCACGGATCCGCCCGTCACGACGTGGTCGCGCAGCGCCCTCAGGTGGCGGGAGGTGTCCTCGAAATAGCGCCGCAGATAGCGCGCGAGCAGTGGGCCGTTGGTGGCGTGACCCGCCTCGACCTCGAGCAGCAGCGGCGCCAAGGACGCGGGCTCGACCTCGCCTCGGGGCGTCCAGCGCATGAGCCGGCTGGTCGCCACGCCCCAGGTGCCGCCGATGGCGCGCCAGTCGAGCTCTCCCGCCTCGCGCGCCTCGCGCAGGTAGCCCAGCCAGTACATGTAGGGGCGCAGCTCGCGCACGTAGCTCATGCGGTTGGGGTAGGGCGGCGAGGTGATCACGCGATCGAAGCGGCGGTCGCCGAGGGCGTCGAGATCGCGCGAGTCGCCCGCGAGGACGTGAGCTCGACGCCTCGGGGCTGGCGCGGCGCTGGCCAGGATGTGCGCCACGTCGTCGCGGAAGCGGGCGGCGAAGAGCGCCTTGTCGCGCTCTTCGGGGCGCGCGTCGTCGAAGGACATGGAGGGGTGGTCGAAGGCGGCGTTGGAGAGGGCCATCAGCGTGCGGCAGAAGGCGACGCGCAGCAGCCGTCCACGGGCCGAGTGGGCATCGGCTGCATGTTCGATGCCGGCGTGGAGCGCCCGCAGGTAGTCGAGGGCGTCCGCGTGCCACCAGCGCTCGATGTGATGAATGGGCGGCGCCTCGGAGCGGGCGGCGGAGGGACTCCGTGCGGACTCTGCGAGCTCCTCCCCGAGCTCCCCCACCTCGGTCACGACGGAGCGATCGTAGCGCCGCAGCTTGGTCTCGCCGAGCCAGATCAGGAACGGGTTGATGTCGCAGGAGACGGCCTCGTGTCCGCGCGTGGCCGCCGCCAGGGGAGTGGTCGCCGTGCCGCTGAAGGGATCGAGCACCCGCTCCTCGAGCGCGACCTGATCGAGCAGCTGCTCGACCACGCTGAGGGAGTAGGCGGGGGTGAGGCGCAACCAATCGTGGCGGCCGCGGCCTCGGTTGCCGCGATAGGTCAGGTCGCTGTTGCGTGTGGATCCGTCCACGGCGCGTGCTCTAGCACGCCGCGACAGGCGCCACGCTATCGATTCGTCTTCACGGCGCGTGCTCGGGCTCAGGGCGAGACGAAGACGTGGACGCTTCCGCAGCGCAGCTCCCCCGTGGCGTCCGTGAGCTTGCCCAGGACGTCGGCCTCCGCGCCGCTCAGGCCCGTGGCGGCGGGATCCACGACCACGAAGAGTCCGGCGTTGAAGAAGCGGTCCGGTGCGCCCTCTTCTGGCAAGAAGGCCGAGCGTCCGCGATAGAGCGACTGCTCCGTGCCGCTGGCGTCCAGCAGGTGCAGCTCCAGCCTGGGGTTGGCTGAGGAGCTCGGCATGCTCGGATCGCCCGCCGCGATGCCCCGGGTGCGCGCCGCGAAGATCAACATCTGAAAACCTTGAGGGCCACGGACCACGGGCACCGAATCTCCCGGCGTCAGCGAGACGAAGAGCCCGCCTTCATCCGGCGTGCCGGTGCATTGTCCGCCGCCGGGGAGCTCACAGCGCCCGAGCTCGAGCAGACCCGCCCCAGCGCAGCCCGGGAGCGCGACGCCCGCGTCCTCGCCGCTGGCGTCGTGGGGGGCAGAGTCGGGGCGGCTCGCGTCCATCGCGCCGTCGCCCGCTCCGCAGCCCGCTCCGCCCAGGCATGCGCACATCAGAGTCGCCCAGATCGCCTTCATGGTACCTCCACCAGGATCCAAGATTCATAGTCGCTCGGCGGTCGCCAGACCATCACGCTGAAGGGCGCGCCGCTGATGTTCGTGCTGCGGAGCAGCAGCGTGTCCCCCGGTCGCGCCTCCGGGTCGACGCCATCGAGCACACGCACGAAGGGGCTGTAGCCGCTGAAGCCGGGCTCGTCATCCGTGGCCTCGGCGATCAAGGTCTCCACGCCTTCGTGCACCACGTAGAGTTGATGCAGCGCCACGCTGCCCTCTTGATCGAAGTTGGGGATGTAGAAGGTGACGCGGCCCGTGATGTCGTCGCATAGGGTGGCCGAGAACTCGACGAAGCTCCCAGCGCCCACCAGAAAGTGTTCGCCGTGCACGATGGTGCTCGGCCCCAGGGGTTTGGGCTCCTCCCCGGGCTCCCAGACTCCGTCGCCGTTGGTGTCGTTGATGTACACACGATCGTCGCAGAGCTCGGCGTCGGAGCCGTCCGGTTTCCACTCGTGGAGCAGAGGCCAGGTGCCATCGTCCAGCGGGTCGGCCTCGCTGCCTTGGACGAAGAGCCGGTGTACACCCGAGCCTCGGACGCCATCTTGGGGACAGACGAAGCCCGCGTCTGGGGCGTCGAGGGCGGCGTCGCGAGAGGGGCCCGAGTCAGGAATCTGCGGAGCTCCGCCGCAGCCGAGGCTGGTGCCGAGGCAGACGATCGCTGGGCCGAGGAGCGAGGCGTGGAGGCGCACGCGCGAGAGCATAGCGCCGGGCAGGTCGTCGCGCTTCCAGAGTTCAATTGACTCCAATCAAGGCCCGTCCTGCTGCTGGTCCTAGGCATGCTCAGGACTGGGGTGTGCCGCGTCGGGCCGAGGTCCAGCTCCTGGAGGCTTCGTGCAGCCCACTCGTGTGCTCACCGCTGAACATCGTCGCATCGAGCAGGCCCTGGTGGTGCTCAGCGCCATCGTGGCCCAGCTCAGGCGTGGCCCACCACCCGCTGCGGTCGATGTGGAGACGTTGCTGGGTTTTCTGCGCGTGTACGCGGACGTGTATCATCATCAGCTCGAGGAGCGCATGCTGACCGAGGCCCTGAGCCAGGTGGGCCTGCCCGAGCGTTCGGGGCCCGTGGCGGCCATGCTGGCGCAGCACCTCGAGGCGAGGTGCCTGATCGATCTCGCGGGGGTGGCCCTCGTGAGGCTGGCCGCCGAGCCCGGGGTGGCCGCCGAGTTGGCCGACGTGCTGCAGTCCTATCAGCGCCTCTTGGTCCATCATATCCGCTACGAGGAGCAGGTCCTCTACCCCTTCGCCGAGCGGCTCCTGCCTTCCCTCGCGGCGGGCCTCTTGAGTGAAGCGTTCGCGCGTCGCGACGAGCAGCACGCGGTCGAGGTCGAATCGCAGCTCGCCAAGCTCGCGGCTCTGCGCCGCCGCTACGTGGAGTGAGGAGTCCCCTTCGCGGCGTGAGTCGTGTTCGATCGCCTGGCAGGCGCGCTCGAGTGGATGCCCGCTGCGGCGACCATCTGATATACGCGAAGAATGCGCGTCGCCCGGGCGCGCCACAAGAGGACGACGCCATGACCGAAGAGAAGATGCCGAGCTTCATGCGATCCCTTTGTATGGGGCGGATCGAGCAAGATGTGCTGTTGCCTTTTCCGACGATGCGAGACGGAGACAAGGAGATGCTTCAGGGCGTCGCCGAGGCGCTCTCGTCGATGCTCGGCGCCCACGAGGAGGATTTTCGCAGGTGGGATCGTGAGGGTGAATTCCCGAGCGAGTACATCGACGAGCTGAAGGAGTTCGGCGCCTTCGGGCTGATCATCCCCGAGGACGAGGGCGGCCTCGGCTTCGGCAGCATGGCCTACTCGCGCGCGCTGCAGGAGGTGGCCAAGTACGACGCCTCCACGGCGGTGACCATCGGCGCCCACAGCTCCATCGGCATGCGCGGGCTGAAGCTCTTCGGCACGGACGAACAGAAGAAGCGCTACTACCCGAAGCTCTCCACGGGCGAGATGATCGCCGCCTTCTGCCTGACGGAGCCGGGCGCGGGATCGGACGCCGCGTCCATCGCTACGGTGGCCAAGCGTGATGGCGACGACTGGGTACTCAACGGCAACAAGCTGTGGATCACCAACGGGGGCATCGCGAGCTTCTTCACCGTCTTCGCCAAGACGGACGCCTCGAAGCGCGGCGGCATGACGGCCTTCATCGTCACCACCGAGATGGAGGGCGTGAGTGTGGGCCCTCACGAGGACAAGATGGGCCTACGCGCCAGCTCGACGACCACGGTGAATTTCGACGAGGTACGCGTGCCCGCGGACCACATGCTCGGCGAGGAGGGGCAGGGCTTCAAGGTCGCCATGAAGATCCTCAACTCCGGGCGCACGGGCCTCGGCGGCGGCTCGGTCGGCGCCATGAAGAAGATCATCGAGATGGCGACGGCGCAGGCGAGCGAGCGCAAGCAGTTCGGTCAGGCGATCAAAGATTTTGGATTGATTCAGCAGAAGATCGGTCAGATGGTCGTCGACTGTTACGCGGCGGAGTCGGTCGTGACCTTGGTCGCGGGGCTGGTCGATGCGGGGCACGAGGACTACGCCGTGGAGGCGGCCATCTCCAAGGTCTTCGCTACCGAGGCGCTGTGGCGCACGGCCGACGAGGGGCTGCAGGTCGCGGGCGGCAACGGCTACATGTGCGAGTTTCCGTACGAGCGCATGCTGCGAGACTGCCGGATCAATCGGATCTTCGAGGGCACGAACGACATCCTGCGCCTCTTCATCGCGCTCACGGGCATGAACGGCGTCGCCTCGGAGCTGAAGGAGCTCGCGTCCCTGCGCAAGTCGATCTTCTCGCACCCGATCAAGGGCTTCGGGGTCCTGAGCGACTACGCCACCAAGCAGGCGCAGCTCCGGACGGGCATCCGCGCCGAGGGCACGCACTTCACGCGCCTCGTGCCGGAGCTCGCCGCCTATGCGGACTCCTTCGAGGACGCGACGCGGGAGCTCGCCACGGCCACGGATCGCGTTCTGCGCAAGCACGGCAAGGGCATCATCGGCAAGCAGTTCGCCACCCGGCGCCTGGCGGAGATCATGATCGACCTCTTCGTCTGGGCCGCCGTCATGGCCCGGGTGAACGACGCCATCGCCGCGGGCGCGGACGACGCCGAGCAGCAGCGCGAGATCCTCCACGTCTTCGCCGGCGCCGCGACCAAGCGCATCCGTCATCAGCTCCGCCGCATCGACGACAACGACGACGAGACCCTCAAGTCCGTCGCCGCGCACGCCTTCGAGCTTGGCCGCTTCGCCTGGGACACGATCTGAGCGCGCCCCGCCCCCCGGGATCGCCGGGCTGCCCGGGCTGCTTCAGGAGGTGAACAACGCCCTGGAAACGTTGATTGCGTCCAACGACGGCTCTTTCAGTACAGATTCTTGCCGCAAGCACTTCCTTGGCTGCTACGGCTGTTCTCGTTGGAATGCGTTTTGAGTACGTGCCATTTCTCCACCCGAGTGCAAAGGATCGGGACGTCATGTGCGCCAATGAGACCGAGATCTTGCTGGTCATATGTGCCTGTGTGGCCCAGACTGGGGGACATGGGTAACGACACGTCAGCCAAGTCGAGGATTATTCGGACGCTCTTCGGGGGCGCGCTGGGGTTCGTTCTTCACATGATTTTCTTGGGCGGTGCTATCGCCGTCATGCAGGTTGGCAGCCTGATGGCGGGCACTTCAAGGAGTGCAGAGGGGAGCTTTTGGGCGCTTGTGCTCGCCTTCTTGTTTAGCCCCGCGGGGATCACGGTGGGCGCGATTACGGGGTTTGCAGGGAGCAAAAAAGAACGATCTGGCCTTCAGGTTGCGCTCTTTGGCGTGGTTCCGTCCGTGCTCGGCGGGATGTTTGTGGCGGTCTCTTTCCTTCTTGTCTACGACGACGCCAACTTTGTAATCGGTGCTATTGTGGGATTCTTTGGGGTGCTGATCTCTGTGGTGATCGCAGCCCTGAGTCGAGCTAAGCCCCCTACTTGATTCCCAAGAGTCGCAGATGTGCGGAGGTCTTGGTCTTCGATGAGCTCGCCCTCGATGGCGTAGATCTTCTCGAGCGCCTGGATCGGGACGGTCGGGCGCTGGTTGCCGGCGTCGAGGGCTTGACGAAGTAGCGGCGGCCTTGTGGCTCGTGCCCACCGGCGCTACCTTGAGCGGCAGGTAGAACACGTTTCGTTTTGCGCAGCTCCTGGCTCTTCTTTCCGTCCTCGCGATCCCCCTCGCCGCTCCCGCCGCCGCCTCAGCGGATGATGTGGAGGTGGCCCTCGAGACGGGGGGCGGCTTGCTTGGGAGTTGGCGGGAGGTCTCGGTCCCGTGGGCGATACGCGCGCGGCAGCCTCTCTGGCGGCGCTCATCACCTGGCATCGTGCGCAGGCTCTGGGAGGGCTCGTGCGCCTCACGGGGCTCGGTACGCTGGGACCCCACCCGGACTCCTCCGGGCGCTTGCTCGGCGAGGTCGCCTGGGCGCTCTCCTTCGCGGGACCGAGCCGCCCACATCACGCGCCCTCCCTCGTCTCACCCACCCTCGGCTTCGCTGTGGGCTGCGTCTCCCCCTGCCGCAGCCAGCCGGGCGGAGCGCGCACGCTCGTGATCGGGCCCATCTTCGGCCTGGACGCGGGGCTCACCTTCGGGCGCTTTCGGGTCGGCGGTGGCTTTGTCTACCGCCTGCTCTTCGTCACGCACGAGCCGGACTTTCGTGTCGAGCACGACCTCGAAGCTCATTTGCGGCTCGGCGTGCTGCTCGGACACTGAGGCGCTCGCTTGATCGTGGTCATTTGATCTCGATCAACCTGTGCCCACGAGGCGACCCTAGGGTGGCTCCTCGCTCAGGAGTCCCATGCTGATAGACAACGTGCGCGGCCGGAAGGCCGGATGGTTCACCCTCCAGTGGCATCTCACCCACGCCTGCGACATGCACTGCGCCCACTGCTACGACCGCAGCCGCGTCAGCGTGCTGAAGCGGGACGAGCTGATGGGCATCCTCGACGACTACTGCGGCTTTTGTGAGAGCCGCGAGGTGAAGCCGAGCGTCACCCTCTCCGGCGGGAACCCCTTCTTTCACCCAAATTTCATCGAGATCTGCGCCGAGCTGAAGCGGCGCGAGATCCCCTTGAGCATCCTCGGCAACCCCGTGCCCGAGGAGCAGCTCCAGGAGCTGGTGGAGACCCACAAGCCCCGCTACTACCAGATCAGCCTCGAGGGGCTGCGCGAGCACAACGACAAGATCCGCGGTGAGGGCTCCTACGACCGCGCCATGGCCTTCTTCCCCTTGCTGCGCGAGGCGGGCGTGCGCTCCGTTTGCATGCTCACGCTCACCGCAGACAACGTGGAGCAGGCGCTCCCGCTGGCCGAGGAGCTGCGCGGAAAGGCCGACCGCTACACCTTCAACCGACTCTCCGCGACCGGGGAGGGCGCCAACCTCGGCCTGCCCGACAAGGAGCGCTACGGGCGCTTCATGGTCGAGTGGATGACGGCCAAGCAGACGAACCCCATGCTCGGCTTCAAGGACAACCTCTTCAACATCCTGCGCCACGAGCTGGGCATGAAGCTCACGGGCGGCTGCACGGGCTTCGGCTGCGGCGCGGCCTTCAACTTCGTGGCGGTCTTGCCGGATGGGCAGGTGCACGCCTGCCGAAAATTCCCCTCGGAGATCGGCAACCTCATGCAGGCGAAGCTCGCCACCATCTACGACTCCGAGGCCGCCGAGCGCTATCGCGTCGGTTGCACAGCGTGCAGCGAGTGCGCCATCCAGGCCAAGTGCGGAGGTTGCCTCGCCGTCACCAGCGGCGCGGGGCTCGATCCCTTCACGACGGTCGATCCCTACTGCTTCATGTAGCCTGCGCGTCCGGAGGGGCCCACTCGGCGGCTTACCGCCTCGCTCCCTCGGTCGCGGTAGTGACCTACCGCTCGTTCGGTC
>JAADHO010000288.1:13988-20918 GCA_013151775.1 Deltaproteobacteria bacterium | reverse complement strand
CCCTCGGGCCGCGCAGGAAGCGTCCGGAGGGGCCCACTCGGCGGCTTACCGCCTCGCTCCCTCGGTCGCGGTAGTGACCTACCGCTCGTTCGGTCGCTGCGGGGGCGCTCGTCGATTGGACCCCTCGGGCCGCGCAGGAAGCGTCCGGAGGGGCCCACTCGGCGGCTTACCGCTATCTAAGCTCAGACGCCGGCGCGCTCCAGGGCGGCGCCGAGACCGTTGCTGAAGCCTCCGCGGGGCAGGGCGCGCATGGCGGCGCGCTCGTACTCTGCTGTGTCCGGGCCCGTGATCAGGTGGGCGGCGCAGCCCAACGCGGCGGGCATGGCGAGGTCGAGCTCGTAGATGTCTCCGACCACCAGCGTGCGCTCCGGGCCTGTGCCGTGCTCGCTCCAGAGCCGCCGCAGCACGTCGTAGTAGCGACCACGTCGGAGGTAGATCGGGCGCGGCAGGCCGTCGGCGTGGGCCTCGGTCGGCAGCCCGTCGAAGCACGCGTCGCTCGGGTTCGCCTCCGCGACCAGGTATTTCTCGGCGTTGCCCTCCACCGTGAGCTTCTCTCGCCCCGCGGGCGCCAGATCGTCGAGCTTGCGCGCCACGGCCTCGGTCGCCGAGTTGGTCACCACGGCCACGGGCTTGCCACTCGCCACCAGCGCCTCCACGACGGCCTTGGCTTCGGGGCGGAAGACGATGGCCGACTTCTCATAGTTGTCGAAGTAGAGCCGCTGCAGCACCCGCGTGCGCTCTTCGGGGTCTGCGTAGAGCCCACGAGCGTCGAAGACCATGTTCATGATCACGGTCGCGCGCAGGTAAGGATCCGCGTTGCCCGGCGCGACCACGTGTCCATCGAAGGTCCAACCGAAGCGCTCGGGGGCCTCCCGGACCTTCGCCTCGGCTCGCTTCCAGTCCCTCGTCACGTCTACGCCCAACAGTCTGGCCACATCTTCTCGGTAGGCCGTGACGAAGGGCCCCCCCTCGGCCTCCACGTCGGTGAAGGTGCCATCGAAGTCGAGAATGAAGAGGTCAAAGGCCATGGGTCTCCCAAAGATGGGTACGGATCGCGTGACGTGAAGCGCGGGCATAGCCCGAAATCGCTCCGAGGGCACGCGCCGGCTCTCCACTGCTATGCTCCGCCGTCATGGAACACGATCCAGTCGATCCCGTGTCCGAGGCGGGAGCGGCCCGCGGCTTCGAGTCACCGGCGCTGATCTGGTGGATTCTGATCCCCGTCGGCATGGGGCTGACGACCGCCCTGGCGCTGATCCCCGCCGCCTACGCGATCTTGCCCTCCGCCCTCGCGGGCCTGCTCAGCCCGGCCGTGGTGCGCTCGATCTTCGTCGTCGCCGTGGCGCTCCATCTGCTCGAGGGCGTCTACGCTGGCTTTCGTGCGCGTCGTCGCGAGCTGCCTGCGCTGCGCTGGGCGGCACAGACGACGCTGCTCGGTTATCCCTCCCTGCGGCTGCTTCTGCGCCTCACGGAGCCCGAGGCGTGACCTCGGGCTGGATCTACGAGCTCTGCCTCTGGGGCGTCTTCGGCCTGGCGCCCGTCACCCTGGTGTTCTTGCTCTTCGTGGCCGCGCCCTACGGCCGCCACGCGCGCGCCGGTTTTGGCCCGGGTATGCCCGCGCGCCTGGCGTGGCTGGTGATGGAGTCCCCCGCCGTCTTCGGCTTCGCCCTCTTCTTCTTCCTCGGGCCCCACGCCGTCGAGGCCGCGCCCCTCGCGCTCTTCGCCCTGTGGCAGCTCCACTACGTGGACCGCACGCTGCTCTATCCGCTCAGGATTCGCCCCGGCGCCCGGGCGACGCCGCTTTTGGTGGTGGCCTCCGGTTTCTGCTTTCAGCTCGTGAACGTTTATCTGAACGGCAGCTGGATCTCCGCCGGCCACTATGGGCGGCAGTGGCTCTGGGATCCGCGCTTCCTGCTCGGCGTCGCGCTCTTTCTCCTGGGCTTCACCATCAACCGTTGGGCGGATCGCGTGCTGCGGGATCTGCGTGCGCCGGGTGAGACGGGCTACAAGATTCCTCGCGGCGGGCTCTACGAGCTGGTGTCCTGCCCCAACTACTTGGGTGAGCTGCTCGAGTGGCTGGGCTGGGCCCTGGCCACATGGTCCCTGGCGGGCCTCTCGTTCGCAGTCTTCACCGCGGCCAACCTGATCCCCCGGGCGCTGGCGAATCGCCGATGGTATCGCGAGACCTTCGCCGACTATCCGGCCCGGCGACGAGCCATGCTCCCCCACCTGCTCTGAACACACGCACTCCTGCGCCCGATATGGCCCTCTCCGCCGGTCATCGGCCGGATGATCGTGCTCAATGCACGAAAAAAAATCTGTGGGCGGGTTTGCGGTCCTTGCATCGGGGCACATCTGCCCGTCTGGAGGTATCCATGAAGACTACAGGTATCCTAACTACGATGATCGCGATGCTGGCATTTGGCCTGATCGCAGGCTGCGAAGGCCCTGCGGGCCCCGCAGGCGCCGCCGGCGAAGCCGGCGTTCCCGGTGACCCCGGCACAACCGGCGACCCCGGGACACCCGGTGACCCCGGCGATCCCGGCCTATCCACAGGCACTATCTCGGGCACCGTCTCCGATTCGGCGGGCAATCCCCTCGAGGGCGTGACGATCGCCACAGATCCGGCCACGGTTACGGCCGACTCGGACGCCACGGGCGCCTTTACGCTGACCGACGTGCCCATCGGCTTCTACAACGTCACGGGTAGCCTCACGGGCTACAACGATGGCGCGACCGCGAACGTCGGAGTCAGCTCCGGCCTCACGACCAACGTCAACGTTCAGCTCTCCTTGGCCTCCGGCGCACTCACGACCCTCACCGGCATGATCACCGATACCAAGGACCCCGCCGGACCCGTCGAGGGCGCTGTGGTGACCTTGGCCGGCACCTCGCTCACCGCGACCACCAACGCTGCGGGTGAGTACAGCATCACCGACGTCCCGGCTCCGGGGCCCTACTTCATCGACGTGGAGCCGCCCGCGGGTGACCTCTTCCTCGCCACGGGCTCCCGAGAGGCCGTCTGGATGAGGGAGTCCACCATCGCTGCGGAGGATATGCAGCTCTCGGCCCGCCCGCCGGCGGACGCGACCTACGTGGGTCGCGCGACCTGCGCCGGCTGTCACGCCGACCAGGCGGCCGAGCACATCGACTCGGGTCATTGGCATTCGCTTGCCCTCGACACCTCCGAGATGATCGAAACCGACTCCGCCTGGCCCGCCGTGGGCAACACCATCGACACGGGCATCAACGCGCGTCCGCCCAGCAGCTCCACCGCGCCCATGGTCCGCGTCTACTGGTGTCAGCCCAGCGCGGGCAACTACGCCATGATGTTCGGCGGCTCGACCTGCGCCGCAGCGGATGGCGAGATGGTCCCGGTCTCCGGCACCTACGGCGGCACCGGCGACGGTGGCGTGCGGCACACGCCGAACCTCGGCGTCTACAAGCAGCGCTTCTTCGCCAAGCTCGCTGACGTTCCCGCGGCGGCCGGCTGGACCTACACCTCCGGCAAGGACAAGGATCGTCTGATTCTGCCGGTGCAGATCAGCCAGTCCGGCAACGGGCCCATCTGGGCCGGCTACCACGGCGGCAACTGGAACGATCGTTCGAGGAGCTTCGCGCGCAAGTGCGCCGGCTGCCACGCCACGGGCATGACCGTGGAGTGGACTCCGGACTCGAACGGCTACGTCACGGCCTTCGACTACATCGACCTCAACGTCGCTTGCGAGCGCTGCCACGGTCCCGGCTCCGCCCACGCGGGCTCCTCCGGTGGTCTCGGCAACCAGATCATCAACCCGGAGCACCTGACTCCCGAAGCAGAGCGCCAGGTCTGCGGTCAGTGTCACGCGGCCGACGAAGGTCACAGCTCCGTGCCGGCGACCTTCGGCTACCCCTGGAACGCCGACCACGCAGGCGATGTCGGTGGCGGCGTATACGTCCCCGGCGTGTACGCCCTCGGCGACTTCATCGGCAACCTGACCACGGACGGATTCGCCGCGTGGCCCGATGGAAAGCACGCCCATGGACATCGTCAGCAGTACACCGAGCTGGGCGCGTCCCTTCACACCAACAACCCCTACGAGCGACTCACCTGCCAGAGCTGTCACGCGAGTCACTCCCTGATGCAGGGGCCCGACGAGGTGGAGGAGGATGACTTCGTCTTCACCGGCACCAACGCCAACCTGCTCAACAACGAGCGCTGCCTCACCTGCCACGCGACTCACGGTCCCTTCGCGGACCTGGCTCTCGAGGACGTGGCCGCGCTGCATCAGGCCGGCGGCGGAGAGGTGGAGTTCGAGGGCGCAGCTATCACCTATACAGATGATCAGGTCGCCGCGTCCGAGAACAACATCGCCGAGGCGGTGGTGCTCCACATGAACACCGTCGCCAACATGGGGCTCTTCGTGATGTACGATCCCGCAGGCGAGGATCCCGTGGGCCGCTGCTCCTCCTGCCACATGGTGCGCACCGCTAAGAGCGGTGGCTGGACCATGGGTCTGGACCAGTTCGGCAACTCCGCCCTGGTCGGAGGTGACCAGCCGGGTCACAACTTCGACATCGTCTCGCCCCAGGTGAGCGAGGAGATGGCGATGACGGCGACGTCGGACACCGACGTGATGCCCAACTCGTGCGGCGGCTGTCACGCGCGCTACCGCTACAGCGCAGACTGACCCGAGACGAGAGCGCGCGTTTACGCGCCGATACTCACGCATGCGAGCCCCGGCACCTTCGAGTGTTCGGGGCTCGTGTCGTCTCGGCATGGCGAGGCCGCGGCTGGGAGATTCTGGGCTGCGGGCTTGCGATGTGTCGATCCGTGGCCAAGTCTCCGTCTGGAGGTATCCATGGAAAGAACCGGTCTCTCAACCACTGTGATCGCGATGCTGGCCTTCAGCCTGGTCGCGGGCTGCGAAGGCCCAGTGGGTCCCGCGGGCGAGCCGGGAACTCCCGGCGAAGCGGGCGTGCCCGGTTCACCCGGGGATCCAGGCCCTGCCGGTGAAGCGGGCGTTCCGGGCGATCCCGGCACCCCCGCCATCGTGCCCCTCGAGCTCGAGCCCGCCGGAGTCGTGGGTGTGGTGACGGATACGAGCGGCACGCCCGTCGGTTCGGGCACCGTGTATCTCATCCCATCTGCGGACGTCGACACCATGGCCGCCACCGACATCGACGTCTTCGCGACGCCCGACGAGGTCGCGGCGATGACGGTCGATGAGCCCCTCGAGGATCTGATCGACACCAACGGCGACAGCTACACCAAGGCCGATGTGGACGGGGACGGCATCTACCGCATCACCACTGTGGCCACGGGGCGCTACTTCGTCGTCTGGGTGCCAGATGCCGCGGACGCGCTTCATCTCCCTGGCAGCAATCTATGCCGCGAGTCCGTCCCGGACACCTCCCTCGTCGGCCTACAGATCGATCTCGAGGTCAGCGGCAATTTTCCGGCAGACGCCACCTATGTGGGTTCGAGCGCTTGCCAGAACTGCCACGCCAAGCATCAGATCGAGCAGACCGCGCATTTCAACGGCATCAACGTGCCGAATCGCGTGGGCAACCTCCAGGACACGACCATGTTCCCCGAGATGGCCGGCGGCTTCGCGGCCTTCCGCGCGGGCACGACGCTCTACTACTCGGACTGCACGCACAGCGGCTTCAGCAAGTGCATCGTCACCACGACCAATCCGGGCGGCGCCGCCTTCCGCATCGAGCTCGCCTGGGACAACAGCGTTCGCCGTGGCGATCCCGGCGAGTACTTCATGCGCATCGTGAACATGTCGGGGCCTGGCGTTCGCCGCTACAACGTGGCCCTCACCTACGGCGGTCCCGTCCACAAGCAGCGCTACCTCACGCGCATCACCCTGCCGGACGGCCGGCTCACCTACATGATCCTGCCCGTGCAGTTCAACACCTTCGGCGACGACAGCATGCCGGCGGCGGAGTACACCAGCCGCGTGTGGCGTGATTATCACTCGGAGCGATGGGTCTCGGGAGGCGCGTTGAGGACACCGGCGCGCTCCCAGTCCTTCGACAACAACTGTGCCGGCTGTCACTTCACGGGCTTCGGTCTTCAGGGCGACGACACGGCGGGCTGGACGGCCTCCGCGGTCAGCGATCCGAATGGCGCCTACGACTACGACGACGACGGGCGTCTGGACGAGGTCAACATCGGCTGCGAGAGCTGCCACGGCCCCGGCTCGGCGCATATCGGAAACGCGGCGCTGCGGGGCACGAGCATCATTCAGCCCGAGCTGATCCTGCCCGGACGCGAGACCCAGCTCTGCGGTCGCTGCCACTCGCGCCCCGAGGGCATCGGCGCCGGCGGCACCGACATCCCCATGGATGACGAGTTTCACTTCGCGCCTCCCGGCATTCGCCGCGGAGAGTACGCGACGGGCTACACTCAGGTCCCCGTGACCGCTGCCGACGGCCTCTATGCCTCGGGCTTCTCCAAGAAGCACCACGAGCAGTACACGGACTTCATCCGCTCGCCCATGTACCGCAACGGGGATGAGCTCGTGTCATGCAGCTCGTGCCACGATCCCCACGGCAGCGAGAATCCAGAGGATCTGGTGGAAGACGCCCACGTCGACAACGCGCTCTGCCTCGACTGCCACTCGGAGGACGAGTTCACCAGCGTGCTGACCCACGTACAGGCGCAGACGGGCTTCGGTCACTCGGGTCTCGAGGATCAGATGCTCTGCATCAACTGTCACATGGTCGGCACCGCCCAGTCGGGCGCCAAGCATCGTGCGCTGCTGGACAACAGCGGATCGCCGACGGTTCAGTACTATCATGGCGACATCGCCAGCCACTCCTTCGAGGTGCCGCTTCGTGACCTGGCCTTCAGCCAGCCCGTGGCACCGACTCAGGCCTGCGCCACCTGCCACACGGCCTGGCTGCCCAACACACCGCCCTGAGTTCGAGGGCCGGCTC
>JAADHO010000288.1:0-13979 GCA_013151775.1 Deltaproteobacteria bacterium | reverse complement strand
CCCCGCGACCATCGGGTCCCCGGGGCGTCGACGCGTTCCGCCCGCTGCTGGATCACAAACTTCGATTTGTGCCTTGCCACTTCGGCGATGGGGGCGATCTGAGGCAGGAGGCATTCATGAAGCGATTTCCACGACAGCTCCCCTTCATCACCTTTCTGGCCTTGGGTCTGGCTCTCGGCTGCGAAGGTCCGGTTGGGCCCGCGGGCGAAGCGGGGTCTCTCGGGGCTCCCGGTCAGGTGGGCGAGGCGGGTGTGTCCGGAGAGGGCGGCGTGCCCGGACCGACCGGAGTGCCCGTCGGTGAGACGCGTCTGGCGCGGGAGGCCGCCGGTGTCGTGGGCGTGGTGACCGATACCAGTGGGCAGCCGGTGGCGGCGGGCAAGGTCTACCTGGTGCCCGCGGCGGACGTCGCGGCGCTGGCAGAGACCCCCATCGATGTCCTGGTGACACCCGAGGAGCAGGCGGCGTCCGTCGTGGATGAGCCGCTCGAAGATCTGATCGACGTCAACGGGGACACGTACACTTGGGCCGAGGTCGACGCGGACGGCGTGTACCGTATCCCGACGGTGCCCGAGGGGCGTTACTTCGTCGTCTGGCTGCCGGCCGCGGAGGACGCGCTTCACCTGCCCGGTGGCAGCCTGTGCCGCGAGTCCGTACCCGACACGTCGCTCGTCGGTCTGCAGATCGATCTGGAGGTCAGCGGCAACTTCCCGGCAGATGCGACCTACGTCGGCTCCAGCGCGTGCCAACATTGTCACGAGAAGCATCAGATCCAGAAGACCGCGCACTTCAACGGCATCAACGTGCCGAATCGCGTCAGCGAGCTTCAAGACACCACCCTCTTTCCCGAGATGGAGGGCGGCTTCGCGGCCTTCCGCGCGGGCGCGACCCTGTACTACTCGGACTGCACCCATAGCGGCTTCAGCAAGTGCGTGGTCACCACGACCAACCCGGGCGGCGCAGCGTTTCGCATTCAGCTGGGCTGGGACTCCAGCGTGCCTCGCGGTGATCCCGGCGAGTACTTCATGCGCATCATCAACATGTCGGGAGCGGGCACTCGCCGCTTCAACGTGGACCTCGCCTACGGCGGCCCCGTGCACAAGCAGCGCTATCTGACGCGGATGAGCCTGCCCGATGGCCGCTCCACCTTCATGGTCTTGCCGGTACAGTTCAACACCTTCGGTGACTCATCGTTCCCGCGCGCGGAGTACACGAGCTGGGTCTGGCGCGACTACCACTCGGAGCGCTGGTTCGATGCGGGCGCGTTGACCACCCCTGCCCTCGCCCAATCCTTCGACAGCAACTGCTCGGGGTGCCACTTCACGGGCTTTGGTCTCGAGGGCGACGACACGGCGGGCTGGACGGCGTCCGCGGTCAACGATCCGAACGGCGCCTACGACTACGACGACGACGGTCGCCCCGACGAGGTCAACATCGGCTGTGAGAGCTGCCACGGCCCCGGCTCCGCGCACATCGAGAACGCCGCCGTGCGCGGCACGTCGATCATCCAGCCGGAGCTGCTCACCGCCGCGCGAGAGGCCCAGATCTGCGGTCGCTGCCACTCGCGCCCCGAGGGCATCGGCGCCGGCGGCACCGACATCCCCATGGACGCCGAGCTGCACTTCGCACCCCCGGGGATTCGCCGCTCGGAGTTCGCCACCGGCTACACGCAGGTGCCCGTGACGGCGGCCAGCGGTCTCTGGACCTCCGGCTTCTCCAAGAAGCACCACGAGCAGTACACGGACTTCATCCGCTCGCCCATGTATCGCAACGCCGAGGAGTTGATGACCTGCTCCTCGTGTCACGATCCCCACGGCAACGGCAGCCCCAATGATCTGGTGGCGGACGCGCACATCGACAACCGCCTCTGCACGGGCTGCCACTCCGGAGATGACTTCGTGGGCGTGCTGACCCACGTGCAGGCGCAGACGGGCTTCGCCCACACGGGCTTGGGTGATCGCATGCGCTGCATCACCTGTCACATGGTGGGCACGGCCCAGTCGGGCGCCAAGCACAAGGGCTTGCTGGACAACGCGGGCTCGCCGACCATCCAGTACTATCAAGGGGACATCGCCAGCCACTCCTTCGAGGTGCCACTGCGAGATCTGGCGGCCAGCCAGCCCGCGGCGGTGACCCAGAGCTGCGCGCTCTGCCACCCGGCCTGGCTGCCGAACCGCGTCGTGCCCTAGACCGGGCTCAGATCCACAGTGTGCTCAGATCCACAGTGTGCTCAGATCCACAGTGTGCTCAGATCCACAGTGTGCTCAGATCCACAGTGCGTTCGTGATGCCGAAGGGCGGGTCGTTCACCACGGGGGGTGCGGGGCGATCGCCGCCCGCTTGCACCACGACGAAGGGCAGGCTGCCCACGGGGACGTCGAAGTTCGAGTCCACGCGCACGGGATCGCCCAGGGACGGGTCGATGGGCAGCTCGAGCGCCATGTCGCGCCCCACGAAGAAGCGCAGCCAGGACACCTCGATCCAGGACGGCGCCTGCACGCGCACGTGCACGGGCACCATCCCTCCAGACACGGGTCCAGTCAGCTCCGCGGTGACGAAGACGCCCACGGAGACGGTCGCCCGACCTGCGCGCAGCGCTGCGCCCACTTGGTTGAAGTCCCAGGCGCCGGGGCTGTCGTCTCCCACGTCGAGGAACGTGCGCGGTGAGCCCGCGAGGTTGCGTCGTACGTGGCTGTCGCTGTTGCCGACCATGGTGAAGCGACGCCCGGCCGTGAGCAGCGCGAGGTAGTCCGCGAAGGACTCTTCCTCCTCGCCCCCGATGGCGCCGTTCCAGACCTCGATCACGTCGAAGTCGAGGTTGTCGAGATCTTCCGTCGGTGGCAGCCCGACCTCCTCGGGGGTGGCGGTGGTGTGGCCCGTGTCGCGGTCGAGGCGGGTGGTACGGAAATACCCCTGCGGGCTCTTGCGGGGGTGGTTCATCTGCACGATGGCGCCGCCGAGGGCGTCGTCGCCACGCTCGCGGATCGCCGCGTAGATCGTGCTCGGGCCCACGCCCAGCCAGTTGGGTGCGCCGCCCGCGTTTAGATCTCCGTCCGCGCGCAGCGGGTAGCCTTGGATGTGCGCCCACAGGGGCGAGACCTCCACTCCGGGCACCGTCTGCAGATACTCGGAGACCCCCGCGCGAGCCATGATCTGCGGGTAGTTGGTGACGAAATCGTGGTCCGTGGAGGCGGCCACATCCAGGCCCTCGGCCGCCAGGATCTGAATCGCTTCCACCACCGGCAGCAGGCTGTCGTTGCTGAATTCCGTGTGCAGGTGAAAGTCGCCGCTGACCCAGCCGGAGGTGTCGAGCACGCGCGCCAGGCTCGCGCTCACGATCGTCTCGTCCCCATCGCCGAGGGTCACGCGCTCGTCGTAGCGCTCGAACTCGAGTCCCCGGGCGAGGGTCAGGTCCCAGTCTCCGGGAGGCAGGCGCAGCCGCGTCTCTCCGATGGCGACGAAGCGTCGCGTCAGGCCGTCGCCGCGGATCGCCGTGACACGCACGGGCTCCATGGCGTCGCCCTCCGCCACCGCGCGCACCACCAGCGTCGCTGACGCGGCCGCGGGCAGGCTCACGTCCGAGCCGGTTCGAGCCAGAGACAAGGCTACGGGCGTCCCCTCGAAGACGCGGTCGAAGCCGGCACGCAGCAGATAGTCCCCGGGCGGCAGCGGCACGGACGCTTCGCCCGCCTCGTCGAGTCGAGTTCGCAGCACGAAGCCCTCGTCGGCGTCGCGAATCTCCACGCTGTCTCCGGCGCTGCCCATGACGCGCAGCACTCCGTCGGCGTCGTCTTGTCGCAGCGCCCGGAAGACGTCGGCGGCGCGTGTGCCCGTGGCGATGGTGTACTCGAAGCGATAGGTCTCGCCGGCCGCGACGCCCACGCGTTCTGTTTGGCTGAGCAGATGGATGCTCTTGATGTGGGCGAGGGAGCCGGGGCTCGGCGCCAGCACGCCGAGGGAGCCCGCGGCGTTCTCTCCGATCAGGAAGCTGTCTCCCACGCCTCCGGAGAAGTCCTCCTCGAGCAGCGCCACGAAGGGTTGAGTCAGCTCGCTGGCGCCCATGAAGACCGTGGCCCCGGGCCGGAAGCGCACGCTGGGCAGGCCGGCGTCGGGCGTCAGCTCCACGCGCACGCGCAGCACGCTCTCGTCGGCTGCGAGCATGTAGTCGACGGCGCCGTGCGCGCGAATCCCGCGGTCGCCTCCGGGCAGGAGTGTGCCGAGGATGCCCAAGGGCGCGCCCTCGAAGAGCACACGTGCGGCCGCGTCGCCATCGCCCCCGGCGTCGCTGACGACGATGGCCGAGGCTCGGGCGCTGGCCAGACCGAAGGCGGGGAAGGCCTCCTTGAGCAGGTCCTCTTGGCCACGGGCCGCGGCGTCGATCACCGCCCCCGAGCTGCCGCCGAGCAAGGTCGACGAGTCTCCCGACGCGCGCACGACGAAGCGCGCCTTCGCGTTCTCGAGCAGGATGTCTCCCACCCTGCCCGTGACCAACACGCCTTCGGGCAGCTCGTCGGTGCAGTGGATGTGAAACGCTCGCGCGACTCCCGCCCCGGGCGCCGTCCCTTGGCAGTCGCCGAGTTCGCCCGGGTCGGCCACGGCCTCGAAGCTCGGAGGCGTGGATCCACCGCCGCAGGCGACGAGCAGAGCGAGCAGGGAGGTGAGAGGGCGCGCGCGCATGGGACGAGTCATGGGCGGGAGCGTATCGCGAAGCGGACTCCCGCGACCACTGCCCGCCTAGAACACGCTAGAACACGTGACACAGGCGGCCGAGGCGGGTACTCCAACTCGGGGGTGTGATGAGCGCAAGGGTGTCGAAACTAGCGGGGCTCCGGGTCGGTCCCTTCGAGCTCGAGGGAGAGCTCGGCTCCGGCGGCATGGCCGACGTCTACGCGGGGCGTCACCTGGGGCAGGGCGTCCCCGTGGCCGTGAAGGTCGTGCGCGCCGAGTACATCGACGACGCCGTATTCCTCTCGGCCTTCGGTCGCGAGGTCCGCGCCGTGGCGGCCCTCGACCACCCGGCCATCGTGAGCGTGCTCGACTCGGGGCGCATCGACGGCGCAGCGGCGGCCGCCTCGGGGGGTCGCTTCTTGCCCGGGAGCCCCTACCTGGTGATGCGCCGCGCGAACCGCGGGACGCTCGAAGGTTTGGTCGCTCCTTTGCTCTGGGAGTCCCTGCCTCCGCTCGTCGGGCGCCTGCTCGAGGGCCTGGCGCACGCCCACGCGCGCGGCGTGATCCATCGCGATCTCAAGCCCGCCAATGTACTCGTGCATCGCGAGGCCGACTCCGCCGAGGTCTGGCTGAGCGATTTCGGCATCGCCCATCAGGCTCGCCTCGGGCGTGGCACGGACGCCTTCGATCGTGGCAGCATCGTGGGCACCCCGGGCTACATGGCCCCCGAGCAGCTGCTCGCGCGCTGGCGAGACTACGGCCCCTGGACGGATCTCTACGCCGTGGGCGCCATCGTCTGGGCGCTGCTGGTGGGACGGGATCCCTTCGACACCTCTGGGGCCACTCCGCATCAGGCGCTCTTCCGACGACTGGAGCAGCCCTTTCCGCCGCTGCCCGAGGGGATCGCCCCTCCGGAGGTCGGCCCCTTCCTCGAGCGGCTGACGGCGCACGATCCCCGGAGGCGTTTTCAGCGCGCGGCCGACGCCCTGGCTCAGCTGCCGGGAGACCTGCGCGGGCCGCTGGTGTTGCCCGTCACCGGCGCTCTGGCCCAGGAGGCGACCACCTGGATGGCGGACGCTCGTCCAGCGTCTTTCGGCGGGATCGAGCCCCTGCCCTCGGGTCTGGCTCCCCTCGAGGGCCCGAGCCCGCGCATGCCCGCGAGCCATCGACCCAGCCTGGTGGCCCCGCCGCCCATGTCGGTGGTGGGTGCAGGGCTTGGGCTGTACGGAATTCGGCACGTGCCCCTCGCCGGGCGGCACCTGGAGCGCGACACCCTGTGGGATGGGCTGCGTGAGGTGGTGGAGGGGCGGGCCTTCCGCGTCGCGCTGATCGAGGGAGCGTCGGGCGTGGGCAAGAGCCGCCTCGCCGACTGGCTCGCGCACCGGGCGGACGAGCTCGGGCTGGCGTCGGTGTTGCGCGCCGGCTTCGAGGTCGACGGGACCGCGGATGAGCTCGCGCGCATGGTCGCCGAGCATCTGGTCTGCGTGGGGCTGCCCTGGCCTCGGGCTCAGCGGCGTCTCGAGAAGCTCCTCGCCGAGCAGGACGCGTGGTCTCGCTACGACACGCGGGCCCTCGCTCAGGTGATGGCGCCCGCCTTCGGGGCGAGCGACACGCCGACGTTCTTTTCCAGCGCCCGACAGCGCTTCCTGGCCTTGGCCACCTGGCTGGGCCGGCTGGCCGAGCGTCGGCCCGTCCTGCTCTTGTTGGACGATCTGCAGTGGGGGACCGACGCCACCGACTTCCTGCACTTCCTCGTGCACGAGTCGCCAATAGAGAGGCTCCTCGTCGTGGCCACGCTGCAGTCCGAGGCCTTGGAGCGCGATCCCGACGCGCGCGCTCGCTTCACGGCCCTGGGGGCGCGTCCCGAGGTCGACCTTCTGCCTCTGGGCCGGCTCTCGGCTGAGGAGGAGGAGCGCCTCGTTCACGGCATGCTGCGCCTCGACGAGCGCCTGGCCCGGGAGGTCAGCCTGCGCTCCGCGGGGCATCCGCTGCACGCGCGACAGCTCGTGGGTGAGCTCGTGCGTCGCGGCGCCCTGCTGCCCACCGCGAGCGGGTTTCAGCTGGCCCCGGGCCACGAGCTCGATCTGCCCGACGATCTGCAAGAGGTCTGGATGCGCCGCCTGACGCGCGTGGTGGAGCCGGGCTCGCATGACATGCGCGCGCTGGAGGTCGCCGCCTGTCTCGGCATGCGGGTGAACCTGGACCTCTGGCGCATGGCCTGTGAGCAGGCGCGCTTCAGCGTCCGGAGCGATCTGTGGGAGCGCATGGCGCTGGAGGGTCTGGTTCGCTTTCGGTCGAGCGGCGCTCGCTCGCAGGCCGCCGGGGAGTCCATTCGGCCCGAGGTGGGCGCCGTGGAATTCTCCCACGCCTGGCTGAGGGCGAGCCTGGAGCAGGCCGCGCGCGGCCACGGACGCTGGGGCGATTGTGTCGTCCATAGCCTCGCCGCCCTGGAGTCGGGACCGGACACGGAGCAGACCCGAGAGCGCCGGGCGCGCCTGCTCGCAGACTCGGGGCGTGGGCGCGAGGCGGCGCCGCTGCTGCGAGCCGCAGCCCAGCTGCGCGTGGAGCGCAGCCACTACACCGAGGCCTACGCCTTGCTCGATCGCCACGAAGCCAGCCTCGACGGACTCGAAGGTGAGGGCGTCGAACTCGAGCGGGGCTGGGGTCACGCGCTGCGCTCTCGTCTTCGACGTCTGACCTCACGCTGGCGAGAGGCCAAGCGAGAGGCGCACGCGGCCGAGGTCATCGCCCAGCGTCTCGCGGACGACGAGCTGCTGGCGTCGAGCTCGAGTCGGCTGGGGGAGATCGCCATGCGTCAGGGGTTGCTCGCCGAGGCCGACTCCGCCCTCGCCCGGGCGGAGCGTCTGGGCGTTCAGAGTCGCGACCCGACCTTCACCTTCATGGTGCAGTGGAATCGCGCTTGGGTGCGGCTCTTGCGTGGCGAGCCGCTGGAGGCCGCGGCGAGCTTCGAGCGCATGGCCCGCCTGGGGCGGAACTCGGAGGCCGCGCGTCGGCGTTTCATCCACCCCCTGTGGAGCCACGCCATGGCCTTGATGGCGGCTCTGGAGCTCGAGCAGGCCGAACAGGCCGCGGCGCTGGCCGTCACCGCGGGTCGCGAGCTCGATCATCGCCTGGCTCTGGCCCACGCGCTGAACGTGCAGGCGTCGGTCGCCCTCTTGCGTGGCCGGCGGCAGGACGCCCGGGCGCAGGCCACCGAGTCCTCGAGCCTGTATCAGGCCGTGGGCTCACCCGAGGCTCATTTCTCGGAGGTCCTGTTGCTGCGCGTGCGGCTCGAGGGCGGTGAGGGCGAGGCGCTGAGAGAGAGCCTCGAGCAGGGCACGGAGCGCGAGCTCGACCTGCGACCCTTCGTGGCGACGCGCTACCTGGGGCTCAGCCTGCGTCTGGCCCTCGGGCGAGGCGACGAGTCGGCCATCACCCGCGATCTGGATCGACTGGTCGGCGCCGTGCGGCGCACACAGGTGGTGGACCCCTTCATCGCCCGGGACCTGCTCTTGGGGCTTCACGCGGCCTCGGTCCCGGAGCCGCTCCGCGAGCGCTTGACCTCTACGGCCGAGGTTCACCTCTCGGGCCTACGCCCGGATCCCAGAGCTCGGGCCCAGGCGCGCTGGGCCGCCGGGCTGTCGACCCTGTAGCCGCCGCCTCCGCCATCGACCGGCTCGCCCAGAGGCCGTATGTCCGCGTGTGGCCAGGCGGCTGGCCAGCTGGGAGCAGAATTTCTTCAATGATCTCAGGCGATGCATGCTGGCCCGAATCTTGTATAATGTGAGCCCATGCAGCTCCGAAGTCTCCTCCTCCTGCCCCTGCTCCTGAGCGTCGCCTGCGCGGCCGACACGGCCTCAGCGCCGACGGACCTGGGAGATTTTCCGGCCATCGGCAAGGCCGATGCGGTCATCCGCGTGGACGTGCCCTTCGAGGCGCCGTCGAGCCGTGACGGAGAGCCCGGTCACGGCAGCCTCTTCGTCTTCCGTACGTGCGGCAGCCTGGCTGTGACCACGTCGCAGGATCGCGCTCTGAGCTGGGAGCGGATTCAGCTGGTGGCCGAGTCGCCCATCTATCGTCGCCGCAGCTGGCGAGGACGCGCTCCCCATCTCGCCGTCCCGGCCGAGCGCACAGCGGGGGAGTGCGTGGAGTACCAGCTCGAGGTGCTCAACTGGGGAGACGTGACGGCCTACGGCACGCTGCACGTGGAGACGGAGCCTCCGGCCGAGGCGGGCGTGGAGGTCGTCTTCAACCAACCGGACGGTCCCGCTGAAGGGGATCCCTCGGGCGAGCTGAGGAGCCGCGTGATCGACGCCATCCAGTCGGCGCGCCAGAGCCTCGACCTGGCCATGTACGGGCTCGAGGACGCGGCCGTGGTGGAGGCCCTGTGCAACGCCGCCGAGGCTGGCGTGAACGTGCGCGTGGTGACGGACGACGCCTCGGAGGATCCCGACAACTCGCGCTCCTACTATCCCTTCCTCTTCGGTCCCGACGGCGCCGCTGGCTGCGGTGCGCGGGTGGAGGCGGTGCGTAGCAACGGCCTGATGCACGACAAATTCTTGCTCGTGGACGCGGGCACGCCCGACGCCTTGCTGGTCACGGGCTCCACCAACCTGACCACCGCGGGCCTCGAGCGGAACCACAACCACATGCTCTTCATTCGAGGCGCCAGCGAGCTGATGGACTCCTTCCAGGCCGAGATGGACCAGCTCCTGCGTCACTGCGCGAGCGAGCGACTCGACCACCGCCGCTGCGGAGAGTGCACGCCTTCCTGTGTCGAGAATCGCTCGGCCGAGGGCCCCTTCATGGCCGGCGACACGGAGACGCGGATCTACTTCTCGCCCTCGGACGATCCGCTCCGCGTGCTGCGCGGTGACGTGCTCACCGTGCGCATGGACGCACCCGATCCCAGCTGCGGCGCGGAGGATCCCGACTGCATCTGTCGCATCAGCGGCCGCCGCTACTCGTGCGACTACTGCGCCCAGGGCGACGGGGGCTACGGGCTGATCGGGAGCGCGAGTTCGCGGGTGCTCATGAGCATGTACTCCTCCACCGATCAATGCTTCGCCTTGGGTCTCATCCGGGCGGCGGAGCGCGGCGTCGAGGTCACGACCATCTGGGATTTCGTCAAGGCCGGCAGCCGCTACTCGCGCGATGACTTCGTCTGTGGACAGGGCGTCACCACCTACATCAGCAACTGGGGCGGTGGCTCGGCTCAGGTTCGGAACCACAACAAGACCGTTGTGATCGACGACCTGGTCTTCGACGGAAGCATGAACCTCTCCGCCAGCGGCGTGCGCAACAACAACGAGAACAGCTTGCTGCTGCGCGGTGGCGGTGTGGCGGACGTCTTCGCGGGCTACCTCGCTAGCGAGGTCGCGCTGCTCGAGGCGAGCGGCGTCGTGCCGCAAGATCCCGACACCTGCCGCTGTCGCGACCTGGTCGACAACGACGGCGACGGCCTCTTCGACGCCGACGATCCCGACTGCGACACGGGTCTCTGAGCTCGACCCGGGCGAGGAAGTCGCTCCCGCCGCTCCGCGGCCATGGCGTATTACCTGAATACTGTACGCTTGCCGTACATGTGTACACTGGGCGGGCCTGGGTGGCGCGCGGAAGCGGGCAGAACACGCCAGTTCAGAGGGCTCTCGGCTTGGCATCATCGCTGCATTGACCCTCCCCATCGACGGAGGACCTTGCATGGCAGAACTTGGATTTGGCGGCGCTCGGGCGCTGCCCTTTGGCCTCGCCCTGGCGCTCGCCTGGGCGGCTCACTCTCCTGCATCGGCGCAGTCCGCGGAGCAGCCTCCGCCGCCCGATGTTCCCACGTCGTCGCCAGCCGCGGAGGACGCCGCGCCGGCCGTGGTCGCGGATCCCGTCGTGCGCCTTCGCCTCTCCGTTGGGGCAGGACGCCTGCAGGAGGCCAAGGCCCTCGACCGGAGCGCCTACGGCGGCTTCGGCCTCGGCGTGGACCTCTTCCCCGCGGCGGGCCTGATGCTCTCCCTCGACGCCGGCCTCGACTACTACTCCCGGCGCTATCAGACGAACCGTCCGGCAGGCGCGTCGGGCGGTCTGCTCGCCGTCTCGGGACGTGAGCATCGGCTGCGCGGCAGCCTGCGCGTTGGCTACGACGTGCTCGACGCCGCGGGCGTGTCTCGCCTCGACGGCGTGCTGACGCCCTACCTGATGGCGTCTCTGGACGAGTTCGTGAACGACCCCATCCCCCAGAGCCTGCTGTACGTCGGTGGCGGTCTCCAGGCCATGGTGCGCGTCAGCGACGCCCTGCGGCTGAGCGCGGACGTGCGCTACGGCTACGCGGTCAGCAACAACCACCAGGCGGTGCAAGACGCGCTGCTCTTCGGACCCGTGAAGGGAGTGCTCGGCTATGGCGGCGGGCTCTGGATCGTGCTGCCTCCCCACGCCCTCTTGGGTCTCACCTACCGTGGCGAGTGGGTCGCCAACGAAACCTCTCGGCGCTTCCTGAACGGCGCCGAGCTCACCCTTGGCTTCGAACTGTGATGAAGGAATACGCGATGAACACCCGAACCTATCTGCTCGCTCTGCTCGTTCCGGCGCTGCTCTTGGCGTCGGGCTGCCCCGACTCCTTGATGGCGCCCTCGGCCGCGATCTCGTCCATCGGGGAGGCGCCCGCTCCCGCACCCGCAGACGGCGGCGTCGCCGATGGGGGCGCAGCTCCTGCCCCGACGGGAGAGTGCACCGTAATCAGCGCGCCCATCACAGGTCAGGTTGGCGTGCCCGTGGCCGTCAGCGGTGAGTGCTCCAGCGATCCCCAGGGCCTCGCGCTCAGCTACGACTGGGCCGTCGTCGAGGCGCCTCCTGGCTCCACGGCGAGCGTCGCGGACGCCTCCCGAGTGACCCCCGCCTTCACCCCCGACGAGCCAGGCCGCTATCGCCTGCGCTTGGTCGTGAGCAACGGCAAGCTGACGAGCGATCCCATGGAGCTCGAGATCGATGTCGACGAGTGCGGCATCCGGGCGCCCGAGGCGACGGCCAGCGCGCTGCCCGCGGCTCCCAACACTGGCGACATCGTGCAGCTCGACGTGGCGACCACGGACGCCGACACGGACGCTAGCTGCGCTGCCCACGCCGCCAGCTACACCTGGTCCTGGAGCTTCGTCAGCGCGCCCGCCGGTAGCAGCGCCAGCCTGAGCGACGCCGCCGCGCGCATGCCCAGCTTCCGCGCGGACATACCGGGCGAGTATGTGCTGCGCGTCGTCAGCACCGATCCCACGGGACGCATGAGCCTGCCCTCGGAGGTCACGATCAGCGCGAGCGATTGCGGTGACGCCGCGCCCGCAGTCGACAGCATCACGGCGAGTCCCACGGACGCCCCGGCGGTGGGGCAGAGCGTGCAGCTGATGCCGAGCGTCAGCGACGCCGACACGGACGCTAGCTGCGCGGCCCACGCCCCGGTCTACAGCTACGCATGGAGCTTCGACGCGCTGCCCTCCGGGAGCGCCGCCGCGCTCAACGCTGCCTCGGCGCAGAACCCCTCGTTCACGCCTGACGTGCCCGGGGTCTACACGCTGCGCCTGGTCGTCACCGATCCCACGGGGCGCTCGGGCGTCGCCACCATCGACGTCACGGCCAACGACTGCGGCACCAACGCGCCCACCGCCACCGCGGGGGCCGCGCCCACCTCGACTCACCCCGGTGAGGGCGTGCAGCTTCAGGGCGCGGGCGCTGACGCCGACAACGAGACCAGCTGCGGACTCGGGCAGATCCTCAGCTACCAGTGGCGCTTCGTCGAGCTGCCCGCGGGCAGCCTCGCGCGCATCGTCTCGCCCACGGCGGAGCGACCCTCCTTCGTGCCGGACGTGTCCGGCAGCTACGTGGCCGCCTTGGTCGTCACGGACGACACGGGGCTCTCCTCGGAGGACGCGCGCGTCAGCGTCGCCGTGGACAGCTGTGGCCAGGCCGAGCCGATCGCAGCCGCGGCCAAGATCGCGCCCGGCGGCTTCGCCGACTGCGGTCCCGGCATCACGCGGGTGGATCTGCGACGCAACGCGGAGATCCAGTTCGACGGCACAGCGTCGAGCGATCCCGACAACGGCGGCGCGTGTGGCCTGAATCAGACCTTGAGCTACCGCTGGGAGATCATGAGCACCCCGCTGCGCGGCGGCGACAGCCGCATCCGCTTGCCCAACGCGAGTCAGCCCGTGCTCGACGTACAGCGCGATGGCGTCTACGAGATCCGCCTCACCGTGATCGACGAGACCGGTCGCGAGAGTCGCCCCGTGACCTGTCGCGTGGAGGCGTTCAACCGCGGCTGAGTCGAGCCCGTGTGCGACGGGTGGTCTCCCCCGGGAGGTCGCCCGTCGACGCGTTCGAGGCTCGCCTTCTTGTCAGGCGCGCGTACCATGCGAGCGCCTTGCCCTACGCACGCATCCTTCGGCCGCTGCTCTTCCGGATCGATCCGGAGCGCGCCCATCATCTGGCCTTCGCCGCGCTGCGTGCAGGCTTGTCCACGCGGGCCGCGCGCTCTGTCGCACGCCGTCGCCTCGCGCCGCGGGATCCGGCGCTGGCGGTGGAGGTCCTCGGGCTGCGTTTTCCCACGCCCATCGGCCTGGCCGCGGGTTTCGACAAGGACGCCCTCGGCTTCGAGGCGCTGGGCGCTGTGGGTTTCGGCTTCGTCGAGGTGGGCACGCTGACGGCTGACCCTCAGCCTGGCAACGCGCGTCCTCGGCTCTTTCGGCTGCCCGCGGATCAGGCGCTCTTGAATCGCATGGGCTTCAACAACGCGGGGGCCGCCGCCGCCGCGCCCAGGCTCCGCGGTCCGCGCGAGACCCTGGTGGGTGTGAACATCGGCAAGACCAAGAAGGTGCCCGCGGAGCGCGCCGAGCAGGACTACGCCAAGAGCGCGCGCCTGCTCGCTCCCCATGCCGACTACCTGGTCGTCAACGTCAGCTCCCCCAACACGCCGGGGCTGCGCGATCTGCAGGCGGTGGAGCGCCTGCGTCCGATCCTCGAGGCCGTGCGCGCCGCGTGTCCCGAGCCCAAGCCGCCGCTCTTGGTGAAGATCGCGCCGGACCTCTCGGACGAGGACGTACGCGCGGTCGCTCGGCTGAGCCTCGACCTCGGCCTCGACGGAATCATCGCCACCAATACGAGCATCTCGCGCGAGGCCTTGGTGACGCCCGCCGACGAGGTCGTGGCCCTCGGCCCGGGAGGCATCAGCGGCGCGCCCGTGGCCGCCCGCGCCCTCGAGGTGCTGCGCCTGTTGCGCGCCGAGGTCGGCTCTGCGCTGACGCTGATCGCCGCAGGCGGAGTCCGCACGCCGGAGCAGGCCTTCGA